>JAGQHN010000210.1 GCA_020431825.1 Trueperaceae bacterium | reverse complement strand
TGATGTCAATAAGCTCCTGAGCTTCATCGGTGCCGGTGGTTCTGACAGTCCTAAAGCCACTCTAGTACTCTATGGAAACTTCAGCACTAATGTTGATCTAACTGGCTTAAACTTCCAGATCAGTTTAGAAACCCCTCCTGCCATCGCTGCTTTTTAAAGTCAACTTTTATAGAAGGACGAGTCTTTAGGGCTCGTCTTTTTTGTTTTTTGCTTTCAAGAGCTTTTTAGATAGAGGTGTTAAGCAAGCGAGCCTTTCTAAAAAGTGAGGTTAAATTGACAGAACTATTATTTTCAAGTCCATAATTGCCCTCAAATAAAAAACTCGCCGCATATAAAAGTAAGTGAAAAGAAAAACCAAAACAAATACCAATAGCGTAGAATAACTTGGAAAGATTTTGGAGGTAAGGAAATGAAAGTCTTGCTACAAGTCATTACTGCCAGTATTTTATTTCTGTGGGGGATTAGCTTTGGACAAAGCACCTATAACTTCCCCCTCGAAGCAGATCCGCCTACCCTAGATCCTGCAATTTTGCAAGGAGCAGTTACCTTAAATATTCTCAACCGCATCTATGAGCCTCTTATGCAGCTTGACCCTGAAACAGGTCTACCAGTACCAGGCCTGGCAAAATCAGTGGATGTATCTGAAGACGGCCTGAGCTACACCTTTAGCTTACAGAATGGTGTCACTTTCCATAATGGTAGTCCAGTTACTGCCGAAATCGTTAAAGAAGCCTTAGAACGTCAGCTCACCAACCCTTCAAATTACTATTCCTTTCTATTTAGCAGCGTTGAAGGCTTAGCAGAGGCACAAGAAAACTGCTGCTCAATTAGCGGTATTTCCGTGATCGATAATCAGACGCTACAGATTAATCTAAGTCAGCCCAACTCAGTTCTTTTGGCCTCGCTTGCCTTCTTCCCAGCCTTTATTTCTGACCCATCGGTTGAAGATTTAGGTGAAACGCCCATGGGAACAGGACCCTATAAATTTGTTTCGCGTGAGCAAGGGAGTGAAATTGTCCTTGAAGCTTATGACGGTTACTGGGGTGAAAAACCAGGCATTGACCGAATTGTTTTTAAGGTCATTCCTGAAACAAGTGCTCAAGTACTCGAGTTTGAGGCAGGAAATCTGGACCATCTCATGGTACCCCCCTCAGATGTTCGTCGTTACCGTACTGACCCGCCTGCCGGAGTAAGTGTACAGGAAAAAGATACCCTGGTAACAACCTATTACCGTTTTAATCAAACACGCTCTCCCCTTGATAATGTCTTAGTTAGGCAGGCAATGAACTATGCCATTAACCGCGAAGCTATTGCCGATATTGTTTTACAAGGATTAGGGGCACCGCTTGGCCGCTTATTTCCCGAAGGCATTCCAGGACGTTCTGATGATTTAGAAGGCTATAGCTACGACCCTGAAAAAGCCAAATCGCTATTAGCCGAAGCAGGCTACCCAGATGGCTTAGCTGAACCAATAACTTTGACCTTTGAAACCGATGATGTAGGCGTGCGGGTAGCACAGGCCGTACAGGCAGATTTGGCCAAGATAGGAATAACGCTTAATATAGAAACACTTGAATTTGGCCTTTATATTTCACGACTTGATAATGCCGAACTGGATATGGGCCGCATTGTCTGGGGTGCTGATTATACTGACCCTGACGCCTTTGTAACCTTTAATGTCACGCAGGCTGGATCTCTTGAATTGGCTGGTTATAAAAATGAAGAGCTTGACGCTCTGGCTCTAGAGGCAGTTACCTTGCCTAATGGTGATGAGCGCAATGCTCTCTATAAGCGCATTGAAGAAATCATTTTGGAAGATGCCCCTATCTTACCCTTAACTTCGAGTCACGCTGTGCTTGCGGTTGCTCCTGGGGTCGAAGGGGTATTTATCGATAGTTTAGGGGTTATTCATATAGAAAACGCTAGCAAATAAATCCTAAAATGCTTAGCTTTTTAGCGCGTCGTCTTTTACAACTTTTACCGCTTTTGCTAGGCATATCCATAATGGTTTTCTTGCTCTTTCAAGTTATTCCGGGAGACCCTGTTGAAATCTTACTAGGTGTCAGAGGGACACCTGAGATGAAAGAGCGCTTAAGCGTTGAATTTGGTCTGGACCAGCCCTTAGCAAAGCGGCTGGTCATTTTTCTTGGACAATTAGCTCGGGGAAACCTGGGAACAAGTTTTCAATATAAAAAGCCTGTTTGGGAAGTCATTCGTGCGGTTTTGCCACAGACGCTGCTACTCGCGGGTACGGCAGTCATATTAGCAGCTCTTTTAGGTATTACTGTGGGTATAGCCTCGGCAGCCTGGCGGCAGAGCTGGCTTGATTATTTGTTGACTGGCCTTAGCCTTGCGGCCATCTCTGTTCCGGTATTTTGGTTAGGTTTTCAACTTCAACTCTATCTAGGCCTACGCCTTGGTCTGTTTCCCATAAGTGGTGGGGGTGGCGGAATAAACCTAATCTTGCCTACTTTGGCCCTGGCACCGGGTTCGGCTGGACTCTTTGCCAGGCTCACGCGTTCGACGATGCTCGAGGTTTTAAACCAGGACTATATAAGGACGGCAAAGGCTAAAGGCATTAACCGTTTACGTGTATTGCAGAAACATGCCTTGAAAAATGCCTTTATTCCAATTATTACCGTCATAGGATTGTCTTTTGGTGATTTGATTACGGGAGCGCTTCTTGTAGAAGTGATCTTTGCCCGCCCTGGCTTGGGCCGTCTTTTGGTCGATGCAATTAAGGCCAGAGATTACCCGCTTATTCAGGGAATCGTCCTACTAGTGGCTTTAGGTTACGCTCTGGTTAATCTTACGGTTGATCTACTTTATGCCTATTTAAACCCTCAGGTTCGGTATGACTAAGCTGCTCAAAAAAATGCTTAAGAATCCTGCTGGCTTATTGGGCTTAATAATAGTTACATTGGTCATTCTTTGTGCCGTCTTTGCCAGCTATTTCAGCCCAATGGCCCCTCTAGAAATTAATTATGATATTTATCTGGCTAAACCGGATGCTACTCATCTTATGGGCGGAGATGACTTAGGGAGAGATATTTTTAGCCGTGTTCTTTACGGAGCAAGGTTATCTTTGACAGTGGGTCTAGTTTCCCAGCTTATTGCCTTGACTATAGGCCTCTCTATAGGTCTAGCTGCCGGATATTATGGGGGTTGGTTAGATACGCTTTTAATGCGTTTCGTGGAACTTATTCTGGCTTTTCCTTTTGTAATATTGGCAGTGGCACTTGTCGTTGCGCTTGGACCAAGTGTGGTCAATAGCTTTCTGGCCTTGGGTTTAGCTGGCTGGCCCTATATGGCTCGAGTCGTTAGAGCACAGGTACTTGTTGTAAAACAATCCGACTATGTTCAGGCAGCAAGAGCACTTGGGGTAAGTGATTTGCGCATCATTATTCAGCACCTGATACCAAATGTATTATCTCCTGTAATCGTACTGGCGACAGCTGGGATTGCCTCAGCTATCCTGGCAGAGGCGGGCCTTTCTTTTTTGGGTTTGGGTCCCCCTGCTCCTGCACCAAGCTGGGGAGGTATGCTTTTTGCCGGGAGAAGTTATTTGCGAGAAGCACCCTGGATAAGTGGCTTTCCAGGTCTGGCAATATTTATAACTGTTTTAGGCTTTAATCTGCTTGGTGACGGATTAAGAGACGCCCTAGACGTGAGACTGCGCTAAAGCAAGTCTACAATTACTTTTGCTAAAAGATCTGGTCGTTGAAGGGGGATGTCGTGAATGGTGTTTTGCAGGATAACTGTTTTAAGCTGACCTAAATGCTTTTTAGCCTCTTCCAGTCCCTCTTTTCTATAGCTAACCAAACGCTGGGTGTAGTCATCATATGGCTCTGGTGGTACTGCCATGAGGATGGTTGTAGGACAGGTGATTTTGCTATAAAGCTCAACAGGCTTTTCTTCCCATAAAGCACGCACAATTTCCATATGCTGCTTTTTGCCTAAACGTGGTTTCAAGGTTCCATTAGCTTGTTCTTCAAATAAGGATAAAAGGATTGGCTCAAACGACGGTTTCCAGGCAGGGCCCAGCCAATCTGGAAACTGCGCAACTAGGTCTTCTTTACTTTGACCATCATTGTCAGGTGGTGACAGGAGTTGTTCTGCCTCTGTCCAACTTAGATGCCTTTGAAAATCTATAATGCCCCCATCAACCAAACAAAGGCTTTTTAAATATCCTGGAAAATTTGCGGCAAAGTTTAGCGCGACATCTGCACCCCAGGAGTGACCTACCAAAGTGATTTGTTCTAGTCCCAAACCATCAAGTAAGGCTTTAAGGTCGGCGCACATATCCTTCCAGCTATAGCCCTGCTCGGGTTTAGAACTTAAACCGTGACCACGCTGATCAAAATAAACTATCCTTGCTTCATTTGCTAGATCGTCAAGGCAAAAATGCCAGATATTTTTTGTAGATGCCAGTCCGTGAAGTAGAACTATGGTCTTTGAACCCTGACCTTGCTGCTCTACATCTAAACTTATGCCCGAAGCCAAACTATATTTAGTCACAACCGCCAGTTTACAGGACAGCGAAGTTTGTGAAGCAAATGATCAAGAATTTTAGACTTGGTCCCCTTCTTCTGCAACTTTAAGCACCTTCACATGAGAAACATCAATGCTACGTTCTGTCTGCCAGTAATCGTACTCGAGTTGCATGTTCAGCCAAGACTTCGCTGTGCCACCAAAGGCTTTCGCAATCCTAAACGCCATTTCAGGCGAGATTGCCGCTTTGCCATTCACTACACGCGAAAGGCTATTGCGGCTTACCCCAAGGGCTTCAGCGGCATAAGTAATTGTTAGCTCCATATCATCAAGGTAAAGACCCTTTAAGACTTCTCCAGGATGAGGTGGGTTAAACATCGGCATGTTTTCTCTCCTTATTATCTTTTGTGATAATCTATTAGATCAATGTCAAAGGCATTCGCATCTTCAAACCGAAATATTAATCGCCAGTTTCTCATTACCTTTACAGCATAGAATCCTTCTAAATTACCTTTTAGGCCGTGCAAACCTGAAGCTGGGTAGCGCATATCTTCAATCTCTTCTGCCCTGTCCAGACGAAAAAGAATGAGTTTCAATTTCGCAAGATAACGTGTATCAAGTTTTGCAGTCTTACCGCTTTCATAAAATTCTTTAAGTCCTTTATGGCGAAAGCTTTCAATCAAGAGATTAGCTCATCAATGCCTGTTGTATCGCGTAACGTTACGAGTGTCAATTTTGATTGGTTCCGAGAGTGTGACGCAACTCGTAGTCTAAAACCCTCGCCTTACATCAGGTAAAG
>JAGQHN010000020.1:47741-57021 GCA_020431825.1 Trueperaceae bacterium | reverse complement strand
CCGCGAAGCCGCCTTAAACGCAATGAATGACGTTTATATAGCAAATGTTGGACCCATTGGCCGACTAAATCGGCGACAATTTGAAACAGGCAGACCCTATCTTTCTCCCTTTCTACAAACCTATTCTAGAGAACTTGACGGCAATGCAAACACTCTAGAAAAAGCTGTCAGCCAATATTTACTCGAGCATTAGCTAACTGAAACGGTGAAGCTTTTAGCAACCTTTTGTTTGTCCAAAATCAAAGGGTAATAATCCGATGCAATTGATGAGCAAAGGCTTAAGCTTAAAAAAGCGCATACTTTTACGTTTATGAGCGCTCAGGACTGCTATAGTGCAGAGATATGAAAAACCTTGCCCCTTTCTCCCCCATTAACTGCATATTTATTAGGGGGTTTCATCTATGACATCTTTGACTCTAGGCTCGAGCCTGCCTGCCAATGGCAGTACCCAGCAACCCTTTGCAGATTTTTTAGACGCATTTAAATCTAAGCTCCAACACGTTTTTCAAGGTCGCGCCGATATTGACCATCTGGGAACCAAACGTGGTTTACCCCCCTTTGTCCTAAGAGAAATCATGTCAACCAATCCTTTTTCTGCCTTTATTCCTGCCAAGTTTGGTGGACGAGGCGGCTTGCCTTCTGAGAGTATGGCGCTACTTTCAGCGGCCTCTTATGAAGCGCTGGGCTTATCTTTGATGTTTGGCATTAACTATGCCCTCTTTGTTCAACCTGTCGCCAAGTACGGTCAGGAAGCCCTTAAGACGAGTGTCTTCAGGCGTTTTCTTCAGGAAAAAGCAATGGGCGGACTTATGATAACCGAACCCGATTTTGGTTCAGATGCCCTCAATATGCAAACCAGTTACACCGAAGAGTTTGGGGAGTATCATATTCAGGGAACCAAGCACTGGGGAGGCTTAACTGGCTGGGCTGATTACTGGCTGGTAACTGCCAGAGAGCAAACGCCTGAGCGCGGCCTAAAGCGTGACATTGACTTTTTTGTCTGTGATATGAATGACCCTCGCCAGCACATAGATGTTGAAGAGGTTTACGAAAATTTAGGGCTTTACATGATTCCCTACGGGCGCAACAAAATAGATGTGCATGTACCCGCATTGCACAAGCTCGAGCCTGAATCTACTGGCATCAAGATGATGCTAGACCTCTTACACCGCAGCCGCATTCAATTTGCTGGCATGGGCATGGGTTTTTTACAACGCATGCTTGATGAAGCCCTGGCACACTGCAAAACGCGCTTTGTTGGTGGCAAGAGCCTCTTTGAGTTTGATCAGGTACAAGACAGGCTAAGCCGTTTACAGGCGTCTTTTACCATTTGTTCTGCCCTGTGCATGCACGGCAGCGAAAACGGTGGGCTCGAGCAAGACCTGTCAGGCAGGGGGCTCGAGGCGAACTCAATTAAAACGGTCGTCACCGATCTCATGCAAGAAGCGTCTCAGTCACTTTTGCAACTGGTCGGCGCCAAAGGTTACCGCCTGAATCATATTGCCGGACGAGCAACGGTAGATTCACGTCCATTCCAAATTTTTGAAGGCTCAAATGATCTGCTCTATACTCAGATTGCTGAATCCGCCCTTAAGCTGATGCGCCGTGACAAACTGAGCAACTTACAAAAGTTCATCAAACAGTACCCTCTAACTCTGAGGGCCAGCGAGGCATTTTCTGACCTGTTTAATGTGGAACTGGATATGCAGTTACCTCAGCGCAAACTGGTTGATCTTGGCAAGGTTGTTTCCAGACTGGTTACTTTTGATATGGTCAGCAATCTTGGTGAACGCGGCTTCCGTGCTGATCTCATAAAGAACAGTCTGAGTAATCTCAGGCAGGAAGTTAACAACTTGTTTTGCACTTTCCAGTCAGATAATCTCACAACAGTTGTTGATGATTATGAAGAAAACAGTAACTGGTTTACGTTTGCTCGCTAGGGAATCAAAAAACTTAGAAGGCCGGACATTACAAATCCGGCCTTTTTTATTTATTAGGTACTTTTGCCAATTTACGGTGTTTTAGAAACTCGAGCCCCACAGGTATAAATGACACCAAAATAACAACGCCAATAACCAGCAGCAGGTATTTATCTAGGTCAGGAATCATTCGTCCGAGATAGTAGGCAATTATCGGCAAGCCTGCACCCCACAGAAGACCACCGACCACACTGTAAAGCGCAAATTTCTCAAAGCCCATACCACTAATTCCTGAAATGGTCGCAATAAAGGTACGAATAATTGGGATAAAGCGCGCCAGAATGATGGTCTTAGGGCCATGCTTTTCAAAATAATCATGGGTCTTTTGCACATGCTCAGGATTAAACAAACGAGATTTGGGCTGGCTAAATAAAAGCGGGCCAACTTTAAACCCCAGGAGATACCCGGCAATGTTCCCTATAATAGCCGCCAGCACACAAACAGCCACGACACCCCACAGATTTAAGCTGCCTTCAGCAGCAAGCAAGCCTGCGGTTATAAGCAAACTATCCCCAGGCAAGAAAAAACCTATCAGCAGACCTGTCTCTGCAAAAACAATGATAAAAAGCCCCAGATAGGAAAACGTTTGAATGAGATGCGTAAGATCGAACACAATACCCGCTAATCTAGCAGGAAAGTCTGAGAATATGAATGCAAATCATCATTTGCAAAAATGAGGTTAAGCTCAGCAATTATTTCAGGCAGTCTGCCACTCGAGCTTAAACTTCTCCGTTAATCGGCCCTGGTTATACTTTTGGCAACAAGCTTTACAGACAAAAACCCTGTTGCTTCTACGCAAACGCGGCACTTTCAGCTCACAGCTCGAGCAGTAAAGAAAGTACTTTGCAGTCGGCTGATTAACCTCTTGACTCTTGTAGCAACGCTCTGGCTTTATGCCAAGCTCGAGACACTTCGCCTGCCAGCGCTTTCCGTGATGATCGCCTGGGGTAAGAGCATGAGCAATTTCATGCAGCAAGGTTTCACGCACCTGTTCTTCGCTATTTAGCTCTGTCAGATGTTTTGAAAGGGTTATCTGCTTTAAGGTGTAGTTACAGCTTCCAAAGCGCCTTTTGGCATGGTCAAATTTAAATACCCAATCCTTCAA
The DNA here is from genome assembly GCA_020431825.1 of Trueperaceae bacterium. Lineage (GTDB taxonomy): Bacteria > Deinococcota > Deinococci > Deinococcales > Trueperaceae > JAHEBB01. Next base: position 53,937 of record JAGQHN010000020.1, on the reverse strand, counting down.
TTGGTAATCATCCAGCAACTGAACCGCAAGCGTTTTTGCCTCAGTAAAATTCATAAGTCTACTTTATCAAGGACTTGGAAATTTCTGAGGCTTATGATTGAAATTTTAATAGGACACCGAATCGCCAACTGTTCCTTCAGCTTATACAATCAATTTTCATCCCAGTGTAACAGCAGAGTTAAAAAAGCTCATACTTTACTGGTCTTGGCGTCCACAGGGGTTCACCGTAGGCTGCACCAATAAACGTTCCCCAGTAGGCTGCCCGACCACGGCGACGTCGGTAAACATCTGGCGTGACGGTCTCAGAGGCAGCTTCGCCAGTGAACTGGCTGTCATAACAGCGCACAGCTGCTTCCCAGGTTTCTATATAGTCACTGGTATCTACAATGAGGGTGGCTTCATAGGGGCCATTGCCCATATAGAAAAATAAATTCTCGGGTTTAAAGGGTTCTCCACTCAAAGGGCTATTTTTTAAGCCCGCAAGATGCACCGCTGCTGGCACTATGTGCGCAGCAGCCACATGATCTGGGTGACGATCATTGTGATGAGGGGCAACGACAACTCGAGGCTGTAACTCTCTCAGAACACTCGCTAAGTGTAACCTGCGATCTTCGCTGTCCATAATGCGCGAATCTGGCCATCCTAAATTACGCCTTACATCTAAACCAAGGATTTCTGCTGCGGCAGCGGCTTCTTTCGCTCTTTCCTCGGGGCTGCCTTTGGTAGCTGCTTCCCCTCTGGTTAAATCAATAATGCCTGTGCGGTAGCCCTCCGCCTTGGCCTTAGCCAAACAGCCTCCCATACCTAACTCTGCATCATCCGGATGCGGACTTACCACCAAAAAATCAATCATATCAACTCCTAGTCAGAGGCTTTTAACTTTTCTTTACCTCTTTGCGTTTAGAAGGTTGGACTCGAGCAGCACTCACTTTGCCTAGCTTGATTTTTGCCCAATACGCCGCTCGGTACCTTTTGCCAGCTTTTGTATATTTGACCAGTGCCGCACAAAAGCCAAAACTAAAAAGCCCGTAAGTACAAAAAATTGGGGCCAGACATACACGCCCTTATACAAAAATAAGAGGAGCGCTGCCAACAACCCTATAAGGGAACCTAGGGAAACCATACGTCCTAAGGCAATGGTCGCTATGCCTACAATAGCTGCAAAAAGGGTTAGTAAGGGGTCAATAGCAAGGTAAGAGCCAAGTGTCGTTGCTATCCCTTTGCCCCCGCGAAACCTCAGAAAGATATTAAAGTTGTGACCGATTACTGCAGCAAGGGCAGCTAGTCCAACCACCCAGGGGTCCATGCCCAGCATTTTAGGGATAAAGGCTGCCAGGAAGCCTTTAAGCGGGTCAGCAATTATTACAACAATGGCAGGTACCAGACCGACCGAGCGCAAAACATTGGTCGCGCCAATATTTCCGGAACCTTTTTGCCTTATATCTACCCCTCTGGCCCTGGCAATAAGTAGTCCTGTAGGAATGCAACCTAAAAAATAGGCCAGAATAATTAGCAAAACTGCACTTACGGTGCTCATCAAGAAGAACTCCTAGAGAATGTTTATGCTAGGCAGGCAGATGCCTATTCCTGTTCACTGAGTTATACCAAGATAGTAGCGCCTAAGCATAGAGTCATTCCAGCCAAAAATCACTACCCGACGCATTGCCTGAGCGCTAGAGGTGTTAGGCTAAGACTATGAGCGAAACCGAGCTTTGGCTTCTCATTTTGGCGTTTAGTGGCATTTTTGTCTCTCGCTGGATGTTGCGCCTGGCCCCGCTAAGCAGCGAGCTTCCATTAAAAACTATTCTTGCCAGTGTAGTAGCAGCGGCGCTGGCCATTCCCAGCTTTTTTACCCAGGTTTCACCAACGGTCGTCTGGATTGCTGCCCTGGTCTGTCCGCTATTCATTTTGGGGCCGATTATCCTTAGCTCTTTAGCCAGAGCCAAACGCTATAACCTAGCCAAGGCACTCAGCCAGATTCTCTACTGGTCAGATGGCAATTTGCGGATGCGCAGACTGCTGGCTCAGGTTGCCCTGCAGCAAGGTGACCCCGAAGCCGTTATGGAATTCATCTCAAATGAAGAGGCAGATCACCTGCTGCTGGCTCAGGTCTTTGCCCTCGAGCGCAAATGGGACAAGGTTCTTGCCCTTAAAATACCCAATGAGGGTGATAACGCTTTTCTGGGGCTAGCTGCCAGGGTGCAGGCCTATCTGGCTTTGGGCAGGCTCGAGCTTGCCGATGAAGAACTGCGCGACATGCGTGAGCACTGGGAACAAAGCGGTAAAGGCCCCATCGGCTATCGTAGTTTACAGTTAAGTGAGGCACGGCTTGCCGCTGAAAAAGGCCAGCTTGACCGCGTAAGAGGGTATCTGCAAAACCCACCAGAAGGTGTTGCCGCCTATAGCCTGTTTGAAATTGCCGCAAGAGGCGCCGAGCAATCTGGGCAAATCGATCAGGCAAGTCGGCTCTATACCCAGGCTTATGCCACTGCCCCTGAAAAGCTGCGCGACTACTTTGGGGAAAAACTCCGCGAATTCAACCAGCCCATTCCCAAAGTGATACGGCAAACCCGCCAGCCTATTGGCACGTTTGGTCTGGGCATAGCCTTGATTGCCGCTTATCTGGTGCAACTATGGCTCGAGCGCAGCTTTGGCCAGGCGGCTCCTATCGTCACAGCAGGATTTTTAGACCGCGTTGGGGGCGTTCCAGATGCCACGGGTCTCTGGCGCTACTTATCTTATGCCTTTGTGCATGGTGGACTTTTGCATATTGGTCTTAACGTCTGGGTGCTATTTGACATCGGGCGACTCTATGAACTCAGGCGCCACTGGGGCAGTTTACTCACCGCTTTTGTCTTTGGTTCCATTATGGGAGCGTACTTTAGCGTTCTGGCGACTTCAGGTGGCGTTCCCCTGGTTGGAGCCTCTGGTGGCATTTTAGGCATAGCAGGCGCACTCCTGGCAGATGTCTTTCGCAGACAAACCCAGCAAGACCGCATCTTGCTTAGATCACTTATACAGTGGATGGTCTTTATCGTTATTTTCTCAGTCGCCATCCCAAATGTTTCTCTCTGGGGTCATGTCGGTGGCGTCATTGGTGGCTTACTCTGGGGTTTTATGCGCCAGGGTCTGACAAAAAATCAGCGGCTTGATCTGGTGATGGGCGGCTTGAGCATTGGTGTGATGCTCTACGCGCTTTACGCTGCTGGCTACTGGTTTACAACACATCAGACTTTCTTACAAAAGCTCTAAATGTTTGCTCTCTCAAAACTTGTCTGGTGGCTACTGCAACCCTCGAGGTTCTGGGTTCTGGTCGTTTGCCTCTCAACCTTCCTCCTCTTTAGCTCCTGGTTTCGCCTGGGCCGCTGGCTACTCCTGGTTGCAACGGTAATGGTCCTGCTTACCCTTAGCCTGCCCCTGCACCTTTATCTGGCAAGACCGCTCGAGTCCAGATTTCCCATACTCGAGTTGCCTGAAAAAATAGACGGCATCATCGTACTGGGAGGAGCAGTTGATCAGATTTTGACGCAAACCTATGGTCAGGCAAGTCTAAATGGTGCAGCCGAGCGCATGACCGAAGCCCTTAAACTCGCCCAGCTACACCCAGAAGCAAAGCTGGTTTTTAGCGGCGGTTCAGCTGAAGTTAATCCTAGAAGTAATTTTAAGGAATCAGATGTTGCCATACAGTTTTTTCGTGATTTAGGAATAAGTAATGACAGGCTGGTGCTCGAGTCTAAATCACGCAACACGTATGAAAATGTCTTGTACAGCAAAGAACTGCTAAAACCTCAAGAGGGTGAGATTTGGCTGCTGGTCACCTCTGCCATGCATATGCCCCGCTCAGTTGGCATTTTCAGAAAGCTTGATTGGACTGTCCTTCCCTACCCTGTTGATTTTCGCGTGGGAAAAAACAGGGCCACTGACCCGCCGCGTTTCTTCTCAGATAAGCTCTCGATTATTGATCTGGCGAGTAAAGAATGGCTAGGACTGCTAAGTTATAAGCTTATGGGTCGGATAGATACGTTCTTTCCCTTACCTGGAAAGTAGTACCAGCGGATTAAAGTTCATTGACTTGATTGGCAGAATATTTTCCAGATTCACAGGTATAGGCTAAGCACTAATTTTAAATTATTTCTTAAACGTTCCAGGAAAATGAGTAAAGTCCTGAATGCAAGTTTATGCACCCTGATGCGACTTTTACTTTCATCTGGCATGTTATTCTCTCCCTTTGAAACTGAAGGTTTCCGATTTTGTCGTATGGTAACAGGCGAACCCAGTTAGCGCAGACATTCATCGCAATGAATACACAAAATCTGGTAAACCGTTTTGAACCTTGAGGTGTTCTCATGCCCAAACGCACAGACATAAAGAAAATACTTATCCTTGGCTCAGGTCCCATTGTCATAGGGCAGGCTGCCGAGTTCGACTATTCGGGAACGCAGGCCTGTAAAGCACTCCGAAATGCAGGGTATGAAGTTGTCCTTATCAACTCAAACCCTGCCACCATCATGACTGATCCTGATGTTGCTGATAAAACCTATATTGAGCCGCTCAGTCCTGACTTTATTGAAAAGGTCATCATTGCTGAAAGGCCAGATGCCCTGTTGCCAACCCTAGGTGGGCAAACGGCCTTAAATCTTGCCAAAGCACTTTTTGAAGAAGGCACCCTCGAGAAACATGGAGTTGAACTTATCGGGGCTAATTATAATGCCATTCAAAAGGGCGAAGACCGCAAGCTTTTCCAGGAAGCAATGCAAAAAATTGGCATTGCTACACCCAAAGGAAAAATGGTAGGTACGCTTGCTGAAGCACTCGAGTTCGTCACAGACATTGGCTACCCCGCAATCATCCGCCCGAGCTTTACGCTTGGGGGTACTGGGGGCGGCATTGCCTACGATGAAGCCGAATTCAAACAAATTGTTTCTCAGGGGCTGCATGATTCACCCGTGCATACCGTCCTGGTTGAACAGTCAGTTTTGGGCTGGAAAGAGTATGAATTAGAGGTGATGCGTGACCATAACGACACGGTGGTCATTATCTGCTCAATTGAAAATGTTGACCCTATGGGCGTCCATACGGGCGACTCGATTACGGTTGCACCAGCTCAGACCCTTTCAGATAAAGAGTATCAGCAACTGCGTGATTATTCGATTGCCATCATCCGGGAAATTGGCGTGGAAACAGGAGGAAGTAATATCCAGTTTGCGGTTAACCCCAGAAATGGCGATGTCATTGTCATTGAGATGAACCCAAGAGTGTCCCGGTCTTCTGCTCTGGCCTCAAAAGCAACGGGTTACCCCATAGCCAAAATTGCAGCACTGCTAGCAGTTGGCTATCACCTGGATGAATTGCCCAACGATATTACTAAAGAGACTAAAGCAGCCTTTGAGCCCTCTATTGATTATGTTGTTACCAAGATTCCACGCTTCGCCTTTGAGAAATTTCCAGGTACGACCGATGATCTGGGTACGCAGATGCGCTCAGTGGGTGAGGTCATGTCCATTGGTCGTACTTTTAAAGAGTCACTGCTTAAGGCCATGCGCTCGTTAGAGCTTGATGTGCGTGGTGAAATGCAGCATAAAACGCTGGATGAACTCGAGCAGACCCTGCGCCCCAACCCTATGCGCCTGCCTGCCCTGTTTGAACTACTCCGCCGTGGCAAAAGCGTGCAGTACCTGTATGAAAAAACGGCTATTGACCCCTGGTTCTTAGCTCAGTTACGCGAAATTGTCGCAGTTGAAAAAGAAATCAGCGCTTTGGCAAAACCCGACCAGTGGAACTGGGAACTCTGGCGTGAGATCAAACGCATTGGCTTTAGTGATGCTGACCTGGCAAGACTGACTGGTCAAGAGGTAGCCGATATTAGACGGTTAAGGCTCGAGCATCATAGTGCACCTGTCTATAAAACTGTGGATACCTGCGCTGCCGAATTTGAGGCCTATACCCCCTATCACTACAGCACTTACGAATGGGAAGATGAAGTTATTCGCTCAGATAGGCCCAAAGTTATCATCCTGGGTTCCGGGCCAAACCGCATCGGTCAGGGGGTTGAGTTTGACTACGCCACAGTTCATGCCGTCTGGGCATTACGTGAAGCAGGCTATGAAACCATCATGGTAAATTCAAACCCGGAAACCGTCTCGACTGACTACGATACTGCTGATCGGCTTTACTTTGAACCTTTAACCTTTGAAGA
>JAGQHN010000020.1:37404-47641 GCA_020431825.1 Trueperaceae bacterium | reverse complement strand
TTTAATATTATTGAGCACGAAAAGCCTGTCGGCGTGATTGTGCAACTGGGCGGACAAACACCCCTTAAACTGGCCAGGGCTCTTACCGATGCTGGCGCACCTATCTGGGGAACCAGCGCCGACGCCATTCACTTCGCAGAAGACAGAGACAGTTTTCATGAACTCTGTAAACGACTCGAGATCCCGCAACCGGCAGGTGGCGTCGCCACTGATCCCCAGGATGCGGTAAAATTGGCCCAACAGATTGGCTACCCCGTTATGGTGCGTCCCAGCTATGTTTTGGGGGGCCGCGCCATGATGCGTGTCCACGATGAGGCCGAGTTAAAAAGCTACCTCGAGGATGTCTACGCGGACTTACCGGACAACCCAAGCATTCTGGTTGATAAATTTATTGAAGCTGCCAAAGAAGTCGATGTTGATGCACTAGGCGACGGCGAAACCGTGGTGGTCGCGGGCATTATGGAACATATTGAAGGAGCAGGCATTCACTCAGGAGATAGCGCCTGCATAACGCCACCCGTCACCCTGAGTGACGCAGTTCAAGAAACCATCATTGCCTACAGTCTTAAACTGGCAAAGGAAATTGGCGTAAAAGGGCTTATCAATATTCAATATGTCATTAAAGAGGATGAGGTCTTTATTATTGAGGCCAATCCCAGGGCCAGCCGTACCATACCTTATTTATCAAAGGCCATTGGGCACCCTCTGGCAAAATATGCAGCGCTAATTGCTTCAGGAAAAAGTTTAAATGATCTGGGCTTTACCAGTACACCCAAGCCTCAGCTTTACAGCGTAAAAGAGGTTGTTTTGCCCTTTTTAAAATTCAAGAATGTCTTACCCATTCTTGGGCCTGAAATGCGCTCAACAGGCGAGAGCATGGGCATCTCAGACGATCCTTATCTGGCCTACTACAAAGGCGAACTTGGCGCCAATGTCAAAATACCTCTACAGGGTAAAGTGAGGCTGATTGGCACTACCGAAGCCTTAGCTGGTGAGTTAAATGAGCTTGGGTTTAGCCAAACAGAGGCTCAGGATTATGACCTGCTGATTGACCTCGAGCATACTCGAGAACTGCGCCATGCACTCGAGAACGGCATTCCTTATTTGACCACGCTCGAGGCGGCTCAGTGGACATTAAAGGCCATTGCCGCAGCCCAAGCTAACGAAATGAAAGTGAGGCCTCTCCAGGCTTAACGGATACTGATTGACAGAGCATTTCTATAGGGGAGCGCAGAGGTCGCTCCCCTTTCATCTTCCGCTTCGACCAAGAAACTATAGACGCCGTTATTAACTGCGCTAACGGACCAGAGATATTCACAGTTAGAACTGCTGCATTCGGTCAGGGTAGAATAATCACCATCATCTTTTTTAGCATAAATAGTTAAACGGTTGATCGAGCTACCATTTTGCGTATCAGCCTTAAACAAGATGTCCTGGGCACTGGTAACAATGAAACCAAAGTTATCCTGAACACTGACATTATTGATAAGGAAATCTTTGACAATGGGGGTTTTTGCCTCAATTTTTTGACTGCCACAAGCCACAAGGGCAAGGCTCAGGAGGAGGCTGGAAACAATAAGAGATAAGCGCTTGGTGGTCATGTCTTAGCTTACCTTCTGGCTTTTTAGCTTGCAGCAAAAGTCACCACAGTTCATCTTAATGAAAGCGGTTTACCAGATTTTGTATAGGGCTATTCATGAATCCCCATAAATACCAAGAGCAAAGGTTTCCGATGCTATGTATCTGGAAATCCTCTAATAAAACCTACAGGCAAACAAATAAGGATGGTCTGGTGACCATCCTTTTGCTTTTCCCTAAAGTTAAGATTCTACAGAGACTTCTTCACTGTAGGCATGAAGGCGCTCGGTATGACGATTTGGTAGGCGTTCACGAAGTGACAGAGCATATTTGGAAATATGCTCGAGTGAATCTGACACCTTATAACGCAAACAAAATTCACCGTTACCGACTTTGGCAACGATATGAAAAGGCGCACCGCTCAGATTTTCCAGAACCTTGAGCACCTGCTCACGGCTAAGTTGATCATCAACGGCGTCATCTAGCATAAAGATACAAGGAGCACGCATGCTGGCAAGTCTGGAGAGCACGCTCGAGAACACGCCACGTTCGGCGACCCGGTCACCAATCGTCTTTTCAAAGCGCTCTTTACCCTGCTCAAAAAGTCCATCTTTTTCAAAATGCGTTTCCAGATCGTAGGGGCTTATAGGCACAACTTGCACAAGATCTTTAACCCTTGCCAACCCCGACCATGACCAGAGCGTTGCCCTTGCCATGCCTGCAGGCGCACCAAGACGCAAAAGGTCACGGTGATCGCCAAAGACAGCGGCGTAGGTGGCATTAGAGTCACGGCGCCGTGTTAGCAAGGTTGACCAGTCAAGCTGGCTTCCCTCTGGTAAGACATGAATATAGGCACTGTAGTTACGGCGACCCAGTTCAGCATGCGCCAGTAATTGCCCAGAATCCAGCACATCGACCCGGTAACCAAAGTCTTTGAGCAAGTCTCGAGCGCGGTTATGACCTTCCAGATTTTCAAAATGGGTAGCCGAGGCAAGTCCTGCTTTTGGCGTTTTTTGCCCAGTACGATAAGAGGTTACAGAAGGCGTCTCCAAGTCTTCCTGATAAGCGCTTTCTACTGGCAGTACGGGCTCAGGTGCTGCTACTTCTTCCTGAAAAACTTCAACCTGAGCGGGCTGATACGATTTAATCTGCCAGCGACCTGATTTAAACTCGAGCCTGTTATCTCTCGACAATTCGGCGTGCAGGTCTAGCCCTTTGGTTAAGTCAGGAAACAGGGTACGTATTTCAGACTCAGCGAGCGGACTACCCTGCAACAAGATTTTTTCGGCAAGTTGCGGAGCACTCGAGCCTTTTTTCTCAGGCCCACGCTGGCTGCGCTTTAGAGCTGCAAAAACATAATTGGCATCATCAATTTGCGAAATATGCACTTCATCATTAACATCCAGGTGATGGGCCTGAAAGAATTTACTTAAGCCGGTTATGCGCCGACGGTTTTCTACTTGCAGTTCAAACTCTGTATTTTTTTCAGCGTCAACCACATTTATACTGCCATCTTTGGGAAACATGGTCAGCATACTTTGCGTAAGGCTTAACTGCCCTGACCGTAAACAAATGCGTGTCAGAGTATATTTATAATCATCTGCCATAAGACTCTCTTCTCACTAGCGAACGCCCACATTCCTCAACCATAAGTGGGGGTAAGTGTAACAAACTTCACACCCAAAAGTACATACATGCTTGGTATGGCATTTAAGAATAGTTCTATATCTTGTACGAACTACCTTACTGTAGGGCTTTTTGCCCAGAAGAATCCCCTCATGAGCTAGACTAGGCAGATACAGTGCCTTGATAGGTACACAGTTTGTAAGTAAAGCCTGCCCAATAACCAGGCTCGAGAGGTTTGTTTATGAATCCACTATTAAGCACCGACTTTCTTATTCCCTTTAATGAAATAAAGGCTCAGGATATTGAAAGCGGGATAAAAGAAGCCATAACCAAAGCAGAAGAAACCCTGGCTACCATCGCCAGTGCGCAAGCGCCCTATAGCTATGACAGCACGTTAGGTGCCCTCGAGGAAATGCTCGAGCAAGTCAGTCGCGCGGTGGTCACTGCCTATCACATGACTTCGGTTGCCACGACCCCCGAGATACGCGAGGCCTTTAACAAGGTGCTGCCCGACTACTCTTCGTTTTTTGCCAAGTTGCCGTTAAACCCGAGATTATGGCAGGTCTTAAAAAACTTTTCTGATTCTGAAAATGCTAAAGACCTGGGGCCTTTGCAACGTCGCTATCTGGAAAAGACGCTCCGTGATTTTAAACGCGCTGGTGCTAATCTGGATGACAAAACCAAGGCTCGAGTTGAAACCATTCAGGTAGAACTTTCCAAGTTGCAAACCAAATTTTCAGAAAATGTCTTAGACGCTACCAATGCCTATGAACTGATTCTCACCGATGAAAAAGACCTAGCAGGCTTACCTGAATCAGCCATCAGACAGGCCCGGGCCAATGCCGAGTCAAAAAATCTGGAGGGTTACCGCTTTACTTTGCAAGCGCCGTCATTTTTGCCCTTTATAAAACATGCTGAAAACCGCGCCTTGCGCCAGCAGTTTTACACCGCTTATATCAACCGGGCCAGTGCTGGTGACTTCGATAACCGAAAGCTTATCCCGCAAATCCTCGAGTTGCGTCAGGAGCTTGCTCATCTTTTAGGCTATGAGACGTTTGCCGACTACCGTTTAGAAGAAAATATGGTGGGTTCCGGCAAAGCTGCCTTAGCCTTTGAAAATGACCTTTTTGAAGCAACCTTGCCCTACTGGCATAGTGATCTCGAAAAATTAAAGAGCTACGCCAAAGACTTAGGTATTGACAAGCTCGAGCCCTGGGATGTCAACTATGTCAGCGAAAAACTGCGCAAAGCCAAATTTGACTTTGATGATGAAGCGCTGCGCCCCTTTTTCCCGCTTAACCGCGTGATGGAAGGCATGTTTCAAATTGGCGAAAAGCTCTTTGGCATAAAGATTAAAGAAACGCCCAATGAAAAAGTCTGGCACGAAGACGTAAAGTTTTATGACATTTATGACCGCCAGGGTGAGCATATTGCTTCTTTTTACGCTGACCTTTTTCCCCGCGAAAACAAACGCGGCGGCGCCTGGATGAATGCTTTTATTACAGGACAGCCGACCGAGGCAGGCTTTTCGCCTCATCTGGGCCTCATCGCCGCTAACTTTACTCCGCCGCAAGACGGTCAACCCGCTCTTTTAACGCATGATGAAGTGCAAACCACGTTTCACGAGTTCGGTCACCTTTTGCACCACTGTCTCTCACGCGTTGAGGTGCGTCCGCTTGCCGGAACCCATGTCCCCTGGGACTTTGTAGAGTTGCCCAGCCAGATTATGGAAAACTGGACCTGGGAACGCGAAGCACTTGACCTCTTTGCCCGTCATGTTGATACGGGTGAAACCATCCCTGAAAATCTGTTTACGAGTATGAAAAGGGCCCGCACTTTTATGGAGTCCAATGCTCAGATGCGCCAGCTGAGCTTTGGTACCGTTGACCTCGAGCTTCATATTCACTATCAAGCTGACAAAGATGGCAATGTCATCGACTATGGCAACAAGATCATGGAGCGCTTTGCCATAGAGAAACATTTTGTCCAGAATAATTTCCTGGCTGCCTTTGGTCATATTTTTTCTGGAGGTTACGCTGCTGGTTACTATAGCTACAAGTGGTCAGAAGTCCTGGATGCAGACGCCTTTAGCCGCTTTAAGCAAGAGGGCATTTTTAACCCCAAAACAGGTCAGGACTTTTTAAAAAGCATTTTGTCTCAGGGAAATAGTAAGGATGTTGCTGAACAGTTCAGGGACTTTATGGGCCGCGACCCCAATGTCAAAGCCTTGCTAGAACGCAACCTTGGTCAAAAAGCCAAGCCGGCGGTCGCCTGATGGCTACCATTACACCAGACCGTGCCGATGTACCAAAAGAAGAACGGTGGAATGCAGAAAGTGTCTTTGCCACGCCAGCAGGCTGGGATGAAGCTTATGAAACCTTAAAACAAGACCTTGATCTTGCCAAAGGCTTTCAAGGTACGCTTAATCAAGGTATAAACCAGCTTTTGCGCTGGCTTAATTACAGCAACAATATCATTCGAGAATTGCGCAAACTTAGTGTCTATGCCGTTATGGACTACAGCACCAATTCGCTTGATAAAGGGGCTGCCAGCCGCTATGACCGCTACCGCGACCTGAACGCCTTAGTCAGTGAAGCTTTTGCCTTTAGCCAGCCAGAAATAATAGGCATTGGCTTTGAGGTCATAAAAGGGTGGATGGAACTTAATAGTGACCTGGCACTCTACAAGCACTACTTTACCGAACTCGAGCAATCTGCCAAACATACTCGCTCAGCCGAAGTCGAAGCCCTGCTTGGTGCTGTACAAAGTCCTTTTGCTAACGCAACTGCTTCTCATGGGGTCTTAGCCAATACTGATTTACGTTTTGAAGCGGCTAAGGATAGTGAGGGCGAAAGCTTTGATATTACGCAAAGCACCATTAACTCCCTGCTGCATAGCCCTGACCGAAGGCTGAGGCAAAGCGCCTATGAAAACTACGCCGATGCCCACTTGCAGTATAAAAACACCATGGCCTCGCTGCTCAGTACCGGTATTAAACAGAATAACTTTATTGCCAAAGCCAAGCGCTATGACTCTGCCTTGCACATGGCGCTGGCACCTTTAAACCTTCCTTACAGCGTTTTCCACAACCTGATTGACACCTTTAAGGCGAACCTGCCCACCTGGCACCGCTACTGGCATGCCAAACGGAAAATGCTTGAAGTAAGCGAACTACACCCCTACGACATTGCTGCACCCATGACCGAAAACCGCCCCAGCATCAGTTTTGAGCAGTCGGTTGCCTGGCTAAAGGCAGCGCTTGCGCCCCTTGGAGATGACTACGTTAATACCTTAGAGCGCGGTTCGTTAGAAGAAGGCTGGGTTGATCGCAGCCTGAATAAAGGCAAGCGTATGGGCGCATTTTCCACCAGCGCTCCTGACACCCATTCCTTTATCATGATGAGCTACACACCTGACGTGTTTGGCATGAGCACACTCGCTCACGAACTTGGTCACTCCATGCACTCTTACTTTTCTAACGGGGCGCAGCCCACCGTCTATGCTCGCTACAGCCTCTTTGCCGCCGAGGTCGCCAGTAACTTTAATCAGGCAGTGCTGCGGGACTATCTCTTTAAACAGCAAACTGACCGCGATTTTCAAATAGCTCTAATTGAAGAGGCAATGGCAAACTTTTACCGTTATTTTCTGGTTATGCCGACGCTGGCGCGCTTTGAACTCGAGCTACACGAGCGTAGCGAACGGGGTCAGTCTCTGTCGGCAGACAGTCTGAATGAACTCATGGCTGATCTCTTTGCTGAAGCTTACGGCGATATGGTTCTTGACAGAGAACGTCTGGGCATAACCTGGGCACAGTTTCACACCCACATTTATAGCCGTTTTTATGTCTATCAGTACGCTACTGGCATAAGTGGCGCCCACGCACTAGCCAAAGGCATTATTGCTGGTGACGAAAACGCAGCAAGTAAGTACCTGACGTTCTTAAAGGCCGGGGGTTCAAGGTATCCACTGGACGCCCTTAAAGATGCCGGAGTAGATTTGAGCAGCCCTCAGGCTGTAGAAGAGACCTTTGCGGTGTTAGGGAGTCTGGTTGACAGGCTCGAGCAACTTAGCGAGACTTAACTTTAAAGGTCAGCAATAGCTAGCCCTCTACGATTCTGAAATAAAGGAAGGCCTTAGCAAATCATTTTTATCCCTGGATAGCGCATAAGCAACTGCCTCTTCGAGGGCTAACTGCCTGCCTGCCTGCCAGATAGTACGGAACAGTTCGTGCCCAAGGGTATCTTGCACCAGGCTTATTGTCCTGGCTGCCTGCTCACTCAGATCATGCGAATTTAAAGGAATACCGATACTCTCTCTCAGTGTCTCAGCCGAGCCCCAGAGCAGGGCTGCCTGTTTTGGCAGACCTTCAGACGCCCTAAGCGAAGCAAAGTTCTGCAAACAGTTCGCCAGCCCTCGTTTATCGCCAAGCTCGAGCATCCAATGGATAGCCTTTTCAAAATAGTCTTGGGCGCTGGTATAATCACCTAATTCTGTGGCAATACTACCCAAATTATCAAGCGTCCCGGCAACACCATGATGGTCACCCAAAGATTTTTTGAGTTCGAGAGCCTCTAAGTAAAAACTTTGCGCCACCTCAAAATCAGCTTGAAGATGGGCGGCTAAGCCAAGGTTATTCAGCGCAAATCCAACCCCGCGCTGATCCCCAAGTTGCTTCCTGAGGCTTAAACTCTGCCGGTGGTATGCCTGCGCTTTAGGGTAATCTGCCAGATGACTGTACAGAATGCCCAGATTATTGAGCAAAGCCGCAGTTCCTTGCCTGTCTCCCAGGCGCTGATTTATCGCCAGGCTTTCTTCAAAATACTGACGGGCTGTCAGGTAATCGCCCTGATCGCTGGCAATAACACCCAGACCCGTAAGCGCACTAGCAATCCCGGGCTTATCCTGCACTTTTTCACTCAGCTGGAGCGATTCTTTTTCTAGGACCGACGCTTTCTGATAATCTCCCTGCAAGAAGGCTAGCCAGGCGGCATTGCCAAATACTTTTGCCGAGGTTGTTGTGGCAGGCAAAGTGTCAAAGGCAAGAAGATACTGCTCAGTCCAGTAGCGACCCTCCTGAAAGCGCCCCCGCATTTCCCAAAATGATCCCAGTGCCGCAATGATGTCTAGGCCCAGGTCAAAGTCGCCAAGTTCCAAACAAAACGCTAACGCAGCTAATAAATTGTCATAATCCTCTTCGATACGGCCTAGCCAGAACGCCTGATCTGAAGCTCTTAAAGACGCAGCAGCTTTGACCACAAACTCACGGTAATACTCGGCGTGACCCCGCTGGGTATGCTGCTGGACATCAGGGTCTTCGGCTAGCTTTTCAAGGCTAAATTGATATAGCAGAGCGTGCCAGCTATAACGCCCACTCGAGTGCACGTTTAGCAAAGATCTATCTGCAAGATTGGCAAGTAGCGGCAGGGTTGCCCCTGCCACGCTGGCAGCAGCTTCGCGTCTGAAGCCTCCCTTAAAAACGGAGAGCTTTCCAAAAACAAGCCGCTCTTTAGCAGAAAGCAAGTTCCACGAGTGCTCAAAAACAGCCCGCAAACTTTTATGTCTGAAACTGGCATTTCGTGCTGAGGATGCAAGAAAATCAAGGTTCTTTTCAACTTCAGTCAGGATTTCAGCCAGCGGTATCACCCTGACCCAGGCTGCAGCCAGTTCAATACCCAGGGGCGAACCCTCGAGTAACTGGCAAAGCTTTATTGCAACAGGCAAAAGGCTTTCCGTAAACTCGAAATCAAGCTTGACCTTTTTTGCTCGCTGGTTTAAAAGCTGCAGGGCATCACGGTAAATGGCCTTTTCAAACGTCTCTGTTTCAGCGGCAAGAGCCAAACCATGTAAGGAAAAAACATGCTCTTCCAAAAGATTGAGGCGCACCCGCGAGGTTATGACCAGCTTTACTTTAGGACATGCTTCAATTAGCGCCGTAACGATGTAAGCACTGTCACTAAAGTGTTCAAAATTATCTAATATCAGTAAAAGCTCAGCGTCTTTTAAAAAGCTGATGACTTGCTCGAGCGGTTCTGACTTTGCCCCCAGCCTGAGCCCCAGCGCCTTGGCAATCGCCCCTGGTATTGTGCCAGGGCTTGACAGGCTTTCAAGACTAACAAAGTAGATGCCCCTCTGAAACCTGGCTTCCTGAAGCTGGTCAAAGGCAAGCTGCAAAGCCAATCTTGACTTCCCTATGCCACCCGGACCATGCAGGGTAATGAGCCGGATAGGTGGTTCCGCAAGCAAGGTGGCCATTTCAACAAGTTCAGGGTCCCGACCAATAAATGAGCTGGTAGGAGGCGTAAGGTTATGCGGTAAGGTGCCAGAGCCCCCCGTAAGAGCCTTGGAGCTTTCTTTTAAGTGAATGCCGAAAGCCTTTGCCTCTGCCTGCAAAGTAGCCAGCTTTGGACTTTTTGTCAGAGATAAGATGGTGTAGACGCGACCATAATCATCAGGCTCGAGCTCTGGAGCACCTTCTAATTCAAGCGCCTTTTCGGTTAATTTTGCGGCTTCTGCTAAGTTACCCTCGGCTACCAGTACCTCACTCAGACAAAGCTGGGCTTCCCGTACCCTAAAGGCCAAATACTCTCGCGTTTTAAAAACCCATTCCTCGAGTTCTTCCCCCAGAGTCAGGTCAAGACCTGCTAAAAAAGCTCCCTGATAGTGCTCGAGGGCAGACCAGTACTGCCTGGCATCAAGTTCTTTAAGAAGTTCTATAGTGTCACAGCTTACCTCTGTGGCAAGCTGGTCAGCTTCCGCCATTATCAGGTTTTCATCCAGGGCTTTCAGACGCCGATACGTTGTTGAAAGAGCATCTCTGGGATTTTTTGAATCAAAGAAAAATAGGTCAGCCAGCAACCTCCTGGATTGCCCGCCTTCAATGGCAAGGTAGCTTAAGAGTAAAAGAGGTTTGCTGCGGGTAAAACCGCTGTGACTTAAGCGTAAACCTCCAAGCGTTTGCAACTCCATGTTGACATTGTAGCTTATGCACTTTTGCCGACCGCCCACCTTTCGCTGGACGGAGTTTGGACGGAGC
>JAGQHN010000020.1:0-37311 GCA_020431825.1 Trueperaceae bacterium | reverse complement strand
CCTTGTGCAGCCAAAACCTTCGTGTCATTCAACCTGCACATTTTGTAGGTACCTCGCTGAAAGGAAACTATCATGCCTTTTAAATCTCGTATTCCTGTAGAGATCCTAATGATCTGCTTAAGTTTGGTCTTATCAGCCTGCGCTGTCGATACTAACTTTCCTGAGTTCAACTTATCTGCGAACCAGAGCAGCCTGGAGATAACTCAGGGTTCAAGCACCGAATTTCGCGTTAGCATAGCGTCCTCTTCTAATTTTACCGATGACGTTCGTTTAGAGATTATGGGTTTACCTGAAGGAGTAACAGCTGAATTTAGCCCCAACCCTGTCAGCAGTCAAAGTACCGTGACCCTAACAGCTTCAGGAGGGGCTATCCCGGGAAGCAGCGAAATAGAACTTAGGGGACAAGCTATCACAGTAAATCCACCGTTAACAAAAACCGTGAGTCTGACCCTTACCGTTCTAAAAGCGGGTACTACTGATGCGGAAGTCATTATTCCTGAAACGACCACCATTATCCCCAGTAGCATTCAGGCATCTCTTGAAGAAGTAAATGCCGAAAGCCTTCGTTATGCATCAGATTCGGAGCTCATTGCCGGGGTTAACGTTGGCGATGTTCTGGTGGGCGAAGCCAGCTCGCTGGTTCCCTTTGGCTTTTTGCGAAAGGTAGTTGAGATAAAGCAAGGCAATAATGAAACCATCTTTATCACAGAAAGGGCAAGTCTCACAGACGCCATTCAAAAAGGAAGTTTAAAAGCACATATTGAACTCAAACCTGAAGATGTAATCTCCAGCACCAATCACCTAAATGAGCTGGATACGCAGGCAGTTCTCGAGCCCTTTCGGCGCGAATTTAACAATAAGATCCTTTTTGACAAAGATGGCAATGAAGCCACCACAAAGGATCAGGTGAGAGCGACTGGCCTTTTGGAAATTCAACCTGTTCTTGATCTGGACATTGATATAGATTGCTGTGAAGGCGTCTTCCCCCCTCTACCCTACCTGGACACCCTGGCATTTCGTGTGGGGCTCGAGCAACACGCTGAACTCGCGGTCACCGCAGAACTTGAAGCTCAGGCAAAAAAAGAAATCAAGCTATTTACCCACCGGTTCAAAACATTTAAATTTTCCATTGGCCCGGTTCCTATCCTGATTACCCCCATACTGACCGTTAGTCTGGGTATAGACGGCAAGATAAGTGCCGTGGCCAGTTTTCAAACGGCTGAAGATGCCCAGCTGATTGCGGGTTTCGCCTATGACAACAAAGAAGGCTTTAGCAATATCAGCGAGGCAGACTTTGGGTTTTCTGAAACCAATGCAGACTTTACCGGAGAATTAAAGGCCACAGCATATACAGCTGCGCAACTTGACTTATTTTTCTACGACCTTATTGGCCCTTTTGGCAAAGTACAGGCCAGTTTAACGCTTGACGGCAAAATTCCTCGAGACCCTGTATGGACACTCGAGGGCTGCGTAGCCCTGTTTGCAGGTATCAATAGTATAGATTTACTGGATGACTTAAAATACAGCGCCAAAGTTCTGGAAAAGTGCCGGGAAATTGGTCGCGCTGATAATACGCCGCCCCAGGTTGAAATTGTTAACCCGAGCAGCGGTAAAAGTATCGATCTGGGCGTTGAAACCAATCTAAACGCCTTGGGTTCAGACGCTGAAGATGGCACAACGCTTTTTTGCTGCGACTATAAATGGGAATCAAACCGTGAGGGAATTATAGGAACCGGCCCTGGGGCTCGGTATAGTTTCAAGGAACTGGGAGAGCATGAAATAAAGGTCACCATCACCGATTCAAAAGGTGTCTCGAGTAGCGATACCGTTACCATAACTGTCATTAATAGCGCACCAAGAGTGGACATTGTCAAACCGATGGCAAATACGGTAGTTTTCCGAAATAGCCCAGTTAGCTTTGAAGCAAGTTCGTTTGACCCGAATGAACCGGGAGGCAAGCTAGCCTGTGAGCAGCTGGTCTGGACCAGCAACCTTAGCACCGATGACTTACCCCAAGCAGGCTGTGAGCTCGAGCTGAGTTTTAGCAGCAATGGCGTGCGCACCCTTAGCCTTACTGGCACCGACTCTCAGGGGAAAAAAGCCAGCGCAGAATTAACGATCAGCGTTGTAGATCCACCCGCCAATCTGCCACCTGTAGTTCATATAAACAGTCCGTCAAACCTTGACAGTGTCTTCGAAGCCCTGAGCCTTAGTGGCACAGCAACAGATCCTGAAGGCGACACGCCGCTTAGTTTCGAGTGGACGGCAAAACTAAATGCCTCTGCCCCCCTGGTTATAGGAAGTACCCAAAGCCTGACCTGGACACCCTCAGATAGTTTTGACTTTAGCAACGAAGGTAGTTACACGTTGCAGCTACGCTTAAATGTACGCGATAGTCAGGGCAAGCTAGGCTCAGACTTTAAACTATTCAGCTTTACTATTGTTAATTAAAACAAAATGTAGTGTAGCAGCTAGGCTCGAGCTTCTTATAACCAATTAGATGAGTAATTTTAAAAATCACGATAAAAATATAAGGGCGCTAAACGATAGCTACTCTATTTGAACTCAGGATTCAAAACAAATGTTGAATCCTGAGTTCATTTTTGTAACGAGCAAGAAGCCTCATCAGTATAAGCAACTATTTCAACCTGATAGGACTCCAAAACCAAACAAGAAACTTCATAACTTTCCCTCAAAAAATATAAATCAGCTAATGAATCTATACATTCCAGCTTGCCATGATGGCCTGCGTACAGAGCAAGAGATTTTTGAATAAAGCGTCACTTTATTAGGCCCAGGCTAGGTAATCCCTGGGCACTACAGCCCTGGAAAAAGCCTTCATAAAGCTTACTAAAGACAAGTCTAAAGTGGTAATTCTCATACTTTTTACGTTGACAAACGCCTTCAGGTCTTTATAATAGGCACGCAATAGCTGAGCATTTTCGGCTCAAAAGAAGAGAGATTAATGAGTAAAGCTGTATCATCAACCCCTAAACGCCTCGTGATTGTTGAGTCACCCACCAAGGCTCGCACAATTCGCCGTTTTTTGCCGGGAAATAATTTTCAGATTGAAGCCAGTATGGGTCATGTTCGTGACTTGCCCTCCAAGGCCGCTGAAATTCCTGAACAATATAAAGGCAAAGATTGGGCACGCATTGGGGTAAATGTTGACGAAAATTTTGAGCCGCTTTACATTGTTAGCCCTGATAAGAAAAAAGTCGTTGCCAAACTAAAAGATGCCCTAAAGGCTGCCGATGAACTTTATATCGCAACAGACGAGGACCGCGAAGGTGAATCGATTGGCTGGCACCTCGTTCAACTTTTAAACCCTAAAGTTCCAGTTAAGCGCATGGTCTTTCATGAAATTACCGAAGATGCCATTTTGCGGGCACTCAATGAAACACGTGAAATAGACCGTCATCTGGTCGATGCTCAAGAAGCGCGCCGTGTGCTGGACAGGCTAGTCGGTTACACCATCTCTCCTCTGCTCTGGAAAAAAGTCGCGCCCAGGCTTTCAGCTGGACGGGTCCAAAGTGTGGCTGTCAGGCTGATGGTTTTGCGTGAAAAAGAGCGCCTGGCCTTTGTACCTGCCAATTACTGGGATATCAAAGCAGAACTCAATAAAAACAGCTCGAGCTTTGAAGCTACCATGACCCACTACCAAGATATACGCCTGGCAAGTGGTCGTGACTTTGATGACAACAGCGGGAAACTCAAGACCAATCTGATTGAAGGCAAAGATGTTCTGCTGTTAAAGCAGGAAACCGCCGAGCGTTTGGCCCAAACCTTTAAATCTGCTCCCTGGCAAGTAAGCAATCTGGAAGAGCGCGAGGCAAGTCGCAAAGCATCGGCTCCGTTTACTACCTCGACCCTGCAACAAGAAGCCAGTCGCAAGCTGAACCTTTCTGCCAGAGATACCATGCGTACGGCGCAAAAGCTTTATGAAAATGGCTACATCACCTATATGCGTACGGACTCTACCAACCTTTCGCAAGAAGCCATTGATGCCAGCAGGCGTGCGATCACCAAGCGCTACGGCAGTGAGTACCTAAGCCCCAGCCCCAGACAATTCGCAACCAAATCACGCAATGCTCAGGAAGCCCACGAAGCCATTCGCCCAGCGGGTAAGGAGATGAAAACCTATGAGGAGCATCACCTGTCTGGCATTGAGGGTCGGCTTTATGACCTCATCTGGAAACGCACAGTAGCCTCGCAAATGGCAGATGCCAGACTTAAATTTACGACCGCAACCATCGAAGTTAAGGATAAGGATGACACAGCACTATTTAGAGCCAGTGGCAGAACCATCCTGTTTCCAGGTTTCTTTAGGGCCTATGTCGAGGGTTCCGATGATCCAGAAGCTGCGCTGGACGATCAGGACCAGCCCTTACCGGCTCTTGGTCGCGGCGACCAACTGGGCTGTAATAAGCTGGGACCCATTGGTCACGAAACCAAAGCCCCAGCCCGCTTTACCGAAGCCTCGCTGGTCAAACTCTTGGAGCAAGAGGGCATTGGTCGCCCCAGCACCTATGCCAGCATTATCGATACGGTAATTAGCCGCGGCTACGCCCACAAACAGGGTTCGCAACTGATCCCCAGCTTTACCGCCTTTGCCGTTAACAATCTGATGGAAGAGCAGTTTGACCGCCTGGTCGATACGGCTTTTACTGCCAATATGGAGCAAAATCTTGATGATATTGCTACCGGGCAGCTCGAGGCCATTCCCTATTTAAAAAACTTCTATCAGGGCAATGAGGGTCTGGAAAACAAAGTTCAGGACGGGCTCGAGGGCATTGACGCCCGCGAGGTTTCCACCATGAGTTTTCCCAAATGGGGCGACGTGGTGGTACGTGTGGGCCGTTTTGGCCCCTACGCAGAAGCAACTATTGAAGGGGAAAAACGCACGTCCTCATTACCTCCAGATGCTGCGCCCGCCGATTTAGATGAAAATTATTTCAAAACACTGCTTTCCGGGCAGGCAAAAGATGATAGCTTGGGCACCTTTCCTGATACGGGTGAAACCATGTATTTGCGTCAGGGACCTTATGGCCCCTATGTACAACTCGGTGACGACTCTGAAAGCAAACCCAAACGGGTTTCTTTGCCCAAGGGTTTAGAACCTGATCAGGTAGATGAAAGTACCGCTATCAAGTTGCTCCTATTGCCAAAAACGCTGGGCAAACACCCGGAATCTGGCGACAAAATCGTGGCCAATATCGGTCGCTTTGGCCCCTATGTCCAGCAAGGCAAGACCTTTGTTTCTATACCTAAAGACGAAAGCGTACTTGATATTGGCCTGGACCGTGCTCTGGAACTCATCGCTAAAAAGGCCAACAAAAATCAGGCCCTGCGCGTTTTAGGTGAGCATCCTGAAACGGGCGAGTCAATTGAAATAAGAGATGGTCGCTACGGCCCTTATGTAAAACATCAAAAGACCAACGCCTCGCTGGGCAGTGGTCAAAGCATTGAAAATCTTACGCTGGCTGAGGCCCTTGACCTCTTGGCTGCCAGAGAAGCAGCCAAACCAAGCAAAGCGAAAAAAACAAAGAAAACCAGCACGAAAAAAGCTACAAAGAAAAGTGAAGCAAGCCGTAAAAAGTCAAACGCGCCCAAAGCCACACCCCAGGATCTGGAGAAGCATCTCTCACTCTTAGATAGTCAGGATCAGGAAATCGTGAGCCGACTCGAGGGCATGAAGGGTAATGCCAAAGAAAGCATTGTTGATCTGGCTGATCGCCTTGGTTTAAGCGAAGAAGAAATTCAAAAGGCCCATAAAAGTGCCATGTTCAAACTGCGCATGGCTTATGGACGCGCCCGAAACAAATAGGCCATGAGTGAGATTCAAAACAATGTAGCGCAACCGCTTAATCTGGTGGCTCTTGCCAGGGCCAACCCCAAAGGTTCTGCCGTACCAGGAACCAGGCTCGAGGCCATCATTGTAGAACAAGAAGCCATGCATGAGCTTCCCAGCACCATCTGGCTCATGGTCATACAGGGCGAACTGATTATTGATTTGCCCTACGGTGATTTTCGACTCTTAAAAAAAGGCGACAGCTTACATCTTGAAAAAGGCACAAAGGTTAGCTTTGAGCCTTTAAAAGAGGTCGTGGCATTAAGACAAGTCGCTTAAGTCCGCTTGAAGCGGCCAGGCAGGTGGCTTTGCGCTATCCTGACGCCAATTTGATTCTTTTAGCCGGGAGTGTCGTACGGCAGCAAGCCAAACCCGGGTCAGACCTGGATATCATCGTTCTTGGCTCACAGGAAGCACCTTACCGGGAATCTTTTTTGGCGCACGATTGGCCAGTCGAGGCATTTGTCCACACATCAGCGTCGCTAGAACTGTTTTGCCAAAAAGACATTGAGCGCCGCAGACCAAGCCTGCCGCAAATGCTCAGTGAAAGCATCCTGATTCGGGGAGATTTGGAACTGGCAGAGCAGGTAAAGACCAGGGCCCTTACGCAACTTACTGCTGGCCCTAAACCCAAAACCAGGCTCGAGCTTGATCAGGCAAGATACGCTCTAACTGATTTACTCGAGGATTTTGAAGCTCAGGATGTTGACACGGCGCTATTTATCTTGCCCCAGCTTCTTTCCTGCTTTTTTGACTTTTTCTTTGACAGCCAAAATCTGTGGCGAGCCAGTAGCAAATGGATTCCCAGGGAAATCAAGAAACATAACCCAGACCTTCACCAGACCTTAAAAACCGCCATTCTGGCATTCCATAAAGAAAACGATGCGACTCTGGTCATCAGCTTGATTGACCGCTACCTGACACCTTTCGGGGGCCGCCTTTTTGCTGGTTTTACGCTTGGTAGAGACGACGTTTAAAGCGTCCAAAACTGGCTACACTAGAGCTGTGGCAGAGCGCTATCAAATAAATGAAGGTGTGGTGATCAGACGGCATGAACTCACCAGCGGTGATGTGATTGTGACGCTGCTGGGTGAGCATGGTAAATGGCAAGCCAAGGTCCGAAAGGGAAAGCGCCCCGGCGGGCACTTAGGCAAGCTTAGTCTCTTTCATGATGTCACTGCCCAGTACTACCGCAAAACTGAAGATAACCTTGCGGTACTCACACAGGTTCAGCTTAATGGTGCTTTGCCAAGACTCAGTGACCCCGCCATTTATCCTTATGCCCATGTTCTGGCAGAACTGGTAGATAAACTCACGGTAGATGTGCATATTGGCGAGGATATTTACAAATACTTTGTCAGCAGTTTGCGCGGTCTTAATCAGGGAGAGAGCCCAGCTCAAATCACTATCGTTTATGCCTGGCGCCTCCTGCAAACCGCAGGGCTTAGCCCCAGAGTCAAGAGCTGTGTCCTATGCGGCTCGAGTGATCTTGACCAAAGATTTGACATTGCGCTGGGTGGTGTTACCTGTCAGACTTGCGCTAGAGGCTATCCTATTTCAGCTGACTTGCTGACTGACTTACAGGCCATTCATAGCCTGAGTGTACGTGACACGCTAGCCAGAGGCCTTACAAACCCTGATGAACACTTTAGACTCTTATCGCGCTTTCTCGCCTATCATGTAACTGAACTCAACAGCCTCGCCAGCCTCACCCAACTTACCACTCATGATTAATCTGGCTGCCCTTATTCTGGGCTATTTGATAGGGTCTTTTCCAACAGCATATTTGCTGGCAAAGGCTCAGGGGAAAAATGTTTTTGACTTAGGCTCAGGCAGCATGGGTGCTATGAATACGGCCAGGAACCTTAATCCACAGACTGGCATCGCCGTTTTGCTCATAGATCTTGGCAAAGGTCTACTGGCAGTTGGACTAAGCAAATGGCTCACGCAGGCTTCCCTCTTACCCATGCTGGCAGCTACGCTCGGTGTCATAGCTGGTCATGCCTGGTCAGTTTACGTTGGCTTCCGCGGTGGAAAGGCCCTGGCCACCACGCTTGGTGCAGCGCTCATCGTCTTTCCTTATGTTGGCATAAGCGCCCTGGCGTGTCTTATTGCCATCATGATAGCGCTTCGTAAACGGCCCAGTTTTGCGGCTATCATCGCTGTTGCCTGTTTTCCGATTATTACCGCGTTAGTCTTAAGTTTGAGAGGGGAAAGCGGCTCGAGCTTTATTTATAAAGTTGCCACCGTTGTCCTGTTTAGCCTGCTGATTATCTATAAACATCTGCCTGATTTGATCAGGGAACTCACACCTCCGTCAGACTGAGTCATTTCCTAAACGCTTCTGGACTTTCCCCCAGTAATAGAGGCCGTACTTCACCTGCCAGATAGAGACTACCCGCAATAACAATCGTGGCATCCGAGGGAAGCTCGAGAGCTATTCTAATGGCTTCAGCAGGCGTACTTGCCAGCGCTGCTTCTGGCCAGAGTTCTTTGAGCAGTTCTGGCGGCGTTGCCTTGGGAATGAGGCTAGCCTGGGTAAAAATGACCCTGGTTGCCAACTCGGCCAACGGAATCAGCGTGGCTTCCAGGTCTTTATCTTTATTGGCACCAAAAATCAGAATGATGTCTCGTACAGCTAAATCCTCCAGCGTTTGCCTGAGCACCCTTGCTGCATCTGGGTTATGCGCTCCGTCAATAATGAACTGCCGATTTTGATAGTCAATGCGCTCGAGCCTTCCTGGCCAGCGGGTTTTAGCCACACCTTTTTGTATAGCCGCTTCCGAAACACCAAGAAGCTGCGCCGCAACAACAGCCAGAGCCACATTATCGGCTTGAAACCTGCCTACCAGTGGCGACTGTACCCGAACGCTGCCAAGCGGACTATCCACCTGCAAGGCTACCCCTTGCCAGGACATAGTGAGTAGTGCTGAGTAAATCTCTCGGTCAAGAAGCCAGAGTTTTGCTCCCTTTTCCTGAGCTTGCTCCTGCAAGACCTTCGCTGCCCCTGCTCTGGCAGCACTGAGCACTGGTTTGCCCTGCCGCATAATGCCCGCCTTTTCAAAGGCAATTTTCTCAACTGTACCGCCTAAAACCTCGGTGTGATCAAGCGCTACATTAGAGATAATGCTAAGGACGGGATCCAAGCTGTTGGTAGAATCAAAGCGCCCCCCAATACCCACCTCCATAACCGCATACTCAACCCCCTGCTCTGCAAAATACTGACAGGCAAGCACCGTGCTGATCTCAAAAAACAGGGCGTCGGTAGCCTCGGCATGGGGCTTGATTTGGGTGATCATAGCCTCGAGCCTTGCCTCATCGGGGCGCTTTCCATCTATCATAAAACGCTCGCTAAAATAGCTGAGATGTGGCGAGGTA
Organism: Trueperaceae bacterium; assembly: GCA_020431825.1. GTDB lineage: Bacteria > Deinococcota > Deinococci > Deinococcales > Trueperaceae > JAHEBB01. The sequence goes on along the minus strand of JAGQHN010000020.1, from coordinate 28,082 downwards.
AATAGTCCGGTTTTGTACCCTGCTGTACTCAAGACGCTGGCAAGCGTACTCGAGGTACTTCCCTTACCGTTGGTCCCACCCACCAAAATGCTCTTAAAGGCCTGCTGCGGCTCGCCCAACCGAGCTAAAAGCTCATGCATCCGTTCTAAACCCGGTATGACCCCAAACCGCCGCCGCGCATATAACCAGTCAAGCGAACTCACTAAAATCTGTCCTCTATTCTTTTTAACCGGGCCGCCTCCTGGTTGGCCTCTGGTTGATGATGATATTCAACGATAAGCGCAAGGTCTTCTGCTAAACCTGCCTCACGAATTTTCTGCGCCCCGTAATAGGCATGATGCAAGCGTCTTTGCCAGACGCCTGATAAACCCTTTAGCCTGGGAGATTTGGGTAAAGCCGTCGGGCAGTAAAGATGTACCAGGATGCGCTCGAGTGCGTTATAGCGGCCTTCGGCCTTGCCTATATCGTGCAAGAAAGCGGCCGCCACTAACTGTCTGCTGGGCTCGAGCTCAGTCAAAACGGCTCTGGCAACCTCACACGCATGCGCCCGGTCTCTTTTATCCATGCTGAGATAAAGGCCATAAGCTTTGGAGTTTAAATGACGTCTGGCAAAGTCATCGTCTGGCTGTGCCAGCACCGGAACAAAGGCATATAAAGTGCGCCAGCTAATATTTTTTAGCCAGACCAAAAACGACACGGCTAGAGTTTATCGTGTTCTTTGATTGCTGCCTAGCGCCTGCCATCACTGCGTACCCGCAATGGCATAGCCAAGGCGGTGAATTTCAGTATAAGGATAATAAAATCCTAAAATCTGGGTAAATTCATAACCTGACTTAGCCATGGCATTGGCACCGTACTGACTCATGCCCACCCCGTGACCATAACCACTACCCTGAACCTGCAAGTTAGCCAGCATGGTGAACTTTGTTGATCTTACCCCCCAGGCCTTTAGCAACTCACGCAGAGTTTTTCCACTAAGATTAGTCGAACCAGCACTGCCCTGTATGCTCACTTCGACCACTCGTCCGGTCACGCTAAGCTTGGTGATGCGCATGGCGCTAACGGCGCCAACAGGTTTACCAATAGCTGTCATGGAAGCTGCCATCTGAGTGGCGTCGAGGGTAACGCTCCAGCTCGAGTGCGGACTACTATGCGAAATATCTTCATGAGCAGGCAGGTAAGGCAAGTCACCGCCCCAGACCTCTTCGCTTGAGGCAATTAAGCCCCCAGAATCAGCGTGATAATACGTCTCGGCGTAGGCGCCCCCGTACATAACCACCACCCCGGTGGTGGCATCTACTGCCTCATTGCTTCTGGGGTTTTCAGAGCTGTAGCCCTCGTAGCGCTGACAGCCCTCGGTCGCGCAAAGATCATAGGCTGCCTCCGGCTTAAGGTGTGCCAGAACATAAGTTCTGGACGCCACCGCCTGCGCTTTTAAAGCTTCAAACTCCCAATCTGCTTTCATCTCAACCGGCACGACTCCCTTGATATAGTCTTCTATATCAACCCAGTTGATAACCAGCAGGCTATTGGCCTCAGCGACAAATTGTAAAGAACCGTGGTAGTAAAAGCCGTTCCAGTAAAAGAGCCCATCACTGGGCTCGAGCCTTAAATCATAGCCTATCTGAGCGCCATCAAAGTAAAGGCTGCCCGCTACTGCCTGAACCGAACGAGTATCTGGGCCAGCACCGGCATACCAGAAGCTACCATTGAGATAGGCATTATGCGGCCCCGTCATTTGCATCGTCGTGGCACCACTATAAGTTCCAAGCAGTACCCGTATTTGGGGTTCTGCCCAGGCGTGCGCAGACAAGACAATTAAACAGCAGATAAGGACACGCATCTCTGGGCATTATGTCAAGAATCGAGGGCAAATGCTAGAACTATTTTATTTTTCTTAAGCCTGGACTCAAATGTGAGGTTATGTATAGTGTGTTTCAGAACTATAGAGAGTAATCTTAACGCGTTTATTGGTAACCGCTTACGCTCAAAAGTATTGCTCAGTCGCAATACTTTTGCAAAGCACCGTACTTGCCTTTTAACCTGCCAGATGAGCTTACCTGCAGTGGTTTCGCAGTCTCATTCATTTAAAACTTAATGCCACAAAGACAGCAGTCATACTACTAGCGAAACCGCAGAAAAAGCGACAGGGCAATTAGCCACTGGGCAGCGTAATAGGTCGAGAGTACCCAGGACTGTGCATACTCGAGCCGTTGCCGGAATCGGTCAAAAGCAAGCAGGCTATCTGACAGGGCAAACAGCAGCGTGCCCGAAAAGGCCAGTAAGCTTGCCAGATCGCGCAACTCGAGCCAGCGTTCTCCAGCCTGATAGGTCATAAACAGGATTGCCAGAATGTAAAGCATCACAGGTACCTTTAAGGTGCCCAGTTTTGACCATAGCAAAAGCAGCATAATAAAGCCATAAATCACTAAAGGCAGGGCAATAAACACTAAGCCCCCGGTACTAAATCCGCTGAAAAACGCTAGGCTGTAAAGCAAATGGGTCACCAGAAAACTCGCCAGGCCCGCGACAAAAGCTCTGGGAAACATAAGTAAAGTGTCGCCCAGGAGGGAAAACAGCAAACCAATAATGACGGCAATTCCCCTACGATCATTTAAGCTCTCGAGTGCTAAAAGGCCATAGAGAATGATCATTACTGTGGTTAAGGGTTTAAACAAATAAAAAGCACGGCTGGACTTCTGTCCAGCGATAATGGCACAGATCGCCGACGTGGCAATCATAACGGCTGGAGAGAGCAGTGCCCCAAATATACTCATGGCTTTAGCTTATCAATTTGGCCAGGTACCCAGCTGCTGAATTTCATAACCATTTGGATAACTGCGGGTTTTGCTTAGCTGATAGGGTCTTTTCCGCGGGGGAAAAAAGTTCAGTGCCTGCTTACGAAACCATAGCCCTGCTTTTACACTCGAGCTTGCCCAGAGGGGTGCCTTGGGGAAACCAAAGGCCTGTCGCATAGGCTCATCCATAAGGGCATAAACCAGCTTTTCCCCGACAGGCCAGAGCGGCTTTGGTAATACCCAGGACAAAAAGAGATCTCTGGTTACCTCAGCGAGTAGCCGGTTCAGGTCACTGTAAGCAAAATTTTCTCGTTCATAGCGTCGGTTAAAGGCCTCGAGCCCTTCATAGCTAGCAGGAATATCTTTTATATTCATACGCCGACCAACTTCGCACCAGAAATAAAAACTTGCCAGTTTTTCATGCTTGCTTAGTTTTCGCCAGCCGTACCTGGCATTCCAGCGAATAGGTTCAAAAACAAAGGTAGTAAGCACATAAAGAAATTCGTCATTTGAAATTGGATAGCGACCATGCATTTGATTCATCCGTCTGAGGGCAGCACGACCCTCGCTACTGTCATAGCCGTAAAACCCAAGGGTGGAGATGAGCAAGCTGGTATCGTCATAGCGCTTTTGGGTACGCCTGGTAAATTCTTCGGTACTGACCAGCAGTTCAGAGCTTTTGGGAACGGCAAAGGTCCGTAAGAGAGCAAGCTCGAGCGCGCGCTGGGTATCCCAGGGAAAGTCATAGGCAGCACTTAAAAAGACAATCCGCTGGTGGTCACGGATGGGATCCAGTCTCTCAATTTCACGCAAGACAGCAAACTTTTGCACCTCCTTATCGAAGCACATAAGTTTGGCTTTTAAGGTAATGGCCCTTTCAAGAATAAGCTAGACCCTAAAAACCCCTGGCGAAAACCTTAGCCATTATTGAGCATAGCTAATGTTCAGATTAGTTTAATCACAAAGCTGGCTCGAGCTCACCTCAAAATGTCGTCCATCTATAAGAGCACCTTCTGTCGTTTCTTCAATATAGTGTAAGAAAATGCCCCCTTCGGTGCTCTCGAGGATAAGGAGCGGGTTGCCCATAAGCATACTGATAAGCGTCCAGGTACCTTGATAGCTGCCTTCACTGCCTGACTTATAACTTGCGGTCATATAGTAACCAGCTTCGTTCTGGGTAGAATCCATCACTGAGTAATAGGCCACATCTGAGTAGGAGTGCTTAAAGCTGCCGTCGCTACAAAAATCATACTGGTAGTCTCCCTGGCTAGCTTGACTTCCAAGCGTTGAAGGCGTACTTGTGATATCTGAACTCGCTCGAGTCGCATATAAATGAATCCCAACTAGTTTTTTCTGCCACTGCGCCACCTCATTTTGGGGACGGGAAAACTGGAAGCTATTGGCCACCGTTTGTATGAGTTGCTCTGCCTGAGCACCATAAGCAATAACCACTGCGGCATTTCCCGCAGAACCTTGCTTGGCAGCCGCAGAAAGGGACGTACCTGCAACATAAAACTGGGCTGTTATCAGGTCTCCTGACTGGCTTGGAGCCGTCACCAGCTGAAACCGGGGGTCATCAGGCGAGAGGGTTTCGGCAAGCGCTTCGACAGCGTAGTACCCAAGGTCCTCTGCCCTGGCGTTAGAAGCGGCCTCGAGGGCTAAAAGGCTGCTGCCATCAAGCGAGGTCATAAGGAAAACCCCATATTCAGGTTCAAAAAAAGCTGTGTGTCCCTGAGGAACGCTAAAACTTACGCCTGTCCATGGAGAAAGCAAGTCTGTGCCTGCCTGATAGCGCTGACCATAAGAAAGGGTTTGCACCCCCTGACCGGGTACAGCCGGACTTTCAGTGGTCGTCGAGGAAACTGGGCTACTGGTATCACTTTGTTTGCTTAGCAGGTAGCTCTCCCCTTCAGAAATAAACCTTAAGCTGTTTCCTTCAAGCCTAGCTTCAAAGGGAAACGCCTGACCATCAGCAAAGAAAGAACCCGCAAGAGTAGTGGCAGAAACCGTGGCCTCGAGCCTGAGGCTTTGACCATTTAAGAAAAGGGTTCCTGAATACTGCCCGTCCTGTTCTGCTAATACCAGATCAAAGGTCTGCCCTTTATAGCTGCCTGCAAAAGAAACTGTTGCTAAGGGGTTTTGCTGCACATCTACAGGGCTACTGAGTGGCTTTGTTGCAGTCTCAGCGGAGGTGCCGCTACTTTGTTGACGAATAAAAACATAGGTTTCCACCGCTGTTTCTATGGGGTTTCCCTGCTCATCCAGGGGTGCAACGGCAAGGTTAAACCCCTCTGGCGTTGTCTCCGCCAGAAAAAACATATCCCCATAACTACGGCTATGGCTCAGAAGAAAGCCGCTCAAGTAACCCTCCTGAACTGAGGCTTCAATACCAAATTCATCGGTACCCCTGTTTAGCAAGGTGCCTGTATAGCCTTCCTGTTGAAGCTCGAGGGTGATGACGGTACTGGGATCATCTTGCTGCACAAAGGTTCCACTATAGTCCTGAGCAAACGCAAATCCAAATAGGGTCATAAGCAAAATGAGTTTTCTCATTTCAACCTCCACAAGCTTTAGTTTAAAAAGTTGGCGTGACAGCAACGTGACAAGGGCTTAAAGCGAGCCCATTTTAAGGGCATTGGCCTGCACCTATACGCAGACTATCCCTCTTACAAAGGTTTGAGAAATAAGTAATAAATAGATAGTGATCAGAATAATGCGAAATTCTAATCACTATCTACTAACCACTAGTCACTGCTTAATTTGGCTTTCCTTAGCTACCCCGCGCAGTAACAGCCCAGAATTCGTAGGGTGCTAGCGAAACGGGTGAGGGCCAAAATTGGCCTCATAAAAGGCAGACACCATGCGACCAGGTGGAATAAGGGCATCTACTTCCTGTTTGTCCTCTTCTGTTATCGTTATTTCCAGAGCTTGCAGATTGTCTTCTAGCTGCTCCATGGTTCTTGGACCAATGATCGGGCTGGTAACGCCTGGTTGCTGCATACACCAGGCAAGCGCAAACTGAGACAGGCTACAGCCTTTTTTCTTGGCAAGGGCCTCGAGCCCTTCAATCACATCAAACGCCTGATCGGTGTAGCGTCTTTGCTGCACCTCATTAGCTTTGACATTTTCATAGCGACTTCCTGAAGGCGGCTCAGCATCTCTTTGATACTTACCTGCCAACAACCCGCCAGCTAAGGGGCTCCAGGGAATGGTTGCAATACCGTAAGTCTGCGCCATAGGTAAGAGTTCGCGCTCAATCCTTCTGTCAAGCAGGTTATAAGGGGGTTGTTCACAAATAAAACGGTTCAGTCCCAGCTCTTTGGCAATCATCAGAGCTTCCATGACTTGCCAGGCAGCAAAGGTGCTGGTACCAATATAGCGCACTTTACCTGAGCGAATCAGGTCATCGAGCGCCCTCAAGGTTTCATCAATGGGCACATCGGGTTGCGGACGGTGGATTTGATAGAGGTCAATATAATCGGTTTGCAGGCGTTTTAAAGAAGCGTCGACCTGCTGAATGATATGCCGTCTTGTATTACCACGCATATTTGGGTCAGTATCATCCATAGCGCCATGCACCTTGGTCGCCAAGATGATTTGATCACGTTTACCATTACGTTTTAGCGCTTCACCTGTTATCTCTTCACTGCGTCCACGGCTATAGACATTGGCGGTATCTAAGAAATTGATGCCAGCATCTATCGCCTTATCAATAATGGCATAAGAATCTTCGGGGGTCGTTTTTCCACCAAAATTCATACAACCCAGGCACAGCGGGCTAACTTTTATGCCGGTACGGCCTAAGGAACGATAATCCATAACTTCTCCTTTTTCTTATCAGGTGGCTACTGGTCTTGCGATGGACCTTTATTGAGATGAGGGCCAAGGCTTACCAGGCATAAGCTTTTGGCGCTTCGCCTCCAGGGCCCGGGAATATTTCATCAAGCTTAGTGAGCACTTCCTCATCCAGGCTAATTTCGGTGGCTCTTACCGCGCTTTCAAGTTGTTCTAAAGTTCTTGGGCCGATAATGGGCGCAGTCACAACCGGGTTATGAAGGAGCCAAGCCAGAGCAACGGTAGCGGGTTCTTCCCCGAGGTCTTTACAAAGGGCTTCGTAGCGCTCGAGCTTATCCCGGTTAGCTTCCACCTGTTTTAAGAAGTTGTCACTCATGCGGCGTCCGCCTTCAATTTTGCCCAGCGCGCCTCCTAAAAGGCCGCCCCCCAAAGGGCTCCAGGGAATTAAACCTAAACCATAGTGCCTGCAGGCAGGGTTAACTTCCAGCTCCACCATGCGGTTATTTAGATGATAAATGCTCTGTTCGCTAACCAGACCCATCATATTTCTTTTTGAGGCTTCCTGACATGCCGTGGCAATATCCCAGCCAGCAAAGTTGCTCGAGCCCACATACACGATTTTTCCCTGCTTCACCAGGCTATCAAAAGCTTGCCAGGTTTCGTCCCAGGGACAATCACGGTCGATATGATGCATCTGATAAAGATCAATCCAGTCTGTTTGCAGGCGCTTTAAACTACCCTCACAGTGTTTCTTGATTTTCATAGCCGACAGATTTCGGTTGTCGGTATTAGGTTCAGCACGATTTTCCTTGCGATTAACGGGATTGTAGACCTTGCTGGCAAGAACTACCGCGTCTCTTCTGCCTTCGCCAAGCGCAAACCAGTTACCCAAAATGATTTCCGTATCACCTTGCTGACCGCCCTGACCGCCATACACATCGGCAGTATCAAAAAAGTTAATGCCAAGCTCGAGGGCGCGGTCCATAATGGCAAAGCTTTCTTCCTCAGAAGTGTGCCAGCCAAAATTCATAGTTCCAAGACAGAGATTACTTACCAGTACGCCATGTTTTCCTAAACGTCTATGTTCTATTGCCATCTTTCACTCCTAAGTTTTTTGCAACTGCACTATATCGATGATGCAGCTTGCAGTTTGTAGGTCAGCTATTTTTCAGTTTGACCGGTTGTTTTATGGCTGACTGCTTACTGCGAATGTTTCGCTAAAAACGCTCGAACGACCTCTATAAAACGCTCATGTTCTTCTTGCTGCGGCGAGTGACCCGAGTTTTCAAAAATAACCAGTTCAGCACCTGGAATCCCGGCGGCAAGTTCTTCTGAAGCCGCCAGCGGTGTAATCCAGTCATGGCGGCCTACTACAATAAGCGTGGGCACCTTTATTTCAGCTAAACGCCTGGTCAGGTCAAACTGGGGTATATTTTGCGAAAAGGCGTAGTTATGGGTATCGGCATGAAACATGATGGTATCTATCCAGCTTGCTGTCTTTTCTGGATCATAGTTGGCATTGTAAAGCGGGGCAATGGTAGCAAAAACCTCTTTAAAATCCTGGTCGCTCTCCATTTTGCCAGCAAAAATGCGGTTCAGATCGGTTTCATTTATGCCGGGAAACTCTTTGGCTCTGGACAGGGCAGTAGCTTTTGCCTGCGCTTCATAGTTGTGAGAGGCCGCTGTGTCTCGCAAAATCAGGTGGCTGACTCGATCAGGATGCGCCAGGGTGTACTCGAGCGCAATATAGCCACCATAAGACCCCCCTGTCATAATAAACTGCTCAAAGCCAAAGTGCTCCCTTAGCGCGTCAAGATCAGCCACCCACTGCTCATGGGTATAAGGGGGAACTTGCGCTGAGCGACCAGAGCCTCTGGCATCAAAACTAATCACCTGATAGGTATCACTTAGCGGGGCAAAAGCCCTCTTATCATTGGCATGGGAGCCCATGCCCGGCCCTCCATGATGGGCAATAATAGGTTTGCCCTGACCCTGAACATCGACGAACAAGTCAGCGCCGTTTATCTTTATAAACACATCTTCTCCTTAAGTCCGAAGTAAATAGCGGTAGTCAATAAGGGAGTCATTGCCACTGAGTTTGGCAAGCGTAACGGTTAAAAGATGGGCAGCCGCACAAAGCCCCGCAGCGCTCAAATAGGAGCTCACAGCGATCTGATAAGGATGAACGCCAAAGCCGTCATAAGCATGATTTAGGGTAATGGGCTCTGTTTTGAGCTGCTTTAGGGCAAGCTGCAATTGCTCAAGGATTTCAGCAGAAAGTTGTTTTAGGCCCATAAACCCTACATCCTGATTGCCTCTTGGCTCATCATCTAACCAGAAGGACTCGAGCACAGCTTCATGCTTACTCAGGTCAAGCGCCAATTTTGAGCTAAGTAACGCAACGTTAGCGGCTTCCTGACTGGCCTCGAGCCACAACTCTTTAGCGCTACGCCCCAAAAAGGAGGGCACCTGTCCCTTCAGCCAGTCATCAGCATCGGTACTTTGCAAGTCATCAAACAAGTCAGCACACTGAGTCAAGGTTTGTGAGCAACCCATAAACAATTCTGCGGTTTCCTTAGAGCTTAAGGTCTCTGATTTTCTGCGATTAAACCTTTTGCCCTTAGAGGCTTGAAAAGTCAGGGCATTAGCGACCAGTTTTACCGCCTCTCCCCAGCCAAGTTGCAAACTATCAAAGCCAAATTCCGGATGAGAGCCAAAGAGCACCACCTGACCTTCCCCGTATGGGCTCGAGAGTCCATTAAAAGCGCCCTGGGCTATACAGCGCTCCAGCAAGGTGGTCTCGGGCTTTGCCTCCATAAATCCTTCAGCCGGGGTAAATGTTTCTGTCATGCTTACCGCCTGCATAACCCCTGTTGCTACCGCATAGGGCTCGGCGATACCTTCGGTACTGGGCGCAAAAAGTGGACCATTATAATGAACGATTTCAAATCTTTCTGGCAAGCCATGAGCAAGCCAGTGATCAGACTTACTCAGTCTGACCTGCAATGTGCCAACCCCGGGCGAACTTAAACCTTCAAAGATACTATCGCTACTGTTAGCCAGTTTTGCTTTAACCATATGCAGATTTCTGGCTTCTTCGTGAGCCTGCCAGTAGCCATCCCCTAGCTCGGCGGGTAAAAAAGACCCGGCACATGAGCCTAAATACATGCCGCCTTTAGCAACCCAGTCACGTACCTTCTGGGCCCCTTGGGTACCAAGGGGCTCGAGCATCCCTTCCATGGCCTTAAAACCCCCGCCCGGAAAGATAAGCACATCCAGAGATGCCAGGCTACCCGAAGCGACGTCTTCAGCGCGAATAGGTCTCACTTCAGCTCCCCAAAGGGCCGCTAAAGCCAGATAATGATAGGGGGACCCGCCACTGGCATAAACCCCAAGCTGCAAACCTTGAAGGTCTGGCACCAGATCATCACAAAGCCGCTGCCAGTCCTGAACGACCATTACTTTGCCCAGACTTGGTCTAAAACCCGCAGGGTGTTTGCCCCTACGACCTTGGTTATTTCATCATCACTATAGTTATGCTTAACCAGCCAGCGCACAATATTGGGAAAGGCTTCCGCCGGGCTTTCTAAGCCATCTACCCATTCGACTTTAGGGAAGGGATTTTTACCTTTAGAGGCACTCAGACTTAGCGCCTCTGTCAAAGCAGTGTGCAAGCCCACATGATCACCAAAAAGCACATCTGGCCCAAAGGTCACATGGTCTATACCCACCAGATCAACACAGTACTCAAAATGTTCCATAAAGGATTCGATGCTGTGGCGCGGATTTTTCTGACTGATGGTGGTATGCGGCGCCGCTTCTATACCAATCACCCCACCACGTTCGGCGCAGGCTTTAATAATATGATCGGGCTTAAGTCTGGGCGTGTCCCAGAGGCTGCGCGCACCCGCATGGGTTATAAAGATGGGGTCTTTACTGAGTTCTATGGTGTCCATAGAGGTTTGATCACCTGAATGCGACACGTCTATCGCCATGCCCAGTTTATTCATACGCTCAACTGCCTTACGACCAAAAACCGTGAGACCTCCATCACGGGGCTCTTTCAGGCCTGCTCCCAGCGCATTTCCTTCACTGTACGCGATCCCCAGGCAGCGCGTACCAAGACCGTAGAGCACATCAATGCGGTCAAGTTCATTTTCAATCATGGCGGCACCCTCGAGCGAAATCACAAAGGCAATTTGCCCATTGGCTTTAGCGTCGCGTATATCCTGGGTTTTTAGCGCTAACTTGACCATATCCTGATGGGCAATGTCACTGAGACGCATACCCATATCAAAAATGACATCGTCCCACTTCCAGCCGCCACGCGAGGTAATCATGGCAGTGCCGTCCATCATATTGTCAAAAACGCAGTCCAGTCCGCTTACGGCTAATCCCTTATAACCAGTCCAGTCACGGCCCCAGCGGCGAAACTCGAGAAAGTTCGAGAGGTCTCTGGGAGCCACAAAACAGTGGTCGTGCAGCGAGATAATGATGTTATTTTCAAAAATCGCTTTAACCCTTGCCTCTTGTTCGCTACTGACTTCTACCTGGGTGCTTGGTACTCGGTTTAACTCCTCAACCAGTTCATAAGCCTTGTAATCTTTGCCTGGCTCGAGGTACTCAAAAGAGGTATAACCCTTATAATTCTTTTTTTGCATCTTGACTCCTAGTTAGCTGCGGGGATCAAACACGTCTCGCAAAGTGTTGCCCAGCAAATTAAACATAAGTACGGTAATGGCAATAAATAAGCCCGGCCATATGGCCAGTGTAGGTTTAAGAAACAGATACTGCTGGGCATTTTGGAGCATATTGCCCCACGATGCGAGCGGCGGCTGAATGCCCAAACCCAGATAACTTAAGGCAGCTTCGGTTAAAATCGCCCAGCCAACGCCAAGACTCGCCAGCACAATTGCCTGCGGTAAAACTTGCGGAAAAATATGACGAACCATGACTCTGAGATGCGAACCACCCAGGGCCTGCGACGCTTCAACAAATTCGCTTTTACGGAACTTGGCAAATTCGGCGTAGACGACTCTCGCCATTTGTGCCCAGAAAGCCAGCCCTACCGTCAAAATAACCACTGCCGGGTGATTCCCAAAACTGGTCACAATCACCAGAATGAGAAAAAACGAGGGAATCGCCATAAACATATCCACGAGGCGCATCAGTAAGGACTCGAGCGTGCCCCCAAAGTACCCCGCCAGACCGCCAATGAGCGTGCCCAGCAAAAGACCTACCAGCATCGATAAAAGTCCCACTGCCAGTGAAACGCGACCACCCGAAAGAATCCGCGCAAAGACGTCGCGGCCTAATTCATCGGTGCCTAACCAGTGCTCGGCACTGGGGTTGGCGAGGGTTGCCAGCGCATTGGCTTTTTGAGGTTCATAAGGGTAAAGCCAGGGACCAATCACGACCAGCAAAATCAGCAGAATAAGCACAACCAGAGGGATAAAGTCCAGCGGATTTCGCTGGAACTTACGCATAAGCCTCGAGCTTTGTTTTTTGGCCTTAGGCGTACTTAGCACCATCAGCTTTCCCGCCTTATTCTGGGGTCAACCACAGCGTAGAGCAAGTCAATACTCAGATTAACCAGCACCACAATGACACCAACCAGCATGGTAACGCCTAAAATCACCGGGTAATCCCGGCCATTCGCTGCCTCAATTGCCAGACGACCAAGGCCCGCCCAACCAAAAACACTCTCAATAACGACACTTCCAGAAAACAGTACGGTAGTCACCAGACCCAAAATGGCGATCACGGGTACCAGCGCATTTTTAAAGGTGTGCTTCCAGAGAACCATACGCTCCCTCAGTCCTTTCGCCCGGGCCGTTCTTACAAAATCAGCAGCCCTGAGCTCGAGTAAGGCCGAGCGCGTAACCCTTACAATATTAGGCATGAGGCTAAAAGCCAGAACTCCCGCTGGTAAAATAAGATGAGCCAGGCGGTCTGCTAGCGAAAACTTAGCTCCTATGGTGAAGTTTCCCGAAGCGGGAAGCCAGCGAAGCTGCACCGAAAAAAAGATAATCGCTACAATACCAAGCCAGAAATTTGGCACCGACATGCCTAAAGTGGTGAGCGTACTAACCAGATGGTCAGGCCAGCGGTTTCGGTAAAGGGCAGCCAGTACGCCAAGCAAAACACCAAAAAAACTGGCCAAAAACAGAGCCGCAAGAGCCAGCTGCAACGTGGTGGCAAACCGTTGCCTTAGTAGTGACGCCACTGGAAGTCCCTGATTAATACTTTTTCCCAGATCACCCGTTAAAGCGTCACCCAACCAGAGAACATAACGTACATGTACAGGTTTGTCCAAGCCGTATTGCTTGAGCCTGGCTTCCCGCTGCTCTGCAGTACTTTGAAAATCAATGAGGGAAGATGGCCCACCTGGTGCTAGATTGACCAGAAAAAAGGTAAAGGCAGAAATCATAAAAAGGACAACCAGCCCCTGCACCAATCTTCGGCTTATAAAAACGAGCATAGGCACCTTTTGCATGCAGGCTGAATCGCCTGCATGCAGTTAGACTAAAGACTTAGGGAGCGACGTACCAGTCAGCAGCAAATTGAAAGGCAGTTGAAGCGTTGATGTCAGCAAAGCCCATGAGCTTGCTGTTTTTTACACTGATGATGTCTGGGTACCATAGGTAAAGATAGGGCAATTCATCAGCCAAATAAGCCTGCATTCTGCCATAAACTTCTGCCTGATCTTCAGGTGTTAGCGCCCGTCTGCCCTCAGTCATAATCGCATCAAGCTCTTCACTACAGTAATTAGGAATATTATTGCCAGTTGAAACGGCCTCACAGGAATAATAAGGGGTAACATCTGGCGTTGGCGGTTGGCTCCACCAGGCTAGGGTGCCTTCATAATCCCGTTTTACAACCACTTGCTGGATATAGGCATTCCACTCAATAACGTCTACATTTGCTTTGACACCAATGGCTTCCCAGTACTGCTGCACCAGTAAGGTAGCAGGTACCAGTTCACCAAATTGTCCTGTAGGCATAGAGATTTCTAAACGCTGACCCTCTTTTTCCATAATGCCATCGGCACCCGGTGTCCAGCCAGCCTCGGCTAATAGTGCCTTGGCACCTTCTGGGTCATAGGGGTACTGAGCAACATCTGAACTATAAATAGCACCAAGAAGCGGAGCAATCGGCCCGGTAGCTACGGTGCCATAACCTTTTAAGATGGCATCAATCATTGCAGGACGATCTAAGGCCATAAGTAAGGCCTGGCGCACCCTGGCATCGGTAAAGCGCTCATCTTGCTGATTTAAGACTACCCAGTAGTAGAGATTCTGACTTTGGCGCAAAACATCAAGGTTGGGAGCTTGCTCAACCCCGGCTAAAAGGTTCGGGTTTAAGCGTGTAACCAGATCGAGCTGACCCGCAAGCAACTGAGCTACCTGAGTATTAGCATCTGGAATAATGCGGAAGACAATTCCGGCTAACTTGGGCGCTTCACCCCAGTAATTTTCATTGGGCACCAGTCGAACATAAGAACCTGGCACAAACTCTGCAACTTTATAGGGGCCGGTAGAAACCGGGTTTTGTTTATTAAATGAAGCAACAGTTAGGGGGTTTTCCTCGCCACCTAAAACATGCTCTGGCAACATACCTGAAAAAGCCGCCAGATAATAAGGTAGGGCGGAAAAAGGGCTATTTAGTACAAAGCGAACGGTAAGTGGGTCAACTATCTCAACCGACTCTACCTGTGAAAATTGCGTGGCACTCTGCGCACCCAGCTCATCTACCAAGACGACATCATTAAAGGTGAAGGCGACATCCTCAGCATCAAAGGCTTCGCCATCTGACCACTTGACACCTTCCCGAAGCTGAAATGTCCAGGACATGGCGTCATCAGCTGCTTCCCAGCTCGTTGCGAGCCCAGCAACCGGGCTAAGGTCTTCGGGGCTATAGCGCGTCAACTGATCAAACAAAATAGTATTGATCAGGTTTGACTCAATAACCGCTCCTGGCGTCCAGGGATTAAGGGTGGGATCAGCATTTGTTGCAAATGTCAATACGGCGTCTGGATTATAGTCTTGCGCGAGTGCCATAAACGGCAGCACCAGCGCCACCAGCAAACTTAACCATCCTGCTTTTCTCATACCTTGCCTCCTTAGGGCTTAGTTCAAATAACCCAGGCGTCTCGAGATCGCCTGAGCAGTTTGAGTAATGATTTGACCAAAGCTTTCAAGCGTTGCATCATCAACGCGAAAGGAAGGTCCACCAACACTTATCCCCGCAACGACGTCTTTCTGACTGTTAAAGATAGGCGCGCCGACCCCTCTGGCAGATGCGTCATAGTCTTCATCACTGATGGAGTAACCGCGCTTTCTTATGCGCGCCAATTCAAGGGCCAGATCTTTGGCATTTAGTAGGGTTCTTTCAGTATAGGCTGGCAAGGTTTGTAAGTTTTTCAGAATCGTTTGTCTTAAATCATCTTCGATAAAAGCCAGCATAGCTTTTGGCACTGCCCCTGCATGGAGCGGAACCGTCATGCCGAGTGGCGAGCTTAGCTTGACAGGCTGGGGGCTATCTCTACGGTCAACGCAAACTGCCAGATCACCCGTGCGGATAAACAGATTAACGCTTTCAGAGGTTTTATGAACCAGCTCATCCAGATAGGGCTGAGCAATCTCTACCAGAGATTTTTCTAAGGGCTGTACCGTAGCAGCTGTTAATTCATGAATCACGGCAGTAAGTGCAAACCGTCCATCACTCTCAAATGCCAGAAATTCGGCTTGCTCGAGTGTTTTTAGCGATCTGTAAAGTTGATTTTTTTCTATACCTGTACGAGCGGTTAATTCACTCAAACTAAATTTATGAGGAGGTTTTGAAAATGCCCTGAGAACCTGTAAGGTGCGAAGAGCCGAGGTGATGACATAAGGTTGTTTGTCCTCACTTTGAATCTCAAAAAAAGTTAGCTCTTCGTTTTGCATGGTCATACTATATTACATAGTAAAACAAAGTTTCAAAATACTTCAAGAGGAAACAAAGACAGCTTAGAAAATTTAATCCTTTATAAACAAGGAAAAGCGGAAAGAATAGCTCCTACTGCACTTTTTTATTTGTGCGAATGCCAAGATGATTGTGTATATAGCATTCGCCTGGAGAAAATGCCCCTTCGAGAAATACTTTCCCTAACTTCTTAATTTTATTTTCCAGCTGTATTTTTAAGGCCAAGCGTATTTTAAGGCCAAGTATTCTCCTCTTAGGGCGCGTCATAGCTTAATGATTTCGTTTTGTTCATGGGCTTAATTATGCAGTGACTTAGCAAAACCAAGCAGCTTGCGAGCACCCGGTGGTTCTCAGTTAACCAAGCAAACCCCTGCTACAGGTTAGGCTTAGGGATGGCAACTGTCTCAGCCGCGGTTGCGGCTCCACATTTTCAAGCAAGTCAAATAGGTAGCGAGATCTTTTTTGCCGGTGGTAATGCCTTTGACGCCGCTGTTGCTGTTTCTCTGGCAATTGGGGTTACTCAGCCTTATCACTCAGGCATTGGAGGCGGCTGCAACATCACCTTTTATACCGGGGACCAAGGTCATCATATAAATGCCAGAGGACCTGCACCCAAAAACATCTCACCTGAAATGTTTTACGAGGAGGGACAGGTCAACTATAACAAAGTCCAGTCAGGCCCTTTAGCTGTTACTATTCCCAGTTTGATTGCTGGACTCGAGCAATTACACACAGGCCGTGGAAAATTGCCCTGGTCAGACCTGTGTAATAGGGTGGCAGAACTCGCCAGAAGCAAGCTTAAGGTAGATTTCATGCTGGCAAATGTGTATGGCAATGAAGAAACTCGAGCCAAAATAGCAAACTTTGGTAAAGGTAGTGTTTTTGAGCATCCTTTGGTTGAAGGTGAGACGTATAGACAGGAAAACCTGGCTGAGACGCTCGAGGTACTGGGCAAAGGAACCCGGTCGCTGTACCAGGGTGAGCTTGCCCAGGCAATGATTGCGACACTTGACAAACTTGGTGGCGTTTTAAGCCTCGACGATTTGGCCCAGTATAAAGCGCAGGTAACAGAGCTTTACAGCTTTGCCTACCGTGACTGGCACATTTTAGCACCAGGTTTGCCAACTATAGGAGCGCTGCAAACCCAGCTGGCCTTAAAAATCCTGAAGGCTTTTCCAGTACGCGACCTGGGGCACAATAGCAAAGATTATCTGGATTTGGTCGCTAACGTTATTAAGACCACCTATATCAAACGGGCGGAGCTGGGGCCAACCGAAATCAGTCAGGTTTTATCAAGTGATGATGTTGCCCGCGAACTGGCAAAAGCCCTAGAAAGCAGGCAAATAGGTGCCCTCTTAGATGCAGACACAGGTTCTGAGTCGTGCACCAGTCATTTCTGTGTTGCCGATGATGAGGGAAATGTTGTCTCCCAAACCCAGACCATTCGCAGTCATTTTGGCTCAGGGGTGGTCGATCTGGCAACGGGGATTATCTTGAATGATTCCATTGGTGATTTTAGCCTAAGGGCTGGAGAGACAACCACACAGGGCATTCATTATAAGGGCAATTTTAATTTGCTCGAGGGTGGCAAAGAGCCCGCCAGTAGCCAGAGTCCCCTAATCGCCCTTCATAAAGAAACGGGTGACGTGATTGCCGCTGGCGCTGCTGGTGGTCCCAAAATTGTCAGCGCTACCTTACAAACCCTGCTTAATCAAATTGATTTTGACCTGAGCGCTCAGCTGGCTGTGGCCCTGCCCAGGATTCACAATCACGGCAAGCACAGTTATCTCGAGTCCGCTGGGCAAACGGCTAAAGACCTAGAAATGCTGGGGCATGAGCTTGGCCCTTTTGGGGCTAATGGCATCGCTCAAACCCTTCGCAAACATAAGGATAGCTGGCAGGCTGGGTCTGACCCAAGAGGTCCAGGAGGGAGCTGTCTGCTAATTGATAAGGCGAAAAAGGTGGTTAGACAGTATGGCTATACCAATGAACAATAATTATTTTTTACGCACCGTAATAAACTGCATTTATCCCCGTTCCAGAAATATCCTATACGGAAAAACTCTACTGAAGCTGATTCTTCTCGCGCTCCGCTCGCATTTAATCATGGGACTGAGTCGCATGATTAAACGGAATAGGTATTAAATGCTAAAAGTCTTTCACTATCAGGAAACTCAGCAAGGCTCAACCGAGTTTCTAAAAACCCGTCTTAATGCCAATATCAGTTTGACCTATGGCAGTGAGATTCCTGAACATGCTGACTATGAGGTGCTTATTGCAGCTTTTCCGCATAAGGAGCTGGTAGAAGCAAGCCCCAAGTTAAAGGCGCTAATTATTCCTTTTGCCGGACCACCCATGGCAACGCAGGAGCTTATGCGACAGTACCCGGAGGTAGCTGTTTTTAATACCCCCTATAATTCAATTGCTACTGCCGAAACCGCACTGGCCCTTATGCTGGCAAGTGCCAAATTTACTATTAAAGCCGATGCGGATTTGAGGCAGGGCGACTGGTCACTGCGCTACGGCGAACAACCTCAGCTCATGCTGCACGGTAAAACGGTGGTCATTTTGGGCTATGGCCGCATTGGCAGACACGCTGCCGCGGTTTGCCACGCCCTCGGCATGAAAGTCTTAGGGGTAAGGCGCAATCTAACCGCCGAGGACAAGCATGATCCCATTGCTCGAGTGGCTGATTTTGGCGAGCTAAAAACGGCTTTGGCTCAGGCAGAAGTTCTGCTGATCGCCCTGCCAGAAACCCCCGAAACCCAAAACCTGATTACTGAAACTGAGCTCGAGCTCTTACCCCAAGGAGCAATTCTGGTAAATGTTGGTCGTGGTTCTATCGTCAATGAGAAAGCCCTCTACAACGCTCTAAAAGGTGGCAAACTCGCTGCAGCAGGGCTGGATGTCTGGTACAGCTATCCAAAAGACCTCGAGGCTCGCACCTCAACGCAGCCGTCCAGCTATCCCTTTCATGAACTCTCCAATGTGGTGATGAGCCCCCATAAGGCGGGCTGGCTGGGTAAAGATGACGATAGCCGTATGGTCTTTCTCGCGCAAATACTTAATATGTATGCCAGCGGCGAAACCATACCCTACAAGGTTGACCTCGAGCTTGGGTACTAGGATTTGCTTGTTAAGAGCTGTTTTAACTTAACGTAGAAAATGTTTAACTTAAGGTAGTAAATTCATCGCTCTTTAAAAACTCAACGATTCGGGCCACACTTCTTTCAAAAATGAGTTTACCCTTCTCGGCGGTACCAAGAGTTGCATCACCTAAAATGCCCGAATCGCTCATTTTGCCATAAGGCTCAACGGTGATAACATCTGGAAACTGCTTAGGCTCTGGCAAGTTCTTAACCGCTCTATCCATCATCATCAGTTCCGGGTGCAAGTGCAACATCACCGAAGTCATGGCTTCTCCTGCATGACCAAAGTGATACGACTGACTATCCAGAACATCTTTAGATAGAGGTTGAATAAAGCGCCAAACGTCAATTTGAGCGCCGCGCATGCTGTACTTGTCTCTTAGTTCCTGAAGTAATTCGGTAATGGCCGGAACATTGCCAGCATGTCCATTAATAAACATGACTCGCCTGATGCCATGCGTCCGCAGGCTTGCCACAATGCCCTCGAGATAGGCTTTAAGCGCCGCCGAAGGCACGCTTAAGGTACCTGGAAAATCCATAAGCCTTTGTGAGTAGCCCACAGGTATCAGGGGTGTAATCAGCGCAGGAACCTGTTCGGCGGCTTTTTTGGCCAGGGCCATGGCCGCCAGACCATCGGTCCCATTAGGGATATGAGGTCCATAAACTTCTGAGGCACCAACTGGAATAATAGCGAGATCGGTTTTGCTTAATTGGTCACGTAAATCTACCCAGGGGGATTCAAGCATGGTTTTCATAAAAACTCCTATTTTAAACGCGGATCAAGACTGTCTCTTAATCCGTCTCCTAAGGTATTAAAGGCAAGCACAATGAGCGCTATGGTAATGGATGGAGAAATAACCAGATAGGGGGCCTGGCGCATATAGCCTCTGGCCGTAGAAATCATGTTACCC
This sequence comes from Trueperaceae bacterium, assembly GCA_020431825.1. GTDB lineage: Bacteria > Deinococcota > Deinococci > Deinococcales > Trueperaceae > JAHEBB01. The sequence goes on along the minus strand of JAGQHN010000020.1, from coordinate 8,465 downwards.
CAGGAGGGATGAGGTGGCGGCGCACCCAAACCCAGGAAACTAAGTCCGGCCTCGAGCAAAATGGCAAAGCCCAGGCTTAAAGAAGCCTGTACCATAATCGGCGCCAGAATATTTGGCAAAATACCCTGTAGCAAAATACGAGGTATCCCAGCCCCTAAAGCTCGCTGCGACTCGATATAATCCTGATTTTTTTCTCTAACAACGGCTGCATGCACGACTCGAGCAAAACGCGGCGTATAAAGCACCCCAATAATCAGGGTTAGGTTAAGCAGGCTGCTACCTAAAAAGGCAACTGCCGCCATGGCCAGCAAAATGGGCGGAAGGCTCAGCAAAACATCACTGCCGCGCATGGCAATGAGTTCCCACCAGCCACCAAGATAACCGCCGGTAAGGCCCAGAAAGGTGCCCAGAATCATAGCCAGGGCAACCGAAACAAAAGCAACGCGCAGAGATACCCTTGCGCCGAAAATCAGGCGCGATAAAACGTCTCGTCCAAACTCATCGGTACCTAAAAGATGCTCCTGGGAAGGTGACCCAAGATTGCTGATAAAGTCCTGTTTTAAAGGATCATAAGGTGCAATAAGGGGGGCAAAAATCCCGGTGACTAAAGACGCCACGATGATGATAAGGGAAAGACTTATTCTTGGGTTTTTTAGAAGCTTCATGTGTATCTGACCCTTGGATCAAGCATTCCGTAACTAAGATCAACCAGCAGGTTGATAAAAATAACCAGGCTCGAGATAAAGAGCACCACTCCCTGCACCGTTGGGTAGTCGCGTTGACTTATTGCTTTAATGAGCATAGAACTCAGACCAGGCCAGTTAAAAATGTACTCAATAAGCACCGTGCCGCCGATGAGTGTGCTCACCTGAACCCCAATAATGGCAACGACAGGAATAACCGCATTGCGCAAAACATGTTTATAAAGGGTTACTGCCTGGTTTAGCCCTTTGGCTCTGGACGTACGAATATAATCTAGAGAAATCACTTCTAAAACTGAGCTTCTCATCATGCGCATAACGATCGCGCTGGTCGTTGTCGCCAGACTTATGCTTGGCAAAATGAGCCTCTGCAAATGGGCCAGCGGGTCTTCTTGAAATGAGACATAGCCAGTCGAGGGAAACCACTGCAAGCGCAAACTAAAGAGCAAAGTCAATAAGGTTCCTGTTACAAACACCGGGGTTGATAAGCCCAGCATGGCTGACAGTGAAATGAGCCAGTCCAAAGCGTGATTGCGGCGCACTGCCGCCAAAATACCCAGCGGTATACCAACCAGCAGTGAGAGAATAATGGCCAGGAAAATAAGTTCAAAGGTTCGCGGTAGGCGCGTCAAAATATCTGGCGTAATGCTTCTGCCACTAATCAGCGACTCGCCCAAATCACCTCTTACTACCGCGCCAATCCAGTCAAAAAACTGAACCGGCAAGGGCCGGTCCAGTTTAAGGGCAGTTCTTAGTGCCTGTATTTTCTCCTGTGAAGCTCCTTCATCTCCTAAAATCGTTAGCACCGGGTCTCCGGGCACGATATGAATCATGCTAAAAATGAGCACCGATATCAGGAAGATAAAGACGAGCGCCTGTAGTACCCGGCGTAAAATGTAGCTCCACATCTACTAGGTCACCTTTTTTATTTGTCGAGCCAGGTTTCTTTTAAAGTATAAGCAGAGTGACCCCAGAGCGGTCCTGGTAAATGGCTATAGCCTTTAACATAGCTCTGTGTTGCTTCTCCTTGTGTCCGCCAGGTCAGATGAACCCAGGGCGCCTGATCTAAAAAGGCCTTTTCAAACTCCAGATAGGCCGCCTTACGTTCCTCTTCGCTGGTACTGGTACGCCCGACAGTCAAAGGTTCTCCGTACATCTCATCGGACATATGACTTATTTTGGCGTAAAAGGCATCAGGCATAAAATAACCTGCTAAAAAATCTGGGTCTTCTACCAGAACACCAAGACCGTGGACTCTAAAATCAAAATCGGACTCGGTTTGACGGGCTACCACGACACTCCACTCTTCAAGCTCGAGCGTTATATCTACCCCAATTTCGCGTAGCGCCTGATCGACCACCTGAGCAGTTTGCATATGCATACCGTAAGTAGAGGTACTTAGCAAGCTTACCGACAGGGTTTCACCGTCTTTATCCAGAATGCCGTCACCGTCACTGTCAGTCCAGCCTGCCTCAGCCAGGATTGATAGCGCTTTTTCCGGGTCATAGCTGTAGGTGCCATCTAGTTCATCATTATGATAGGGTGAATTGGGAGGGATAAGCCCACCAGTAATCGGTGAACCCCTATCAAAAAAGGCAACACGAATAATGGCGTCACGAGGGATGGCATAGCCAAAGGCCTTGCGAACCAGCGGGTCATCAAAAGGTTTACGTTCTTGATTAAAAATCAGCGTCATAAAGGCTGCGCCTTCATCAGCATGAAGCTCGAGGTCAGGATTCTGCTCGATAGCCTCCATGTCTTTCCAGGGCACATACTCAATAAGATCGATATCTCCAGCTTCCAGAGCTGTGACTCGAGTCTGCTCATCGGCATAGGGAATAAAGGTAATGCCGTCAAGATAGGGCTTACCTGTTTCGTAGTAATTGGGGTTTTTCTCAAGCTTAATTGAAACGTCCGGCTCTCTCGAGACAAACATAAAGGGACCCGTACCCATCATTTCCAGATTCAGGTCACCACCACCTTCAACAAAGGCCTTGGAAACCACTTCAGCTTCCTGGCGGGCCAGGTAAGGGAGCAGTGCTGCATGCGGCTCTGATAAATGCAGAACCACGGTTAGATCATCTGGAGTATCAATGCTTTCAATCACCCCAAAAGCGCTGGCCAAATAAGCGCCGGTGTCCGGATTGATAATACGCTCGAGCGAGAATTTTACATCAGCAGAGCTTAACGGGGTACCATCATGGAACATGACGCCGTCACGTAGATTAAAAGTATAGGTTAAACCATCTTCGGAAATTTGCCAGTCGGTAGCCAGATCAGGCACAATTTGCCCATCTTTATCGTAGCGCACCAGGCCGTTATAAACACTCATTTTGACCGTTGCCGCCGATGCTCCACTTGAAACATGCGGGTCTAAATTAGGGGGGTCTGTCGATAGTCCCCAGGTCAAAATACCACCCATCTTAGGGTCCTGGGCCAGGCTTAGGGAAACGATGAAACTTAGTAAAATGAATAGACTTCTCTTAAGCATTATCACACTCCTTAAAGATTACTTGGGTCCTTAATGAATCGTGCTCTGTTCCTCCTTTTCTACGCGAATGCGTTTTGAACCTTTACTGGGATTGTGGCCTTTCTTTGACCAAGATAGCCCGCTAACGAGCTATAAGCTTCAATGTAACTCCCTAAACCAGACCTCTCGTCTTCTAAAACCAAACACTCTAAAGAACTTTGAAAGTTCCTGGTCTAAACAACTTCACCTTAATCATCTGCTAGACTTATGTCACCAGATTTGATTTTCTATGCCCCCACAAATGATTGGTCGTTCAATACTATCATCTATGCTTCGAACTTGTCTAAGATTTGTTTTGTTGAGGGCTAACCAAAAAGTTATCTGGCTTTTGTTTGGGGAATAGGAATAACTCTCAATCTTGGAAACAACTCCAGACCTAAACTCCAGACCTAAGCGTGTAAAAGGAAAATTTACCCTGTAGAGGGCTGCAATGTTAGCTTCTAATATTCCAGTAAGCTTTTGAGGGCAGGCTCTTAGTTAAGAATGGCAATCAGGTCAACTCGAGCCTCAGGACAAAAGCATGCTCACAGGGAGGGGTATCAGGCAAACTAACCTTAAGACCTTCGGCTGATTGCGAAAACTCGAGGGCAGATTCGTCACCTAATAGACTGATTTTCTTTATGCTTGAAGCAGCTACACTCGAGCCTTCAGCAAGGGATTTAATCGTGACACTGCCTTTATTCCAGGCTAATAGCGTAGCGTAGAGATAGTTTCCTTTTCTGGTAAAGCGAATGTCTTCTGGGCTAAAGTCTTTACGTTTGGTATCAGTGAAAGAGCCTTCAGGCACGTCTGTTGGCCCCTCACCGTATACGTCCCAGGGCCGCGTATGATAAATAGCTTCACCATTTATGCTTAGCCACTTACCCATTTCTAAGAGTATGGCCTGCTCTTCCTCGGGAAGGGTGCCATCAGCTTTGGGACCTATATTGAGCAGGAGTGCCCCGTTTTTACTAACAATGTCCACCAAATCCTGAATTATCCACTGGACTGGCTTGTAATCATGTTGACGAATATAACCCCAGGAATTCTTTGAGACCGAGGTATCATTTTGCCAGAAGTACTCACGGATGTGGTTAAGCTGACCGCGTTCTATATCAAAAACGGTCGTACCTACTGGAAAAGAGTCATGTTTGTGATTAATGGCGACACCCAGACCCCACTCAGCACCACAGTTATAATAATAAGCAGCAAGTTTCTGCAAATAGGGTTGAAACACTTCCTGCTCAATCCACCAGTCAAACCACAGTACCTGAGGACGGTATTTGTCGATAATTTCGCAGGTGCGTACCAGCCAATCCTCTAAAAATGCCGTATCAGGCACCGGTTGCCAGGTTTTACTTCGCCATTCCTCGCTACTATGACCCACATTGGGAGAGGCTGGCTGAGGCGGGCCGTATATACCAGCATTGGCCGGGTCACTTACGTCTGAATCAAAACTCAGACCACCATCATAAAACCACCAGTTTTCAGCGCGGTGCGACGAAGCACTAAAGACTAGCCCTTCAGCACGTACTGCATCGGCAAGCTCTCCGACAAGGTCACGTTTGGGACCCATTTTACCAGCGCACCAGTCGGTAATATCACTGTGATACATAGGAAAGCCGTCATGGTGCTCTGCTACAGGCATAACAAACCTGGCACCTGCCTCTTTAAAAAGGTTTGCCCAGGCTTTTGGGTCGTAGTCTTTTGCCGTAAACATAGGAATAAAATCTTTGTAGCCAAAGTCTTTATGTTGACCATAGGTTTTTAGATGATGTTCAAATTCCTTGCTACCCTGCTGGTACATATTGCGGGCATACCACTCATTGCCAAAAGCAGGTACACAGTAAAGGCCCCAGTGAATAAAAATGCCAAACTTATCATCAAGATACCAGTCTGGCACTTTGAAATTTTTTAATGATTCCCAGGACGCTGTAAAAGGTCCCTGCTGTATAACGGCATCTATCCTGGCTAAAGCTGCACGATGATCTTTTTGATGTTCATGTCGTTTCATTGGGGCTCCTTTGTAGGCATAATGTTTGTAGGCGTAATGCCTTTTTATTGCTACACCCCGCTCATAAGCAAGGCAAAAGCAGACTTTATACGGTCATAGCCTGAAAATCCAGCAAGCTCAGCAACTTCAATAAGTTACCTGGTTTATTCATCCACCTGCCGCGAAGGTCGTCACGGTCTCCAAAATCAGCTTTGCCTCTAGTTGAGAAAAAGCTCAATGACGGGCACGGTTACATCTGGTTTGGTTACAGGAAGCTCGAGGGTTAGCGTGCCTGCCTTACCTGACATACTGGTATTTTGCGCCTCAGCATGTGGGTCAACTTCAAGCATTTTGACTTCTGAAGCGTCGTGTAAAAACTGGGCATAATCCACCTTTCCGGCAAAGCCCTCTAGGTGCACATGTCTAAACGGATAGCTGAATAAATGCAGATAAAGCTTTTTGCCATTTTGGGTAAAGCGGCAATCTACCGGCGGCGTAAATTCACTCTGGGTACAACCATAAATCGAGCGACTATGATGATGCATCCAGCGACCCATACCTGCCAGGCGATCCAGCGCCCTTGCGTCAAATTCACCTCGTCCGGTTGGCCCCACATTTAAGAGCAGGTTACCGCCCTTACTCACCGTATCAATAAGCATATGAATAAGCTGCTCAACACTTTTCCAGCTTGTTTCGTCCCGGTGATAGCCCCAGGAGCCACTAAAGGTTTGACAGGCTTCCCAGACAACGGGTTCTCCGTCAACCATCAGCCATGACTGCGGCTGATACTGCTCAGGTGTTTTGATATCCCAGGCGTCAGGCAAATCTAAACGGTCATTAAGAATAATACTGGGCTTGAGTTCCCGAATCATCTTTAAGAGTTTTTCACTCTGCCAGTCATCTTTGCCTTTACCTATCCAGCTTGCAGGGCGCCCGTGTTTACCAGCAGGGTAGCTAAAGTCAAACCACATAATGTCCAGATCATAGCGCTCGAGCAGTTCCCTGGTTTGCCCATGCAAATAGCTTGCATACTTAGTGATGTCCCGTGTTTCATTGAGCTTGGCTCTGTCAGGGTGGTTGCGCATAGAGTGCAAATCATCAATCGGAAACTCTGGATGATGCCAGTCAATAATCGAGTGATACAGCCCTAAACGCATTCCTTTAGCCTTGAAGGCTGCCAGCATCGGACTAAGGACATCTTTGCCGTAGGGCGTATTGGGGGCTTTGTAATCCGTAAAGGTACTATCCCAGAGACAAAAACCATCATGGTGTTTGCTGGTTACCACCACATATTTCATACCAGCATTTGCTGCAGCCTCTGCCCACTGTTCTGGATTATAAAGATCAGGGTTAAAGTAGCGAAAATACTTGTCGTAGCTTTCATCCGGGATTTGTTCAATCTGCTTAATCCACTCGTGGCGCGCAGGCAGGGCGTAAAGTCCCCAGTGAATAAACATGCCAAAGCGGTCATGCGTAAACCAGCTCGTATCACCTGCTGTGGGTTTAGGGGTTAACATAGGTTCTTGCCTCCCAAAATAAAACTATTATTTCAGCACAAAAGACGTTATCTACCAAGCATAAGCTTCAGGAGCAGGCTTGATTCGTAAGGGCCGTCCTTTATTAATATCAAAAATTTCGTCCAGTTTGGCGATTACCTGGGGCTCGAGCCTTAACTCAACTGCCCGTTCTATGTTTTCAAGGTGCTTCAAGGTTCTAACGCCCACAATGGCAGAGGTCACCGCCTCGTTGTGCAGCGTCCAGGCAGTTGCCACGATATGCTCTTTTTCTCCCAGGTCGGCGCAAAGTTTAGAGAATGCTTCAAACATCTGATTTTCACCTATTGTAAAGCCGTACTCATCTTCTACCTGAGCGGTTCTCGAGCCTTTGGCTACAGTGCGCTTCCCAGCAAGTAAACCTCCGGCTAGTGGCATATAGGGAATCACCCCTATGCCCATGTCTTTGGCAGCAGGGAGAAGCTCGAGTTCGGGGTAACGGCAAAGCAGGTTGTACATGGTTTGTTCTGAGATTAGCCCCACCTGACCGCGCTCAAAAGCTGCCATTTGAAATTTCACCAGCCCCCAGCCCGGAAAGTTACTGCTGCCCACATAAAGAATGTCACCCTGATTTATAAAGCGCTCAAACGTGCCCCAGAATTCTTCAAGGCTAATCGTTCTGTCAACATGATGCACCTGATATAAATCAATGTGATCGGTCTGCAAACGCCTCAAAGAATCTGCAAGATGCCTGCGAATTTTATAGCTCGAGATACCTGCTTGTTCGTTTACAGGTGGCCTGGTACTCATAGTGCCATAAACCTTGGTGGCAAGCACCACCGCTTCACGGCGACCTTCACCCAGCGCGAACCATTCCCCAATAATTTCTTCGGTTCGGCCCCGGTTCTCTCTGCCATACACATTTGCCGTATCAAAAAAGTTAATGCCTAGCTCGAGGCACTTGTCCATTATGGCAAAAGCATTTTCTTTTGAGGTATATACCCCAAAGTGCATGGTTCCCAGACATATGCGGCTAACTTTTAGGTTTGAGCGTCCTAAGTTTGCGTAGTTCATGGTTTACCTTTCCAGGTTGCTTGGCTTGGTCAGTTGTCTGCGGGATTGGGCCACAGAGCCTATAGAATTATCTTTTCGACCGCTTGCTGGCATCACAACTCTTCTTGGAAAGCTACCTTAACCCTTAGAGACTAGCCCTAATGTCGGCAACTACCAACCTTAAACGATGCAGCTTAAAGGCGCATCATTGCCCTGCTAGACAAACAACGCTTTAGCTCTGTGTCGGTCTCATTTCAATCGCTTCCAGGGTTACCCGCTGCGGAAGTGAGGCGACAAAAACAACAGTATTAGCAATATCTTCAGCCTGCATCATACGTTCGCGTTGTTCCTCAGAAGGGGGTGCTGGTCGCAAGTCCATGATTGGGGTATTGGCTGCACCGGGGTTGATAACACAAGCACGGACATTATGGGGGTTGGCTTCTTCGTTGGTTATTTGGGTTAAGGCTTCCATACCTCGTTTGGCACTGCTATAGGCAACACCTGCAATCAGAGCAGGGTGACTGGCAGCCCTCGAGGCAATATTTATAATCGTTCCCTGATTTTGTTTAATCATCTCAGGCAGCAAGGCTTTGGTAAATAAGAAGGCGCTGGTCAGGTTGACATTGATCAGGCGTTGCCACTCTTCTAGAGTCGTTTCCGAGATACGCCTTGCATTTATATTGGTCCCTGCATTATTGACCAGGATATCTACCTGA
>JAGQHN010000209.1 GCA_020431825.1 Trueperaceae bacterium | reverse complement strand
AGACCTAAATTCTTTCAGCTCATCCATGATGCCCTGTCTATCGGTGTTAAGGCTGCTTAAAAGCTTCCGAACCATTGTAACTATGAGCACTGATTAGTTCGGAATTTTCTTTGGCTTCTAGCTTAGTTTGATTAAAAACTTCTTGTAGTTTTTTTGAGGTGATTTTGGGATTTGTCAAATATCGTAAATGAGAAATATGACCATCTAAAGGTGCTGTCATGGATGAAACATAAGAGCTGGGACCAATAATTTCAGGCATTATCTATTATAGCCATTATCAATGTTATTCAAATATAGATTATAAATTTGGGAACGGTTCAGGAACGGCGCAAAATCTAGACTCAAAATGTGGATGAAAGACCCTTAACTTTTGTTGTGCGGCTCTGGTCGAGGCAAGAGGAATTTCGCGCCGAAGTCAAGCTCTTGCAGGGCGGCAAAACGCTTTACTTTAAATCGTCTGCCGAGTTGCTGGCTTTTCTTGAGCAGCCTCAGCTAGCGACAGATGACGGGGTAGATGCATGAGTTCTGTTCCTGGCACCCATCCCCAGCTTTTTTTGCTGGGAGAAGCTCAGTTTATAGCGGATGTTGGTCCCCACCCGTTTCCGCCTGACAAGCCTTATTTCTTGCTGGCTTACCTGGCTATAAAACAGGACTGGGTAAGTCGCGAACATCTGGCAGAGCTTTTCTGGTCAGGAGATGCCGCAAGGCGTAATTTGCGCAAGCTGCTGTTTAAGATACGCGCTTTTGGCTGGGCTGAGCTCGAGGAAAGTGTGGCGGGCCTGCGCTGGCAGCCTATAACTGACTTTGCCCTATTTGAACGGGCCTGTGCCCAGGAACGCTGGGAGGAGGCTCTTGCTTATTACAAGGGCAAACTGCTCGCAAATCTGGATATAAAAGGCTCACCCAACTACGCTGAGTGGCTCGAGCTTGAGCGTATGCGTCTGGCTGATCTCTATGAAGAGGCTCGAGCAGGCCATGCTGCTGAGCTCGAGGCGAGAGGAAATTATGAGGCTGCGCTGCAACTGCTGCAAAGTTCGCTGCAAGATGATCCCCTGAATGAGGCAAGTTACCGCAGCATTATGCGGCTCGAGCATAAACGGGGTAACAGTGAAGCGGTGTTTGAACACTTTGAACAGTTACGCCAAACCCTGAAGCTGGAACTGGGTGTTGAACCGCTTGAAGAAACCGTGACCTTTCTTAAAGAACTCGAGCAGGGCGGAGCAAGTCAGGGGAAATCAGCTATCCTGCTGGAGACTGCCAGTGCTGTGCCCGACCAGGCAGAGAAATTGCTGGGCCGGGAAGACTTGCTGAAAGAAGCCAAAAACCTACTAAAAAAACACCAGGCTTTGCTAATTCATGGCTTTGGTGGCATGGGTAAAACCGCGCTGGCAGCCGAACTCACTGCGCAGCATGTGCAAGCCGGGGAAAAAGCCCTCTGGTTGCAACTGGGCTCAGAGGATCCTGAAACCGTTTTTGAAGCTCTGGCTACAGCCTTTGACGCTTCGCAGGCGCTTACACAAAGCGCTGATAAAGCCAGTTTCTTAAAGCAGCTTTTTCGCCAGCAAGGCATTTCACTCCTCGTTTTAGATGATGTCTGGAATGCCTATAGTTTAAGCCGGGTGACTGAGGCTTTGCCTGAAGGCTTACAACTTCTTATCACTTCGAGACAGCGCTACCCCAAATTTAAGCGTTTATCTTTGGGCCGCCTGAGCAGGGAGGCAGCCCTCGAGCTGCTTAGTTTTCATGCTGCTCGGCCTGTTGACCAGGATGATACAGCGGATAAACTCTGCCAGCTCCTGGGAGATCATGCTTTTGCCTTGCGAATTGCAGGTTTAACCTTAAAGCAAAATGACTCGAGCCCCAAAGCGCTACTGGCGCGCATAGAAAATGCACCCTTTGATCTCAAAATTCCTGGGGAGTTTGCTCAGGAAAGTCGGCAGAGTGTGGCTTCTCTCTTAAATGTTAGTTTAGAGACCCTGACTGACCTCGAGTATGAGTGCTTTTTGACCTTTGGTCTTTTGCCTACCCCTGCGGCAGGGGCGGACTTTATGGCGTTTTGTTTGCGCCGCCCGGCAGAAGCGCTCGAAGATGCGCTATTTGGTTTAAGTCAGCGGGGTCTGGCTGAGCGTCAGGCACAGGCAGGCAGTGATCTGGTCAGCTACCGTATTCATGACCTGGCGCATGCTTACGCCAGAGTGAACCGTTTTCAGCGCAGCAGCACACTGATTAGCGCTGCGCAGCAGTATGTAACGAAGCATCAAAACCACCGCCTCAATTTAGAAATAGAACTGCCTAATGTGCTTGGTGCGGTACAAGCTGCTCTGGACTCTGGTGAAGATGAAACTTTTGTTGATCTTATGCAAAGGCTTAGCCTCGAGGGAGGGTACTACACAGCCAGAGGGCACAGCAGTCGCTCGCTCGAGTTGCTTAAGCATAGTGCCGATATAGCGCAGGCAAAAGGTTGGCTCGAGCCTGCCCATAAGCTGCTTACCAAACTGGGTGAGTACTATCTCAATTTCGCTGGTAACAATGAACTGGCCCTTAGTTACTACGAACGCGCCTGCCTCCTGGCAAAACGGCTTGGTGATAAAAAGCGCATTGCCCTTTTGCTAGGCCTTATTGGTCTGGTGCGTTTTCAACTGGAAGAGTCGGATGTTTCGGCTTATTTTGCTGAAGCCGAAAGCCTGGCTAACGAACTCGGTGATAAGGCAAGTCTGAGCCGTATTCTTGATCAAAAAAGTTTTGTGGCGGCGGCTCAAAACGACTGGTGGCAGGCCAATCGCTATCTCAAAGCGTCCTATGAGGCGTTGCAAGGGATAGTTGAAGACCAGGGTCCCTCTCCTGCACTAGATCAGAACATTTTCTTTGTCCTGCTCAATCTGGGCGAAACCGAGTTTAAATTGGGGCATTTTGAAATAGGCTTCAGCCATAGACAAAAGGCACTCGAGCTGGCACAGAAAAGTGGAAATCAGCTCTGGGTTGCTATGGCGCTCACGGAATTGGGAGAAATGCAGGATGCCAGGGGTCAGCGTAAAAAAGCCAGAGACTATTTGCTACAAGCACTGGACTATTTTCAAGTCAATCAGGCCCCAAAAGAGATTAAACGTATTCGAGAGTTTTTAGTGGGGAGAGAGTATTTCACCGAAAAGGATTTGAAACAACGCTTAAGTGGCCCTCTACACCCTCAGGGAACGCCCAAGGAACGCTTTGCTCTCTAGATTTACGGTTAGAAGCTCGAACGAAGATAGCTGGAGGTTATCTATGAAGCTTAAATGGATTGGTTTGACAAGTCTGATGCTCGTCTTGCTTATTGCTTGTAGCCCAGAAGGTCCGGCAGAGGTTCTGACGAGTCAGCAAACTCCGCCCGAAATAAAACTTTTAAATCCTAAATACAGATTGCAAGAAGTCGAAAACTGCATGGTAAATGAAGAAAATCTGCCTGGGCAAGCCATGCGGATTAACGGTTCTGCCATGCGCATTAATGGTTCTGAGGGTGGTTTGCTGGTAGGGAGTATCAAAGATGCTGCTTCCACCCTGGATTTAGGCTCTGATCTTAGTCAAGCTTTCTTCCAACAAGCACCTGGCCAAAACAGCGCTCTTCTGATTGTAGATGACTTTAATGGCGGAACCTATAATTTGGGGAAAGAGGTATTTACTTTAACTTCTTTGAATAGTGCCAAGTTTAGTAATCTAAAGACAAAAAGACAGTATTCTCATGGCGCTTTGGTTATGCACCATGTTGAGAGCTTGCTGGAAAATAGCGGCTTTTATCACCGACCTCTGGCCGCGACTGTTGATAATACCAATATCAGGGTTTGGCAAGCCTCCAATCAGACTTACTTGGTTGTTATTGCTGTTGATACTGGCTTAAGTGATTCCAGAACCATTCGGAATTTGACTCAGGCACAGTTACAACAGCTTCAGACCGGTATTGAGACAAAATGGGGGCGTATCAGCATTGATGGTCCAGTTGCTATTAATATGAGTTTTGCCTTTATGCCCTGTGCTATACAAGATGATTTTATCTGGTCGAACCTGACAAGTTTTGAGGCGTATATGCAAGAACTCTGGGTTAAAAACGCCCATCTTAACCTGAGCTACGATGAATTCGTGAAGCTTGTTATTGACCTGACCAATCAGGCAAATGACCCACTTCTGACTTTGTTGCAGGATCCCATCTGGGGTGCAAGTGAGCATGTTTATGTCGCTTCCTCAGGCAACTACGGTTTGCCTTATGCTATGTATCCCGCACAGTGGCCAGAGGTTATAAGTGTGAGTGGCTCGAGCACCGATGACCCAATAAATAGAAACCAGAAATTCTTTAATAGTGGAGAGATTCTTGAACAAGGAGCATGGTTCAGTTTGGCCCCTAAGTCGCAGGTATACTACGCGGGCACTTCGTTTTCAGCGCCAACGGTTTCGGTTTTTAGTGCCTTAGACTTGGCCTCGAGCCAGCGCTGCGCCAGTGGCAACGGTATTTCCAAACTCGCGCATAATGGTATGACGGATAGTGACTATCCGCTAAGACCCTCGCCAAAAAATGATAGCGCAGTAGATAAACTATGCAATTAATGATTTTTCAAGCTGGAGAAAAGGCGACCTTCTGGGTCGCCTCTTTTTTCGCTACATGCCTGAATGTAGCTCGGATTTGTTGTGGTCTATACGCCAATGCCAGATAGCAAACCGCTAACACTCGTTGTTCGGCTCTGGCACCGTCCTGAAGGTGTAAGGGCTGAGGTCAAGGAGCTTAGAACAGGTGAAACTCGCTTATTCAAAAACGTTGAGGACTTAATGGCTTATCTTGAGCAGCCCCAAAGCCCTAAAGGTTTGGGTAAAACAGCTTCTTAATCTTTCAGATTTGGAATATTAAGTTTCTGGCAAGGTGGAGAAGAGGGTCTTTTATCTAACAGCTTTGATGATGCAATAAGACCTGACTGAATCTAAACCGGGATGTATTCCTCCTGGCTTGCCGCGAATAAGGATGGCATCAAAGGAGACGAGCGTTTAACGATGTTTTCAAGATTCGTATAAATATCCCGTCTGCTTGCGGCGGAGATATTTTATTTTCGGATAGTTAACTCAACCTCAACTGAATGGCGTAACTATTTTGCTCTAACTCGAGCCTAAAATCTAATACTAAAATGTTGAATGATGTCATGGTCAGAGGCGTCTAAGGGTACGTTCGCACTCTGGTATAAGTTGTCAGCGTTGCTCACAATATTCGAATTGCACTGGAAATTTGTCCTGGTTCGCACTTCAAAACTCTAAAAAAGTAAGTTTAACTCATGACTTGCATATATACAGGAACTAATTTGAACTGAAGAGAATGGCGATGGTTAAAAGCCTCAAGGTCAGTG
>JAGQHN010000208.1:3108-5389 GCA_020431825.1 Trueperaceae bacterium | reverse complement strand
GCTCTAAAGTATTGCTCAGTCGCAATACTTTTGCAAAGCACTGTAAATCAGCATAATGCTTACAAAACCCTGTGAGGGTTCATGCTAGGGTCAGCTTGGGGAGACTATTTTATGAAACAGCTTAATATTCATTTGTACAGTATTCATGGACTTATCCGCGGAGAAAACTTAGAACTCGGTCGTGACGCTGATACCGGAGGGCAAACCAAATATCTGGTTGAGTTTGCTAGAGCCCTCGGTGAACACCCAGATGTCGCTCAGGTCAATCTTTTTACCCGGCAGGTCGTTGATAAGCGGGTCAGTAGTGATTATGCAAAGGAGCTCGAGCCCCTGAGCGAAAAAGCACGTATTGTTCGCATAAAGGCAGGACCAAAACGCTACCTTCGCAAAGAACTCCTCTGGCCCCATCTGGATGAATTTGTTGACAACAGTCTGCGCTTCATAAAAGCGCATGACGCCATGCCTGATCTGGTGCATGGTCACTATGCCGACGCTGCCTATGTTGCTTCGGAAATTGCTGGTTATCTGGGCGTGCCTTTTTTATTTACTGGGCACTCACTTGGCAGAAACAAACTGCAGGTATTAAAAAATGCTGGCCACAGCGAAGAAGCGATTGAAGAGCAGTATCACATCTCTCAGCGCATCAGTGTTGAGGAAGAGGCGCTGCGCAAAGCCGATATTGTTATTGCCAGTACCCAGCATGAAGTAAAGCGTGGTTATGAACTCTATGAGGGCAGTCAGGGAACCCATTTCAAGGTGATTCCTCCTGGTATTAATGTTGAGACCTTCTATCCTTATTATTATGATCTTGACACGTCCTTTGAGCCTGAAGAGGCCATTGTCAAGGCTCGAGTCCGTATGCAGCGAGAAATCAACCGCTTTTTACGTGACCCCAAAAAGCCTCTTATTCTGGCGGTAAGCCGACCCGATAGGCGCAAAAATATAGATGGTCTGGTAACGGCTTACGGTGAAGATAAAGAACTGCAGGCTATCGCCAATCTGGCTGTTTTTGCCGGAGTACGCAGTGACATTCAGACCATGGATGACAATGAGCAAGATGTCTTAACTCAGATGCTCCTGCTCATGGACAAGTATGACCTTTACGGCAAGATGGCCCTGCCCAAAAAGCATCAGCCTGATACGGATATTCCTGTTTTGTACCGTCTTGCAGCAGCGTCAAAAGGGGTATTTATTAATCCGGCGCTGGTAGAAAACTTTGGTATTACACTCATTGAAGCAAGCTCGAGTGGTTTGCCCATTGTGTCAACCGATCACGGCGGTCCTCAAGATATTATTGCCAACTGTGAAAGCGGTATCCTGATAAATGCAAAAGATACGAACAGTATCCAGGCTGCACTCAAATCCATTCTGGTAGACTCCGAACACTGGGAAAGCTTTTCTGCCAATGGTATCAGCGGGGTACGAAAACACTATTCCTGGAAGGCGCATGCAGAAAGCTATATGACAGCCATCAACGATCTCATCGATAAAAACTCTATTACCGACGCCTCCTGGCGCAGCAAGATTGGTCGTCATCTGACTCGAGTAAATAAAGTGCTTATCAGCGACATTGACTACACTCTTATTCATGAAGGGGGCAACGCCGATGAAGCCGCCCTTAAACAGCTTAAAGCTTCGCTGGAAAACTCGAGCATTGGCTTTGGGGTCGCAACGGGAAGATCCCTCGAGCTGGTAAAAGATGTGCTCGAGAACTATGACTTACCCCAACCAGATATTGTGGTTTGTGCCGTTGGTAGCGAGATTTACTATGGTAAAAACTTTATCCCGGATCACGGCTACGCCCAGCATATCTCCTATGGCTGGAAACCCGGACAAATTAAAAAAGTACTGGCTGGACTCCCCTTTTTAACCATGCAGGAAGCGGAAAATCAAAAACCCTTTAAACTCAGTTACTACATGGAGCAAAGCGCTGACAATCTGGCGAAAATTCATGCCACTTTAAGTGATCATAAACTGCGCTACAACCTGATTTATTCGCATGGGCAGTTTCTTGACATTTTGCCGCACCGCGCGTCTAAAGGTAAGGCGATTCGTTATTTGAGCCATAAATGGGGCATTACTGCCGATAATATTGCCGTAGCAGGGGATTCTGGCAATGACGAAGAAATGCTAAGGGGAAATTTTAGAGGGATTGTGGTGGGTAATTATGCGGAAGAGCTTGAAATTTTAAGGGGAAAAAACCGCATCTACTTTGCTGATGGTCACTACGCAGCAGGGGTAATTGAGGGGCTCGAGCACTATCAGTTCTTGAATCAATAAG
>JAGQHN010000208.1:1487-3009 GCA_020431825.1 Trueperaceae bacterium | reverse complement strand
CAAAAAAGTGGCCAGCAAACGGTTTGCTGGCCACTTCACTTCAAGGGACTCACATAAATGTTTTATCTTTAGCTACAGAGTGGGGGCCAACGGTGGCACTTTCACCTACCGTGCAATCACTCAGATAGCTATAAGCTCCTATACGCGCTGACTCCGCAACTGTGGTATTGCCTTTTAAAATCACCCCAGGCTCCAGCACAACATCTCTGGCAATTTCAACCGTGTCATCAATAAAGGTAGTCTCCGGGCTGGTCATCGTCACACCCGAAAGTAGCCACCTGTCTCTGATGCGGTTCTGCAAAATGCCATCTATATGTGCCAGATGCTTGCGGTCATTGACGCCCAAGACTTCTTCTTCGTCTTCCACAAAATAAGTTCGCACCTCTTGACCATCTTGCAGGTAAAGTAGAGGAACATCTGTAACGTAGTACTCCCCCCCTTTATTGTTATTGGTCAGGCGCTTGGTTTTGGCAAAAACCGTACTGTCAAACACATAAAGTCCTGGGTTGACTTCGGTGATTTTGCGCTGTTCGGGGCTGGCATCTTTTTCTTCAATGATGGCCTCGAGCTTACCCTCACTACTACGAATAATACGGCCCATGCCATAAGGGTTCGAAAATTTACAGGTGGCCACTGTCATACCGGGTTTATCTGCCTGGGTAGCCACCAGTTGCTCGAGGGTCTCTGTTCTGAGGAGAGGCCCGTCACCATTTAGCACCAGCACATCGCCTTCAAAATCTTTAAGCCCCTCCTCAGCTGTCATCAGCGCATGACCGGTACCAAGCTGCTCTTTCTGATGCACAAAGGTCAACTCATAAGCACTTAGCTTCTCTTTAACGAGCTCAGCCCCGTGTCCGATGACAACCACAATCTTCTCAGGCTTAAGCGGCAAAACAGCACGAATCACCTGCTCGACCAGTGGGCGACCCGCCGCCTCATGTAAAACCTTAGGAAATTTTGATTTCATACGGGTACCTAAACCCGCCGCAAAAATGACCGTTGCAAACGCCATCTATCTGCCTCTTGCCTTGCGACTCAAGCGTTCTTTTCGGTCTTCGCGGTCAGGGTCCATAACCAGCAGAATATAAAGCGCTACCAGAACAATGATAATGCTGACGATTTGCGTTAAGGTAAAAATCCCAATGCCGGCTGAGTCATTAACGTAAACAGACCAAGGTAAGGGATTATCGCGGAAGGTCTCTTCCAAGACACTACGCAAAATCGAGTACCACATAATCATGGTCCAGAAGACAAAACCCGGCGTGCGGCTACGCCTTAGCGCCCACATCACAATAAACAGTAGAATAATGCCAACCACAATCCCATAAAAGGGCGTATTGTGAACGATACACGCCTCACCAGGAGGCACGGTAGAGCAAGCAGGCGGCGCATAGGTCCAGAGGTTTGGTCCAAAGAGAAAACGCCCGAAAGCTCCCCAGGTTTCAGTACCAGGCTCAGGCCAGTGAAAACCAATAGGCCAGGTCGTTAAGCGGCCACCGGTATCGGTGCCATTAAAAAAGTT
>JAGQHN010000208.1:0-1477 GCA_020431825.1 Trueperaceae bacterium | reverse complement strand
GTACCAGGCTCAGGCCAGTGAAAACCAATAGGCCAGGTCGTTAAGCGGCCACCGGTATCGGTGCCATTAAAAAAGTTACCCAGCCGCCCGCCCATAATGCCAAGCGGGGCAACAACTGACATAACGTCTAAGTACGCCCACATATTTAGCTTATGAATACGGCAGTAAATCCAGGTAGCCAGCACGATGCCAATAAACCCACCATGAATGCTTATGCCGCCTTGCCAGATTTTAAAGGCGTCGATGGGGTTTCCACCAGGACCAAAAAAGGCGCTGGGACTCGTCAGCACATAAACCAGACGAGCACCGATAATACCAGCAATGACCAGATAAACAGCCATGTCCAACAGTTTCTCAGGGTCAAGGCCGCGCTCTTCAGCAAGACGTGTTGCCCAGATGCTTCCTATTAGTACCCCCAAGGCAATGAAGAACCCGTACCAGCGTATGGCGAGGGGTCCAAGTTGAATCATTATGGGATCCATAGATAAAACTCCTTCATGTCAATCATCAAAACCCCTAAAGTATATCCTTAAGCTTTTAGAGCAGGCGTGGAAAAACGACAATCCCAATAGCAATAAGCAGGAGTATCTTGACAAATATTCCGCCGAGTGTTCCCAGAAAGACCCCCCAGGCAGCGCGCATGGCCTCATTAAACTTACGACCGGTAAGAAGTTCGGTAAGCACTGCACCAGCAATAGCACCCAGTAAAAAACCCCAGGGCGGAAAGAAAAAGATACCGATTAAGGAACCAATAACACTGCCCCAAACCCCGGCAGAACTGGCGCCAAAGCCTTTGGCCCCAATAACCCCTGCCAGATAGTCCAGGACTAAAGCCAACACCGCTAACAGGGCCACAATGATGACATGCGTAACCGTTAAGACCTGAAACTTAAGCATCCAGGCGGCAATTAAAACACCTAGTGCTGCAATGGGAACACCCGGAAGCACCGGTAATACGAGGCCAGCAAAAGCGACCAGATAGGCCAGTAAAAAGACTGCAAAGGCAAACCACTGCACAGCTCGAGCCTAGCAAATCTAGGGTCGTGATCCTATCACCTAAGATGCTTAACCTGTAGTTCTGCGGCAAATAAGCCTTGACGCTCATAACGTTGACGTAATGAGCGTCAGCACGTATACTATCTGACGCTTTGCCTAAGCCCTGGTGGCGGAATAGGTAGACGCTACAGACTTAAAATCTGTTGCCAGTAATGGCGTGCCGGTTCAAGTCCGGCCCAGGGCACCATGCTCGGTTCGGTCCCCCCGCTGAACCGGGCTTTTTCTTTTGTGTTTTATTGTGTCTTTTGGTTTCTTGTATGTTTCGTCAAAAACCTTTTGCAGTCATATTCCAGGTGAGTATAGAAATTAGCCCACTAAAAGTCGCAAAGAAAAATGTGGCTTGTACTCAAGACTTGCAAAAATAGAGAGACTTGAATAAAAAAGAATGCTGGGCGTAGTTTAGTGTGTGAAAACGAAACTA
>JAGQHN010000207.1 GCA_020431825.1 Trueperaceae bacterium | reverse complement strand
CCCTGGTATCTCGACCAATTGCGGCTTGGGTAGGCGCCCCAAACCATCTCGCACCTCGCTCAAAGTCGCCAGACCATCGCGCTCTGCAGCCAGCACCAGTGTTGCCAGATCAAGCTCACTTAAATCATCCCCCCTGGCACTAAAGGCTCCCATTAGCACCAGCCCCTTGACTTTGTCAGCATGGTTTAGCGCGTAGCGCGAAGCCATAGCCCCGCCCAGGGAATGTCCTCCAATAATGACCGTCTCTAGAGGATTTTGCTCTATGAGCTTATCAGCACGGTTTATAGCTGTAACCGCAAGATCAAAAGGCATTTCAGGAATCAGCGTTCTGACGCCCAGAGGAGCTAGTAGAACACCTAACCACTCATAGGCTTGTGGCCTTACAAGGCCTCCAGGGTAAAAAATAAAAAGAATATTAGCCTCTTCATTGGCAGGCCCAATATCAAGATAGGTTCCAGCATCAGTTTTAAGGCTCGAGCTAACCTCTTCAGCAGCAACATAACCCACCACAGCATCTTGCCCCAAGACAAGCGGCTTGGTTCTCAGCGCCATGTAGACCACACCCATGCCAAAACCCAAGAGGACAAGTGCCACAATGCCAATAAAAGAAAGTAATCGCTTCACTAAAAGTAAGTCTAACGATTTAGATTCTCAACAATTGTGTATCAAGCTATAAAGCACGATTATCTTAGTTCCGGGCAGGTTTATGCCTAGACCCACATAAAGATGATGCCTGCTCAGTCCTGCAAGGCAAGGTCATCGTTATACTGCAATTCGTAGAGCATCTGGTAAAGCCCCTGTTTTTTAATAAGCTCGGCATGACTTCCCTCTTCAACCAGGCGACCCGCATCCAGCACAAAAATCTTATCTGCTCCCTGTATGGTCGATAAGCGGTGAGCAATCACAATACTGGTAATGTTATTTCTGGTTTTAAAGAGACCATCAAGAGCTTCCTGAATGAGGGCTTCTGACTCACTGTCAAGGCTCGAGGTCGCCTCATCCAATACCAGAATGCTGGCATCTTTAAGGATTGCTCTGGCAATCGCAATACGCTGTTTCTGCCCGCCCGATAACTTGACACCCCGCTCGCCAATCTCCGTGTCATAAGCTTTAGGCAAATCACTGATAAAAAGGTGGGCATTTGCCGATTTAGCAGCATTGATCACTTCGGCATCGGTGGCAGAGGGTTTTGCATAGCGGATATTATCTTTTACCGTACCAGAAAACAGCGTTGGGTCCTGGGGCACATGAGCAATGGCATTGCGCAAAGCCCCCAGTTGATAGCGCTTAAGATCTTCGCCCCCAATTTGAATAGTGCCTGTTTGTGGGTCATAGAGCCTGCTTAAAAGCTTGGTTACTGTACTTTTGCCCGCACCAGAAGGCCCAACAAGAGCTACCGTCTCCCCACTCTTGATAGCCAGGCTAAGACCGCGAAGGGCTTCTGTCTCAGCTTCCGGGTACTGGAAATGAATGTTCTGCAAAACCACACTGGTATCTTTAAAGCTGATCAGGTCGCCCTCATCCTCCGGGCGTTCCTCGAGCAAATCCTCAACTCTATCGAGAGCAGCCAAACCCGACTGCAAAATGGCATTAAAATCCATGACAAAACGCACCGGCATCATCAGGTTACGCAAATAAAGCAAAAAGGCAGTAAGTTCTCCTGTGGTTAGGTTAAAAACTCGAGCATCAGCATTGCTGCGCACCACAAACCAGCCGCCAATCAGCAAGAGCGCTGACATACCCAGATCAGAGCTGAGCGAGGAGAAAGTCTGGACAATGCCCATATAGCGCCTGCGGTAAATATTTTTTTGTACATAGTCACTGTTGACTTCGCCGAATCGACCGTGCTCGAGCTTTTCATTGGCAAAGTTTTTTACCACACCAATATTCATAATGGCTTCACTGGCAACAGCCGTCATTTCTCCAACTTTGTTTCGAATCTCTCTGGACATGGGTCTGAGAGGCGCCTGATAGCGCAAGGTAATAAAGGCCATGAGCGATACCGCTGCGAGAGCAATAAGCGCCAGTACCCAGTTCATGGAGAAAAGAATGATAAGCGCAACCAGGATGCTAAAAAGCTGTCCAATAATGCGGCTGGCACCTGCCTGAATCATACTTTCAAGCGCATTAACATCAGCAACGACCCTGGAAACCATAGACCCGGAGCGCTCCTTGGTAAAGCGTGCCATAGGTAAAGCCAGGAGGCTCGAGTAAGCCCGCATCCGCAAATCACTTATGACATTTTGGGTAAAGACAAAACTCCAGAACATAGCGAAAAAACTGACGACATAATTGACAATATAAAAAACCAGTATGCCCAGAGCCAAGTAAAGAAAAAGCCTGAGCTCTCCTCGTGGAATTAAATCATCAATGACAATACGAACAAACTGAGGACTGACCTGATCAAGCCCTGCCGAAAAGGCGATCAGTAACGACAAACCCGTGATTTTCCAGCGGTAAGGCTTTAGCAGAGTCAGCAGATTTTTGACGGCAAAGGGGCGGTAAGAAGGCTCAGACACTTCTTAGAGGCTAAAGCGCTAAGACACACAATTCTGCAAGCTAGCTGACTTTGCAGAAGCAGAAAGGGAAAACTTAGAACTTGGTTTTTAAGCTAAGTAACAGCGCATGATGCTGCCCTGACCGTTCAAGGTCAGGCTACCTAAGGCAGCAGGCAAGACAAAGGAATCAGCTTGTTTACCCACAAGGCTCGAGCCCCCTGCCTCAATCCCAATTTCACCCTCTAACACCGTAATAAGCTCAAGACTGGACGCTGATGTCTGATGCCCTGTTTCACCACTAATTTGCCATTTTTCTGCAACAAAATGCTCTGATGAAACAACAGTCGTTACAGTATCAGAACGTTTTTCAGGCTTAACTTTGGCATGTTCTCCTGGACTCAGGTCACTGACCTCGAGGGCTTTATCAACATGCAAATCACGCAGCCTGCCAGCAGCATCTCGCCGATTAAAATCATAGAGGCGGTAGGTTAAATCACTGGACTGCTGTATTTCAAAAAGAAAAATGCCTGCACCAATAGCATGCACTGTGCCCGCCGGATTAAAAATAACATCTCCAGCTTTTACCGGTACTGTGTTCAGGTGCTGCTCGAGTCGACCTTCTTTTATGGCAACCCGAATCTCTTCGTGACTAAGTTCATCCTTAAAACCCCAGATAATGCTAGCCTCAGGCTTGGCACTCATAATGTACCAGGCTTCTACTTTGCCCAGGTGACCCGTCTCCGCTTCTTTACTTAGCGCATAACTGTCATCAGGGTGTACCTGAATCGAAAGGGCTTGATCGGCATCGATAAATTTCGCCAGTAGCGGAACCTTGTTACCATAGCGTTCGGTACTCTTTGAGCCTAGCAGGCTCTCGCCTAAGTCAGATGCTAATTCCTGCAAGGTTTTACCCTGATAGAGACCATTTTCAATCTTATTCTCAGAATAGACTAGCCAGGCCTCTCCAATAGGGTCTGCAGTTTTTAAATCTTTAAAGCTCGGAACAAATTCTCTAAGGCGAGTACCACCCCAGAGTCGTTCACTGGGACTTGGGCTAAGTTTTAAAGGGTATAAAGCTGCCATCTCAGGGTGGTTGTAACATACCTGAGCGCGAAGTGATGAGAAGCTTCGTACAGAAACGCTCCCTCACTTACTCATTCCACTCTTCACTTGGCTCTTTCCCCTTTTATTCAGGCAACTTTTTCCCCGGATTCATAATACCTTTTGGGTCAAAGGCTTGCTTAATGAGTTTCATATAGTGCAGTGAAAGCCCATGCTCCTCTTCCATGTACTTAAGCTTACGAATGCCAACCCCGTGCTCCCCTGTGCAAGTCCCACCACTATTTAAGGCAGCAACGATCATTTCATGACCCGCCTGCTCGAGCCTTTCCACTGCAGCCTTGTCACTGGCATCATAAAAAATAAGCAAATGAAAATTGCCATCACCAACATGACCCACAATAGAAGCTTTAAAACCTGCCCTACGGTAAGCTGACAACGACAATTCAACCACTTCTGGCATTTTGGAAATGGGTACCGTGACATCGGTGGAAATACTGCTCAGCCCCGGATTCAGAGCTAAACAGGCATAGTAAACCGTATGCCTTGCCTGCCAGATCATCTGACGTTCCCTGGGATCGGTACTTGACTCAAAGGCCCCTGCCCCATGATGCTGGGCTATATCTTTGGCCAAATGAGCATCGGCGATGACACCTTGCTCATTGCCATGGAACTCCAGAAAAATGGTGACTTCTTCAGGATAATTTGTACCATTATAGGCATTGGCTGCCCTTATGCTATAGGCATCTACCAGTTCACAACGGGCAATGGGCAAACCGGCCTGAATGAGGCTGGTCACAAACTCGGTTGCGTCTTTTATGGTTTTAAAAGGCACTCGAGCCGCACTTGCACTTTCGGGTAAGCCCACCAATTTCAAACTGACTTCGGTAATGATGCCAAGCGTACCCTCGGCCCCGCAAAACAGCCGTTTGAGATTATAACCAGATGAGCTTTTTCTAGCCTGCGAACCTGTTCTGATGAGTTCCCCTGTCGGGGTAACAACTTCCAGAGCAATGACATAATCTGAGGTCACACCATAACGAACCGCCATCGTTCCTGAAGCATTGGTCGAAACCATACCGCCAATGGAGGCATGAGCACCAGGGTCTATAGGAAAGAAAAGACCGCTACGCCTGGTATAGTCATTGACTTCTGGATAAGTAATCGCCGGTTCAACCACAATCAGCAAATCTTCGGGGTGAAAGCTTTTGACGCGGTTCATGCGCATCATATCAAGGGAAATACCAGCTTTTAGTGGCACCGTGTGCCCCTCCAGGCTCGAGTTCACAGCTACCGGGGTTACCGGAATTCCCTTTTCATAGGCAAACCTAATAATTGCCTGTACATCTGTGGTTGATTCTGGGAAAAGGACGACATCAGGCATCTTGCCTTCATCAAAAGATTCCCCCCGGGAATGTTGCTCGAGTACCGCATAACTGGTACTTATCTGCTCAGGTTGTAAAAATGTAGAAAGCTCGTCTATCCAGGTTTTACTGCTGGTCATGCCTAAGTCTATCAAGATTCCCTGGAACAATTTTTCTTTTGCCCAATTCACGTTTCAGGATAGCGTTTGACATAGGCTTTTCCCTTACGGTAATAAAGATAGCCTGACGCGTTGACTTCTGGAAATTCGGAATAGCAGTTAGTGACCAGAACCTCTACCTGACGTCCCGTGTTCATCTTCCAAACCAGAAAGTTTTTGGCTCTGTGGGAATAGCTAACTTCCATCTCTATCACTCAGCATTCTTTCAAGCCCCTTAAAGTCTATATCCTTTTTCCACCAGAAAGCCCCTAAGGAAATGGAGATAATAGATCAAGAGAAACCCTTAAAGACTCATTAAAAACCCGACG
>JAGQHN010000206.1 GCA_020431825.1 Trueperaceae bacterium | reverse complement strand
ATATCATCGTTCTCTGGTTCTGGGAGTTCCTCAGCGCTTTGGCTTGGGGCTAGGGCCTCCAGGGGCATACCATAAGGAAAGACAAACTGCCTTGTGATCTCTTCAGCTTCTCGTTCAGGTGGGAGGCGCTGGGTGCTCACAA
Source organism: Trueperaceae bacterium (assembly GCA_020431825.1). Lineage (GTDB taxonomy): Bacteria > Deinococcota > Deinococci > Deinococcales > Trueperaceae > JAHEBB01. The sequence continues at coordinate 5,454 of JAGQHN010000206.1, read as the reverse complement.
AAGGCGTTAAGGCAGGTTGGGTTGGCATGCCAGGAATACGAATAAAAAGATGGCGTTGATACTGGCGCATAATCGCCCAGGCCATGCGTTCCTTTTGTTCTTCAAGGCTGTAGAACTCGGTGCTGCTCAGTTCGGTAAAGGGTACCGGGCGGTAGATAGGGACATCGGCAATGCCTTCTGATTCACTGCTGGCAGAATGACTGCCTCGACTGGAAAAGTTACTGGCACTGGCACCATGATTAAAGCTATAGCGTCCTTCAGCCGCATCCGTATCACTTAGAAACTGAATGCCAGAGCTGTTGGAAAAGCCTTCGCCAAAACCTTGCCCCTGGCTTTCCCCTGTCGTTTGACCCATGCTTTTGCTTCTAACAATTTCTCGATCATAGGTGGGCCAGAATTTTGTTTGTTCAATCTGGTTTTTGACTTCCTTGAGGTCGAGCTGACCCGCAAACATTTCATCTACCATGGTGCGTGCATCGCCATAAGACAGGCCACCAAAGGCCAGTTTGATCTTGCCGTTGGTCACAATCGAGGCATAGGTTCTGGGGTCTTGTTCGCGCAGTTGGTCAAGGTGTTGATGAAAGACACCGAGCCTTAAGCCTTTGCCTGCGCCCCGGTCCAGGATTTCCTTGAGATCAGGGGTAACAAACTTTTGTACCTCGTCGATAAAGAGGTAATAAGGCGTCTCATTGGGTTGCCTGACATAGCGAGCCACACTTGACCAGAGGTCATTGATAATCAGAGCCCCTAAGATCTTGGTTTCATCTTCATGCAGGGCGTCGCCGGGTTTTAAATTGCAAATGACAATAGCCCGATCTCTGAAGGCCTGGTCAAGACTGAGGCCTTCCATGCTAAAGATTTGTTTAAGTCGTGGTTGGGTGACAAAGCTAAAGAGACGATTTTTGACACTTTCGATTTGATTGAGAAAGTCAGTAGAGCGTTTGCTCAAACTTTCCAGGTCACGCCATTCATCCGCTACGCTCTGCTCTTCGGGTCCAAGAGCGGCAATAATGCGCTGGCGTTCCTTTGACCCTTCTAAGGCTAAGAGTCTTGCTGCATCATTAAAGCTGGCAAGACCCCGGGCAAAGACATAAAACAGGACATAGAGCCAGCGTGCCAGTCTTGGGGTGGTTTCGGCACTCTCAGCGTTCCAGACGCGCAGGATAGCTGCACGTTGACGACTGGCCTGGGTCGCAACTTTGGTGAGATAGCTAGGTTGACTGGGATCACCTTCTACTGGGCGAAAGGGATTAAAAGGAACGACATAATCTTCACGGTTGGGATCAAAGTAAATGACGGGAGTATCGGGGACTTTGACACAGAGCCAGGCTAAGAGATCTTCAGAAAAGGCTCCTTGAGGATCAAGGATGGTAAAGCCTATATAACGGCGGTAGAGTTCGCGGCAGAACCACTCGAGCCATTTGGATTTACCTGAGCGGGTTGAGCCTACCCCATGAATATGACTGATCAGGTCATCTTCGGAGAGTTGTAAAGGGACCCTGCGCTCGGGGTGGGTTAAATCTTCCTTACCACTGGGATTAATAAAGGCAGCCTGGATAGGCTTCATGCGTGTTCGCGCTCGAGGCGATTTAAGTCCTGGTGAATCTGATACATTTTTGCATCGGCTTCATGCTCAACCCGGCGAATCTCATCGCTATCTCGACTAAAGCCAGCCTTTACTAACTTATCGATCTCTCGATACTTACCCAGTTCAAGATTTTGGAGTGTCGTCATGAGTTCAGCTTTTAAACCCTCAACCTCCGTGTTTTTTGCTTGTGCGGCAGGTGCAGTTGACTGAGAGGGGTTATTTACTTCTTCAATCGATTTTCTTAACCTTTCAATCTTCAACTGAGCTTCAAGTTCTTCCACCTCAAAAAGCTTGCGGTCAAGCTCGAGCTGACGCTCTGCTTTTTTCATGGCAGCTTCTGCCTCTTTGTAGCGGGTTTCTTCTTCCTGGCGCATACGCTGAGCGGTTCGAAGGTTGCCTCGCCTTCGTTCCCTACCCTCTTCCCGTATAACAGCGAAATCTTGAAATTCATCATAGGCAAGATGAAGCTGAATTCGTTCTTTAATTTCCTCTTTCCGGGCCAGGATATAACTAAGCCTGTTTCCAGAAGCCTCGCGCTGTAAGGGGGTCACAAACAGGTCATACCAGAGGCCTTTATTTTGCGATATCACCTTGAGATCGTTTAGTTTTAAGTGATGCTCAAGCGCACCTAAGAGTTCATCAGCATTTTCGAGATTCACTTTTGAGAGATCATGATCCACGTTTTCACTCCTCTGCTAAAGTTGGCTACCTGCTCCAGAAGCCTTGTATTCAGGGATAAAGTCCTTCATATCAAGATAGGCATCTTCAAATTGCATCTGCATCATTGCCTCATGGAACATCTGACGTTTGGCAGCACTCAGTTGGGCGATCTTATTGGCAAGCTCTGTTTCATAGTGCATTTTGAGTTGCGAATGGGGGTTCTTGTGCTTAACGGTTTGGACTGCCGCCAGAAGCGTGGCGTGAAATTGATCTGCGGTGAGTCTGGCATGCTCTCTGATCACCTTTTTGAGAGGGTTGGCGGAGAGATAAAGCAGCACCATCCGGGTAACAGTTAACAGCACAATAGGCACAAAAAAGATCGCTATAGGTACAAACACAAAGGGGGTGAAGACCAGGAGAATAAAGCCAATTAAAACCACATACCAGAAAGCAATGACAAACGTTATAAAGGCAGAGATTAACATTATCCCAATCCCAAAAGCCAGAATTAAGAGAAAGATATTTTGACTATAACTAAGGGCATAGAAAATAGTCACAATGGCGGCAATCGCCAGGAGAACCAGGAGACCTTTGCCTATCTGCTTAAAAATGGGTTCCCAACCTCTGCTGGCAACAAAGTGAATGATTCTTCCCTCTAAGGGATAACTCAGGGGCTTGTAAAAACAGGCGGCAATGCCCAGAATGATAGCGACACGGTAAACCTGAAAAACCGAAACGGAATCAACAAAACTCAAAATAACCAAAATGATGACGATGCCGAGAAACCAGACCCATGGACGCATAATGCTCTCCTCCATATAGAATTTTTTTGTGTTGACAAATTTATCAGATATGGTTTGATTTCAATGGTCATTCGTCACACGCCCAGCCTGAGGCTCTTTAATCCCTAGAGAATCTCAGACCTGGGAGGTTGTGATGGTTGAAGTTAGTGAAGCAGATGGTCGGTTCTTTGTACGGAAAAAACGAGAAGAATTGTCTTGTCTTCGTTTTCTCAAAGAAAACTTGGAGCTGGTATTAGACGGCAAAGAAGCCCATGCAGAAGAAGTTTTGAGTTTGTTAGTTAGTACGCGTCCTGATCTCGAACAAGAAGCTAAAGAAGACCGTGTAAAGGATAAGGCTCTTTTTGCCTATTACCGCATTGTTATTGCCGATCTTGAAAAAGAAATAGGAGTAACGGAAGCTGCCCTTAATCAGTACAAGTCTCGCTATTCCTCAAGTGAATCTCGTTCTTTCTCCCAGTTGAGCTAGCCCTGTTCTTTCATTAAAAAGCCCCTTTTAAAGGGCTTTTTTTACTTGAGCCAACGCTCAATCTTCGCTTCTATCTCTTCCCGGGTACGACCAAAGATCATTCTTGAATGCTGTTTGACGCGGTCTGGGTTGGCGGCTGCCTGAAGGGTGGGTTCTTCGGTCTTAAGGCGATAGGGGTAATCCCGACCTGTGAGGCTTTTAGGTCTCACCCAGGCCTCAAAGCGGGGTACATCAACAAACTGATGGGACTTGGTGTTTCCTGCATAGGCTTTTTCTAAGACGTCAGCATCCTGGCTACTGACTTTAAAAGCAATGATGGTACCGACATTGGCTAAGAGTGCCGTTTTTAAAGTGAGGTCCAGGGTTTCGAGGGTTTGCGTTGCCAGGGTTAGTGCTAAGCCGTATTTTCTACCTTCTGCCAGGATATGAGCCAGGCTTTCTCCGGTGAGGTTTTGGACTTCATCAACATAGAGACAAAAGAGCTTGCGTTGATTTGCTGGAAGTTTACTGCGCTCGAGGGCTGCGAGTTCAAACTGGGTACTGAGAAAGGAGCCCAGGAGTTGGGCAGGACCACTACCCAGCTCGCCTTTGGAGAGTTTGGCGATAAAGACCTGATTTCGTTGCATGACTTCTGAGAAAGACACGAGGCTTCGCATTTGGCCCAGGACATTACGCATGGGTTTGTGTAACAGGAGCTGACCAACTTTGTTTAGGACAGGTGCTATGGCTTCTTGTTTAAGACGGTCGGGATAGCGGTTAAATTCATCCTGGAAAAAGCCAAGGATAAGGGGGTCTTTGACGCGTTTAAGAATTCGAGTTCGAAAGCGGTCATCTCTTAAAAAGCGGATCAGGTGTAAGAGCGTGGCGTCTCCTGTTTCGATAAGGGCTGCCAGACTATTGGAAAGAATATATTCGAGCCTGGGACCCCAGGAATCTGACCAGATGCTTTTAAAGGCAGCCACCAGACCTGCGGTGGTTCTGGCTTGAGCTGCTTCGGGGACATCCCAGAGGATATTGAGACCGATGGGTCGTTCAAGGTCGCTGGGGTCAAAGAGGATGACGTCGGACAGGCGGTTTTGCGGAATTTGCGTTAGGAGGGTGTCGGACAGGTCTCCGTGGGGGTCGATGAGGGCAAAGCCGTTGCCCTGGCGCAGGTCTTCGAGCATAAGGTTTAGCATGAGGGTGGACTTACCGCTTCCGGTCATACCAAGGATTAGGGTGTGAAAGGGTTTGGCTTCGTCATAGAGAAAAGCATTGGTCACTTGACCGTGAGTGTGAAGCCGTTTCCCTAGATAATTACCCTGCATACGATGAGACGAACCCACGCACCCAGAAAGCATAGTTTCGAAGTGGAGTAGAAGCTATGCCCTCTTCGCCATCTCTTGCAGCGCCCAGGCGTCCACTCCTCGCTGCTGACGACTGATGCACTTAAGGCCTTATGGTCAGGCGACACCAGTGATTACGGGGGCTCGTCTTGCCGCATGAAAGAACACCACGCCACTGCGACAAGTGGAGTGTGGCGGGTTCTTGTATCGTACTAGAGTGGTAGGCCGCGTCTACTGGATTATGGGAGTGAAACTCTCTTAGTTTGATGCCCGTCTGACGCGCTGTGCTGCGTTTTAAGCCCTGTGGTAGGCAAAAACATAGAATGGGTCGGAACTTGACCGTTTCGGGGCTTAGGGTGCAATTTTGGGGCTCTGGCGTGCTGATAGCATGGCAATGTCGGACGTCCTATGACAATACGTGTTCAATAAAGCTAGGGCTTAAAGGAGGGCTTGAAACTCATCACTACTTAAACCCGCTTGTTTGATAATACTTCGTAATGTACCCGTTTTAAGATCTTTATTGCCATGGACAGGAACGATAACCGTGAGACGCTCGTCGTTTTGATGAACCAAAATGTGATGACTGCCCTTAATTCTCTCAACATAAAAACC
>JAGQHN010000205.1 GCA_020431825.1 Trueperaceae bacterium | reverse complement strand
TGGTAGGCAGCTCGAGCCGCTGGACTCACTTGGGGATTAAAGTCATTAAAGGTGTCTGAACCAGCGACTTCAAGTAAGACATCCCCCTTTTGAAAAGGCGAGGGTACGCCCAGAAGATTCTGGTCAAAAATCAAACCCCTACTAAAGTCGAGGTTTAGACTCCAGCCCTCTGTAGGGAGCGTAAAGCGGTAGGCTTTAAAGCCAAAGCCAAGCAGTAAAAGGACGCAAGCAAACAGAGTGACAAAGAGGCTCGAGTGGTTAAAGACGCGTTCATTTTTAAGCTCTCCAGCAGCTTGTCTTTGTTGTTGAGCACTTATGTTCATAGTAACCTTTGTATTAAGGTACTCTCTCTTGGGAAAAATGGGAATGGGGTCATGAGGGCCTTAAGGGTTAAAAACCAGACCGTTGCCCTGCTGATTGATGCGCCAAAATTTAATACCACCATCAATGAATTCTTTCCCACCAAGTCCTGCTGTAAAAAGCCCTCCCGTTAAGGTAAACCCACCTAGCAAGGTACCGACTAGGGTTACATTAGGAATGCTATTAGCTGAGCGATTGTCAAAAAACTGAAAGTCAGTGTTTCCAAAGATACTGTTATTACCTGGTTCAGTCCCAGTTCCTAAGTCAACAAAAGCATTGGCACCCTTTAAATATAAGCCATACCCTTTATTGCCAGAGATGGTAGTGCCCTGCATCTCAAACCCTTCTCGGCTTAAAAATCCATCTTTTATATTGAGATAAACCCCATCCTGACCGTTGTTTGCCACGGTACTGTCAGCCAAAATCGTATAGGCGCCGCTGTTGTAAAGCCCCATCTGTTCATTATCACTCAAACTCAAATTGCTAAGGATGGCTTTAGCCTGACCTTCGATTGCCAGACCATCGCCATTGGCATGAGAAGTTGTATTACGAATGGTCAGCGTGGTTGGTCCAATAACGTAAATGCCCACGCCGTCATTAACCTGCGGGTCAAATTGACCAAAAAATTCAGAGTTATCTATGGTTACTTCTGCAGCATTATAAGCAAATAGACCGGTATAGCCCTCTAGGATACGCACGTTTTCAAGACTTAGTTGAGCATCTAGATTATTAGTCAACAGAATGCCGCGCCTGAAACCCTTCAAGGTCAGATTTTTAACCGTGCCACCATCGGCAAAGACCAGACCTGCAAATGGCTTATCCAAACCTGGACCTTCCAAGATGACACCCCCACCCGATTGTCCTTTGATAGTGATGCCCGAAGGAACATTAGCTGCGGCTTTGGGTGGAAATTGTCCGTTCTCCTGAGGCCAGACTTCGTCTGTCTTATAAGTTCCATTGCCAAGAAAAATAGTATCGTTCCCACTGGCTAATGAAAGTGCTTTATTTAGGGTCAAAAAGGGGCGATTAGGTGTACCCAAACCTGTGCTATCGCTGGGTTTAAATTCTAGAACTTTCATGGCAGTAATCGGCGTAACTTCAACAACCTCCGCTTTGCTACTGGCACCTGCAGCATTCACCAGTGTCAGCTCTTGAAAGCCCAGCGCCTTATGACCGTGCCCTATAGATGCCCTAAGATGAGCTTCTGTTTCAGCTTTAGAAATCAGACTTAATTCGCTTCCGCTTAAAGCTGCAGCAAGCAGGTCGCTTAGATTTGCACCTGTTACCACTAAAGTGATTTCCCCAGCGCCTTGTCTTACCTGCGTGCTCAGACCATAGTCTTCAATACTAACGTTGTCGATACGAGGGGCAAGCAAGGGCGCTTCAGGGGTAGCACTAATCAAAGGAGAGCGCACTGAAGCTTGACCTGATGTATTTAGTGCCTCAAGTGCAAAGAAGTAGGCTTTCCCATTCTCGAGCGAGGCAACGGTCGTGGTCGTGGCTTCTTTAGGGAGGGTTTTGCTTTGCTCGAGCTTATCTGAACTTTCACCCCAGTAAAGGGTATAAGCTGCTAAATCTGATTCCGTGTTTGCTTTCCAGGTTAGCATCACCAGGGCATCTCCTGTGGTGGCGCTTAGTCCCTGAGGTTGGGCGGGTGGAAACGTTTTGGGCATCTCTTTAAAGGGCTTGCCTTCGACTACCTTTGACGCTTCAGAAACTTGTCCGCGCCTATTTTTAGCCTGCAGACTAAAGTGGTAGGTCACGTCATTGATGAGGTTCGTGATGACCGTTTCCGTAGCTAAGGCTGGAATAGTTTTTGTTTGCCATTCACTCTCTGTGATTATCTGAAACCTAAGTAGATAGGCCTCAATATCGGTTTCTGGATTTGCCTGCCAACTTAGATTTATCTCGGTGTCACCAGCTTCAACGGAGAGGCCCTTTGGTGCCGTAGGCGGAAGATTAGTTGGCGGTGTGGGACCAGGACAGGCTGTTAGAAGAAAGATGAGCATCAGCAAGCAGATAAAACGAAGCATTATGCCTACCTCGGTCCATTTACACCAACGGAGAAGTCAAGCCGTTGATCGGGCTGATGTTTAGGGTCACCCCAGTATACATGTAACAGGATGCGCACATTCGAGCCTTCGCCAATAGGATAACCTGCTGCCCAAACCATGGTTGGCTGATCGCCAATTTTTTCGAATTTTTCTCCAGCACTGACGTACCAGCTATATTCAATGGGCAAATTATCGGGATTGGTGACCGCTACTGACAGGTTTAAAAGATCACCATAGCGCACCTTATCGCCTGTTTGAACGACCTCACCGCTTCTACTGTTAAAGATTTTCATAAAGCCAACCCCAGGAGGTTTAATAAGTGGTGGTTCAGTGACTGTTACGTTTAAGGTCTTTTGGGTTTTAGCACCTTGCGGGTCAGAGGCTGATAAATTCACACTGCGCTGCCCCATCTGCCCAAAAATAATATTCACGTTGCATCCTACTGATGCGCCTAACTCGGTGGTCAAAACATCAGGGTCTTGTACACTCCAGCGCAAACTCGAGCAGCCTAGTTTGCCTGAATTTAAATCATTAGCACTAACATTTACGAAATAGGGAACTCCTTGAGCAACAGTTTTGTCAAAATAGCTAAATAAGATATCAGGCGGGGCATTGACAACACTCAGGTTTAACACTGCTTGTGTGGTATTACCTAAAGGGTCGGTTGCCGTAATAGTAATGGCGTGCATTCCTTCGACTTTAAAACTGTATTCACCGCCAGCAGGTAACTCCCCTTCGAGGCTTGAGAATAGTCTCACCTTAAGCACGCCACCTTCAGGGTCTTTGACGCAAAAAAACGCCCCACAAAGACCCTCTGGTCTTAAATCCAAGAGGTAATAAGGTTTTCCCAGATCAGCTTTGGCTGGGTTTTTGAACAAAGTAATTTTAGGTGCTAAGTTTGGTGACTTTTTTAAGGTAATGGTTTTGTTAAAGAGTTCGACCTCGTGATTGGTTAAGTGGCCTGCTAGAGGTAACTCAAGCCCAAACCCAATGGAGCCCTTCAGGACTGCATCTAGCTGCCAGAAAGGATCTCTGTTAGGTGAAGCCGTCATTTTTAATCCGGGTTGTAAGGTTGCTGTTGGGCCAGCTACACCATAAAGCAAAAGAGCTGATGTAGGTTTAACGTAAAGTTCAGCATTAAAAGCGTCATCTAAATTCACTTCACTAAGAGTTTTTAACTGAACGTCAACTGCCGAAATATCTTCCCAGCTTTTACCATTCCATTTTGCCCCGAGCTGCGCAACCACCCGATCAGATACACCATACTCAAATTTTAAATTAAGTTCGCCGCTAGCACCCAGATAGACAGCTAGCGTTGGCTGAAACACTACTGGTACGACACCAACAACTAAAATGATGGGCTTAAAATAAAACTCACCCACTTTAAATTCTTTGCCTAGTTTTACATTTGCCTCACCTGATATCGCTATTTTGACATTTTCGTCAAAGCCCATTGTGGCAGTAAATTCTACACACGTGGGAGGAAGCTTTTTGCAAGGCTTGATGCGAGAACTGACATTGTAGCCAGATTTCAAGTTGACTTCACCTGAGACTTTTACTTTGACCTTTACCCCTTTTGTATTTACATCCAGCAAGGTCTGATCAAAGCTTATAAAGAAGTCGTAGCCAGGCAAAAGATTAGTCGTCGTAAGCTCATCTTGCTTTATCGCGCCCATCGTAATGTTTGGATAATAGGTTTCTGTTGCTAAGAGATCATCAGCATGAAAGTCTCCTTCAGCATGGAATTCACCTTCATTTATGGCATCAGCAAGGCCTGCAACGGCTGTTTTTAGCTGCACCCCCTTAGCATCTTTATGAATGTCCACTACCCTTCTTAAATAACCATAAGGCGCAGCCTCAGAAGGTTCACTTACCAGTACATCATTAGTTTTCAGAGCTTCTAGAAAAGGGGTCATTTTTGCGAAGTGCATATCGCCACTGGCCATATCAAAAGAAGTCAAGACATCCCTAGTGCTACTGTCAGCTACTTTGGTTGTATCGGGAATGACTACTGTTACAGGTGGCTGGGGTTGCGGACACGCCGTTAAAAATAGCAATGACATTACTGCAAAAAGCCAGAGGCTACGTTTAAAAGTCATGGGATACCTTTCCTAACTTGATTTTTGGGCTGTATACGCTAAAAATTAATCTTTACGAAGTGGGGCTCGAGTATGCTCGAGCCCCAAAGGTTCACTCAACTTTAAAAGTAGCTATCATGCCATCGGCGAAATGAGGTTCACCTGTACCAAGGTTGGGTAGGGGACAAACAACGACATAATTTCCAGAGCTTAACTCTATAGGTATATAAAACGTCTGTCCTGCTGTAATCCCCTGAATTAGACCGCCACCCTCAAACTCGACAGGAGGAGGACCAGCAAAATCGCTCATCCAGGTGGTCACATCCTCAGCCGTTTTCCCTTCCATCAGTTTCCATACAAGGGCCATATGAGGTTGTGAGCCCGTATCACTGATTTGCCAGACTTGTTTACCTGCAGGCATGGTGTCAGGAAAATCAAAGTGAAAGTCACTCATGTGCAAATTAAAGTCAGCACTTGGAGCTTCAGCACTTGGGCCTTCAGTAACTGCAACTTCTAGATAGAAAGGCATATAAGGGTCACCACCGCCCCCTGTAGAGGCATTGACAATATAATTCCCAGGCTCAAGCTTAAGATAAGCACTTGCCTGCGTATGCGATACAGGATGAACACCGCCAATAAAGTCAGCCAAGCTGATCATCGTACCCATTTTTGCACCAGCATCTGGACTACCTTCACCTTCAATGGTAGCCATGAAGGCTTTATCTGCTGTCTCGAGTTCAGCCAGTGTTGCACCCTCATGAAGTTTGGCAAATGTTACATCAAGTTCCATATCACTGTTATTGACAAACAAGATATTTTGATAACCATTAACCGAAATCGTTTGAGGGCCTGTTAAGGTACCATTTTCATAGGTATAGGTCAGCTCTTGAGCACTAGCACAGGCTAAGAATATAAGAAGCATACCAATCAAAAAGCTAAGGGTTTTTCTGGCTTTCATGTTTTCCTCCTTAAATTTGTCTTTCAGTTCTAAACTAAAGTCCCGCTTGTCCCAATGTCATGGGAGCAGCGTCCTAGAACGTTTGGGACGAGCTTTAATTTTCTGGAATGGTTACAAACTGCATCATGCCCAGTTCATCATGGGAAACACCCTGATCAGTAGGAAGCGGGCAATCAAAAAGATAGGT
>JAGQHN010000204.1 GCA_020431825.1 Trueperaceae bacterium | reverse complement strand
CAATGGCAAACCCCGTACCTGCTAATGCACCTGCACCCAGCGGAGAAATATTCAGGCGTTTTAGCGAATCCTCGAGCCTCGCCTCATCGCGGCTGAACATCTCAAAATACGCCAGCATATGATGGCTAAACAAAATAGGCTGCGCTACCTGCAAATGGGTGTAACCCGGCATAATAGCGTCCAGGTGGGTTTCTGCCAGCTCTACAAAAACATGACGCGTTTCTCGTAAAAGCTCAATAAGATCATGCGTCTTATCGCGGAGCCAGAGGCGAAAATCTGTGGCGACCTGATCGTTGCGGCTGCGCGCCGTGTGAAGCTTACCGCCAACTGCGCCAATTCGGTTGGTTAGCTCACGCTCGATATTCATATGAACGTCTTCAAGTTCAACCGACCAGGTAAAGCGACCAGCTGCCACCTCTTCACGAATGGCCTCGAGCCCCCCAATAATGGTTTTGACCTCTTCTTCAGGCACTATTCCTTGTTCGGCTAGCATGGTCGCATGGGCTATCGAACCCTGAATGTCTTGCAGGGCCATGGCTTTATCGACACTAATTGAAGCATTAAATTCCTGAACGAGCTGATCGGTTTCTTCAGCGAAACGACCGCCCCACATGCGTTTTTTGGTCATAGCAAACTCCCATCACCAGACAGGTGAATTCCAGTCGTTTGATGATAACTGAGATTGTCCTTAGGAAAGGCATCCTGCTCAAAAATGCTTATGTGACAACAAATCTGAATGGTTTGCCAAAAGGCGTCCGCCGAAGGATATAGCTTGATACTACTGGGAGTTCCAAGTTAAATGGCGCCTAAAAAATGTATCCCCCTTCGCTTTGAAGGGGGACGACCACCACACTTGTAGTTTAGTTGATCGCCAAAGACGCGTTTTCGCAACGGTCACAAATTCTTACAAAATTCTTACTTTGGGTTTATTTAAGGCTCGAGCATCCCGGCTCTAACCCCGTAGGAAAGAGCAGGTTCTTCTTGACCTACATAAATATTGACCGTTTTTTCATGCACCGGGTTCATGGTGTCAGCCACAATCGCCCGGAAGGTTTTATGCCCGCCGACACTTTCATCAAGATCAATCGTCACTTCAGTGCCGCAGGGATAGGTCGCCAAAATGTCACGACTCACGGCCACATGGCGCCAGGGCTCGAGCACAATGGAGCAGGCCCCTGCCCCACCCGTAACAAAGCTAAAGCCAACGCGCTCGAGTTCAAGCGTCCCCTCAGGAACAGGCGTGGGTTCCTCATTTTCAGTTTCGGCAGCAGCCTCTTCACTCGTCGTATCTGCTTCGGCCAAAGGCTCTGTTTCCGATTGCACAGTAGTTGCATTCTGAGTAAGGGTCTCATCTGGCACCACAGGAACAATAACGGTTTCACTGTTAGCGCTATCTGTATTGGCACCCGACCTGTCATCTGGTGAAATCGGTACAATACCGCCAGAGGCGTTGCTGGCATCCTGACGGGTCGTCGTAGCGGTGCCTGTTCCCCCTCCTCGGTCAAAGCTAAAACGTAAACTCGAGGGCGAAAAAAGCGTTATAACGATAAGTATCGCTACCGCAATCATAGTTACCAGGAGGAGGCCGTCAATTAGTTTATCTTTCATAGCAATAAGACTTACTCGAGCCGAATACTACCCTGCAAGCCAAGTAGATTGTAGCGCTGTATAAGGACAGAAAGAGCAATGAGCATGACAGTTGCCATAAATGAAAGGGCCAGCGCAAAAGGCAAACTCACCGTAAAGGCTGAACCCAGATAGGTCAGGAGCAAGGTAGAAGGAATCATGCCCAGGAGTGTTGCAGCGGCATAAATACTGGCAGATAGGCCACTTACACCAGCGGCATAACTAATGACATCAAAAGGAAAGAGGGGAAGTACCCTGGACATAAAGATAATGAGCCCAAGAGCATATTCTCCCCTTTCTTTATTAAACACCATGACCTTTCCTACCAGCGCTTTCATAATGCTACGACCCAGCGTTCGCCCCAAATAATAGGCCACCATGGCCCCCAAAAAGCCACCCAAAACGCTAAAGAAAAGTGCTTTAAACGGCCCCCACATGGCCCCAGCAGCAATAGCCAGAGGAATACCAGGGATCTGACTTACCACTACCGAAATGGCGACCAGCAAAGAGTAAACCAGCGGCCCCCACCAACCCAGCATGGCTACAAAAGTTTTAAAGCCTTCTTCACTAAAGACATTGACCTTCGTTTGCTGCTCTATAAGTAAAAGGATAAGCAGCGTCAATACGAGTACCCCCAGCGCGATCAGATTACTGGGTTGAATAAGACTTCTAAGGCGTTTGATAGCTTAAAGCTTAGCTCATTTTGACTCTACGGCACCTCCTCCCAAAGACGTAAAGCTGGCTAGAGAATTGCTGGCTAGAGAATAAGCCTGTAAAAATTAGGGTGCTGGAAGATGACGGGGCGTTGAACTCCTTATAGGAGAGGATTACCTAAGCGTATACTTTTGTATCTGGTTAAGCTCGAGCCTGATTTGTTAGCCTCTAGACGTGAGTATTCTCTACTTAATCCTTGGCATAGCCCTGCTTTATGCAGGTGGTGAATTTCTGGTTCGTCATGCTAGCTTACTGGCGTCCAGGTTTGGCATTAGCTCTCTGGTTATTGGTTTAACCGTCGTGGCCTTTGGCACCAGCGCCCCCGAGCTTGCAGCCACCCTGGCATCAGCACTTGATGGGGCACCTGATCTGGCAATTGGTAATGTTATTGGTTCAAATATCGCCAACGTCGCACTGATATTGGGAATTGCAGCCCTCATCTATCCAGTAAGTGCTGGCAAGCTGTTCTTAAAACGCGACTTTCCGGTCATGATGGCGGTGAGCCTGCTGCTGATTCCTTTTATGCTAGATGGGGTGGTGAGTCGGCTCGAGGGAGGCATTCTGGTGGGTTTACTCATTGCCTATCTGGTTTATCTACTCAAGTACGACCAGAGCCAGCTAGCCGCCGATGACCTCCCTAGTGAGCCAAAAGGTCCCGTCTGGCAAAACATCGTTCTGCTGATTCTGGGCATTGGTCTACTTATAGCAGGTGCCCGACTCCTGGTTATAGGGGCCATCGCCATTGCCACGCGGCTGGGTGTACCCGAAGCTGTCATTGGCCTGACTGTCGTTGCTTTTGGCACCAGCCTGCCCGAATTAGCCAGCTCAGTTATAGCTGCCAGTAAAAAACAAAGTGACATCCTTTTAGGTAATGTCATCGGCTCAAACATATTTAACGTTCTGGCCATTTTAGGTATTACTGCCCTGGTAAAACCCCTGGCAGAACCTTTTGCCGCAATCAGACTAGACATTCTGATTATGCTGGGTTTTTCTCTGGCGCTCTTACCGCTTTTTATTGTAGGGACGAGAGGCCGCCTGGGCCGTGTTCCCGGAGGTCTGTTATTCGCTGCTTATCTCACCTATATTGTGCTGCTTTTTACCTAACGCGCTCCCGCGACATCTAGCCAGGCACCTGAGGTATAGGAGGCTTCATCAGACAGAAGCCATAAAATAGCTGTAGCAACTTCTTCTGCTGTACCGTTGCGCCGCATCGGTACGGTTTTTGCTACCTGCTCCGCCCTACCCGGCAATTCACTGAGTTCGTGAATCTCGGTATCTATGAAGCCTGGTCTCACGGCATTAACCCGAATGCCTTCCTGCGCGACCTCTTGCGCCAGTCCATAAGTGAAGGTGTCCAGTGCTCCCTTAGAGGCAGCATAATCCACATAAACACCGGCGGAACCTGTACGACTGGCCGCCGATGAAACATTGACAATGGCGCCGCCTTGCCCACCATAACGAGTAGACATGCGTTTTATGGCTTCCCTGGCACAGAGAAAACTACTGACTACATTGGTTTGAAATACTTTTACCAGACGTTCAGCATCCATCTCATCAACACGCCTGGCAGGTACAAGTGTTCCAGCGTTGTTGACAAGGTGCGTTAGCTCACCTAATTCTGTGTCCACGGTTTCAAATAATCGTTTAACCTCCGCCTCTACAGATACATCTGCTTGAGCGGTAACGGCGTGGACACCAAATTCAAGTACTTCTTCAAGGACGTTTTGGGCAGCCATCTTATTCGTATGGTAATTAATGCAAAGGTTAAAACCACGCTCGGCCGCTAGCAGAGCCGTAGCCCTACCTATGCCCCGGCTCGAGCCAGTAATGACCAAAGTTTTTGAGCGGTTTACCAGATTTTGTGCAGACTTATCCATAGACCACCTGAACTATTAGCAGCAGACCAGTCCCTGCACACACCATCCAAAACCTGCGATTTTTGCTATCAGGTATTAGATTCACCAGGTACTAGATAAGCGCAATAACTTCAATCTCAACCAGAACATCTCTAGGCAAGCGGGCAACCTGTACCGTCGAGCGAGCGGGTGGGTTCTCAGTGAAATAAGTTCCGTAAACCGCATTCATAGCCGCAAAATTATTCATATCGCTTAGGAAACAGGTGGTTTTAACCACTTTTTCCAGACTGCTGCCCGCCTCAGCTAAGACCGCTTTAATGTTTTCAAAAACCTGCGTGGTCTGTTCTTCAATACTGCCATCTTGCAAACTGCCATCTGGCTTTAAGGGAATCTGTCCACTACAAAACAGCAGGTTTCCAATGCTCACTGCTTGTGAATAAGGCCCAATAGCTGCTGGAGCATCATTGGTTTGGATAATCGTCTTTGCCATTTTTTTCTCCTTAAGTTTTGAGTACCTAGCCGTTTGTACCCAGTAATAATTTATTTTTCTGAATTTTCACCTTGCATAAGTTCAGCAATACCACCTGACTTGGGCAATACACCTGCTTTGGCGTACACACCAAGCTTATTACGTGAGTCAGCAATATCGAGGTTACGTAAGGAAAGCTGACCAATGCGATCAAGGGGGCTAAAGGCTTCATCTTCAACCCGCTCCATGGAAAGGCGCTCAGGGTGATAGGTCAGGTTGGGACTTTCGGTGTTTAGAATGCTGTAATCATCCCCACGACGAAGCTCGAGTGTCACCGTACCACTCACAGCCCGACCTACCCATTTTTGCAGCGTATCGCGGAGCATAAGACTTTGTGGGTCAAACCAGCGCCCTTCATAGAGAAGGCGCCCGAGTTTTCTGCCTAAACTCCGATAATTATCAATTGTGCCTTCATTATGAATGCCTGCTAACAGGCGCTCGTAAGCGATGTGCAAGAGGGCCATACCCGGCGCCTCATAAATACCACGGCTCTTGGCTTCAATGATGCGGTTTTCTATCTGATCACACATACCGAGACCATGCCTTCCGCCTAAGGCGTTCGCCTCTTCAACCAGCGCCACATGATCGCTAAAGCTTTTGCCATTTAGCTCGGTGGGAAATCCGTCTACAAAACTTATGCTCACTTCTTCAGCAGGTATATCAACACTACTGTCCCAGAACTTCACACCCATAATCGGATTAACTATTTTTATGCCCTTACTCAGGAACTCGAGGTCTTTAGCTTCGTGAGTTGCTCCCCAAATATTGGCATCAGTTGAGTAGGCTTTTTCTTTACTGGCACGGTACTCAAAACCATTTTCAGTAAGAAATTCACTCATCTCTTTGCGACCACCCAGCTCTTTGACAAAAGTCTGGTCAAGCCAGGGCTTGTAAATGCGCAAATTGGCATTGGCCATAAGCCCATAGCG
>JAGQHN010000203.1 GCA_020431825.1 Trueperaceae bacterium | reverse complement strand
TTCCTGTATATCTTATTGGTAATAAGGTAGATGCAGCAAAATACCCTGATGAAGCCCTTGACCTTTACAAGGCCCTTTATGAGCCAAGCCGGACTTATGTGCTGAGCGCTCTTGATGACCCTAATAGTGTTTATGCCCTGCGCGATGACCTCTTAACCCTCGCGCCTGAAAGCCCTTACTTTTTCCCAGACAATATTCGCAGTGATCAGCGGCGTGAAGATTGGGCTGCGGAGCTTATTCGGGAAAGTGCCATGATTCACTTACGTCAGGAAATACCCTATGCGGTAGCGGTGCAGGTACTCGAGTGGGAAGATCCGGCAGATGCCAAAGAGCCCATTTATATCAGCGCTGAAATCTGGGTAGAAAAAACCGGACACCGTATGATTGTGATTGGTAAAGGGGGCAAGATGATTCGTGAGATTGGCAAAACGGCAAGAAAGCAACTCGAGGTCTTTTTGAATCATCAGATTTATCTTGATCTGGAAGTTGTGGTGCATAAAGACTGGCGACAAGATTTAGAGGCACTGCGTGAACTTGGATATGAGAACTAGGTAACTGGCCCTCCTATGTATTTCTTAAGCTAAAGATGCCTATTTTTAGCCGCTGGCGAAGGCTCGAGGCCTTACCTCCTCAGCGGGGGCGTGACGCTATGCCTGGCATTTATGAACTTGCCAACCTGGAAAAACAAACCATTTACATAGGCCAATCAGCTAAAGATGTGCCTAATCGTATTCGCCAGCACTTGCAAAAGAGTGCTTGTGTCAAAGAACAAATAGCCTTCTGGCGCTATGAGGCCAGCCGGGTACCACAAGCCGAAGAAGCCAGGCACATTGCCCTTTATATTGAGCGTTATAAGGTCTTACCCCTCTGCAATGAGGCTACACCCAAAGAGCGGGACAGCTTAAAAAGGTACCTCGAGCGCAGCCGAGGCTAGTGTTCTAAAAGTATTTAGGTACTCGTTACAGAGGACAAATCAACTTGTTTGATAATGTTGGCGTGTGATATAACTCACAGTGACGAATTAAGCGTCCAATCTTGTCGATGGAGGGACAAAAATATGCGCAAACTCTTAATTGTACTTCTAGCTGCCCTAAGTCTTGGAGCAGGTTCTGCCTTTGCACAAGGCAATATGATGGCAGGAACCCAGTGGATTGGTGCCTCAACAGGTTTTCCTCTCGGTATTAACTTGCACTATGGTATGCCTGATCTTCTAGCCCAAGACCTTGATCTTCGTATTAATTTAAGTGCAGTCAGCTTTTTGTTTAATGGAGCTTTTTCTGTTACAGGTGGTGCTGATGTGCTTTATCATCTGAACCTTGAAACGGAAAATGACCTGCCTTTAGATGTGTATGTTGGTGGTGGGCTTGATATTGGTGCAAGTATTCGCGGCGATGATCCTGCCACTGCAGATGTAGAAAGCTCAGGTGTAACCCTTGGCCTAGCGGGTTTGGTTGGTGCTGAATATGCATTAAGCCCTGAACTTGGATTGTTTGGCGAGCTTAGAGGTGGTGTAGGTTTCGATCCTATTTTCCAACCGGCCTTACGTATTGGTATCAACTACTATTTTTAAACTTTAGCCCATGCTTAAAAAGAAGCTCGAGTCTAGGCTCGAGCTTCCTTTTTTGTTGCAGTTTGATATATTCTTAATGAGAATTATGGTCAGTTTAGGAGAACAAATGTTCAAATTGCTTAGAAGTCTACTATTCGCATTTCTCTTATGTACCAGTGCTTTTGCGCAGCCTGATAATACAATTGATGATCTAACCTTAAATCCCTATGATGCTTACGCTGGGGCTCATGTCATTAATATTTATATTCTTCCCTTTTTGGGAGCTCAGGTAGGGGCGAGGAGCCTTTTAGCCCCTAATGTCGGAGTGCGCCTTGATCTGGAAACTCCCTTACCCTATGTTGTTATTGGAATTTTGGGTGTAGGTTTGAATCTTACTTATCATTATCAATTGGAAGAGAGTAATGTCGCTATTTATGGGGGCGTTGGGCCGAGAACGATACTTGGATTCTCTGAAGGAGCAAGTGGGGCTCTCTTTGGTGTAGGCGGACTTGTTGGCCTCGAGTTTGAGTTGACAAGTGCGAGTTTATACGCAGAAATAGAAGAAAATGTTTTGCTTGATGGTCAAAGTGCCTACCCAACTATCCCAGTTTTTCGTTTTGGCTTCAATATTCCTTTAGAGTGAATCTAGGCTTTAAGCACAAAGATACAAGACGCGGCTAATCGCCTCGAGCATTTGTTCTGATTTGAGGCCACGTTTCTTTATAGAAAACCCGGGAGGATAGCGGGTAGGTTCGATATTGTAGGGGAGCGCTTTTATACCTTTGGCGTCATAGTCCAAAGATTCGTGAGCAAAACTGATTTGCACATCGGTCATGTGTTCTTTAACGTTGGCGACACCTTTGTCGGCTGAAAGCAGCCTGATTTTTGCCAGTTCAATAAAGGTCTTGACTTCATCGGGGATGGGTCCGAAGCGCTCACGTAATTCTCTGGCAATAGAACCAATCGTTGCCAGGTTTTGTGTTTCAGAGAGTCGCCCGTAATACTCAATGCGAAGTTCGTCATCGGCAATATAGCTGGGGCTAAGTCTGGCATCAAGATTAAGATCAATTGAGGGATACTGGCGCGCCTCGGCAATTTGCTCACCTTTAAGTTTGGCGATTTCTTCTGCCAGCATTTCGGTATAAACCTCGAGGCTTACAGCAGCTATCTGCCCGTGTTGCTCTGGCCCCAGGAGATTACCCACACCGCGTATTTCCATGTCTTTTTCAGCGAGCAAGTGCCCACTACCCAGGTCATTAAGTTCAGCAATGGCATAAAGTCGGCGCTGTGCTGTTTCAGTAATGCGTCCAGGATAAAACAGATGCGCCCAGGCTTCGGTTTGCCTGCGACCTACCCGGCCCCTTAACTGATAAAGCTGTGCCAGACCAAGTTTGTCAGCCCGTTCTATGACCAGGGTATTTGCCCCCGTAATGTCCAACCCTGATTCAACAATGGTGGTTGCCAGCAAGATGTCAAAAGCGCCTTCTTCAAACCCAATCATGATTTCTTCCAGGTCATCGGCGTGCATTTGTCCATGCACTGCACCGATGCGCGCTTCAGGAACAAGTTGTTGCAGAGTTTTTGCGCGCATACCCATCGAGCCAATGCGGTCGTGAATGTAAAAGGTTTTGCCACCGCGCTCGAGTTCAAACATGATTGCTTCCCGTACAGCCATAGGGTCGTAGGGTTGCAGCAGAGTCTGAATGGGTTTGCGTCCTTCGGGCGGCGTCATAATCTGGCTGACATCGCGCAGCCCGACCAGACTCATATAGAGCGTTCTTGGAATGGGTGTCGCCGACAGTGACAAGACATCCAGATTGGCTTTTAAGCCTTTCATCTTTTCTTTTTGGGCTACACCAAAACGGTGTTCCTCGTCAATGATTAAGAGTCCGAGGTCTTTAAACTTAATGCTGTCATTTAAGAGGCGGTGCGTACCTATGACAATGTCAACACTGCCATCCTTAAGGCCTTTTAAAGCTTCTCTGGCATCTTTATCAGAAACAAAGCGTGAGAGCATTTCTATCTTGACAGGAATGCCCTCAAACCGCTCTTTAAAGGTTTCAAAGTGCTGACGACTTAAGACAGTGGTAGGCACGAGTACCGCGACTTGTTTGCCGTTTCCTACGGCGCGGTGAGCCGCGCGCACGGCAACCTCGGTTTTACCAAAGCCGACATCACCAGAAATGAGTCTGTCCATGGGCATGGCTTTAGCCATATCCGTTAAAACCGCAGAGACGGCAGCAGCCTGATCGGGTGTCAGGGTAAAGGGGCAGTTTTCTTCGATCAGGGGGTCCCAGTCGGGCACCTTGGGCATGGCAACGCCCTCACTAATCTGGCGCTCGGCATAGGTTTTAATAAGCTTAATCGCCAGTTCTTGAGCATTTACCCTTGCCCGTTCTCTGGCTCTGGCCCATTCATTGGTGCCCAAAGTTGAAAGACGTGGCGGGTCATCAGTGGTGCCCGGGTGACGCCTGAGCATGGGCAAAAGTTCCACCGGAAGGTAGAGCTTGCCGTCACCAGCGTATTGCATCATCAGGTAGTCTCGAGTCACCCCTAAAACGACTCTGGGCTCGAGGCCTACAAAGCGACCAATCCCGTGATCTGGGTGAATGAGGTAGTCACCAATAGAAAGCTGAATGGCGTCATGAACGCGTTTCCCGGGGGTTTTCCGCAGCTTTCTGGTACCCTGAGCACCGTAGAGCAAATCTTCGGTGAGGATGATCTCTTTACGCTGCGTATCTCTAAAACCTCCTCTGGCATTTGGCGCAATAATTAGCCCAAGTTGGTTTGGGTGAAACTGTACTTCATTATGAAAATGGCTTTCTAAATCATCTAAAACTTTTTCACGCAAATAGCGACCGGTGCGTTCAAATTTGAGCAGCAAGCTGACGCTGTAGCCATCATTGAGCCAGAACTCGAGGTCATTGCGAAAATCAGAAAGCCGACCCCGGTAGTAGCCCAGAGAATCATAGACAAATTTTGCCTCTTCAAGCTTTAAACTATCTCGACCAAAAGAAGTCGTTTCTCGATTGGCCACATAATCAAAAAGCCAGCTTGCTTTTTCTTCACCAACATCGCCAGCATAAAGCTCGCTGCTGTCTAAAAAGATATGTCCGGGCAAATGCTCAATAATATGGCTGGTCCAGGCGTCATCCTGTACATCGGTTTCAAAACGGGGAGAAAGCACAAAGCTTTCTGGCCAGGTACCGGGCTTGTCTTTTTGCGTGCGCTCCATGCGGTCAAGTTCATCGCCAAAGAACTCGAGCCTTAAAGCATCATCAGAATCTCCTTCGGAAAAATAAAGCGTGATGGTATCGCCACGCACGGTAACACCCGGCTGTTCATCTCGCTCATAACCGTAGCGAATCAGAGTGTCTAAAAGATCGTCGCGCCCATAGCGTTTGCCCAGCTTGAGGTTTAAAACATAGCTGTCAGGATTTTTGGGGAAGGGCCTGAGGGCATGTTCCAGGGAAACGACCACTTTGTCAAAACGCTCATGCCAGTTACTGATGTCGGGGTTCAGACTGTGGGCTACGCCAAAAGCTGCACTGTCTTGAAAAAGCTCGAGCCTCTCCTCGGTAGTGAGCAGGACGGCTGGTCCCTCATGACGTGCGAATAAGGCAAGGCGAGCCACCGCAGGCAAACCGAGCAAACGCTTGTCTTTGATGTCATACAGGGGTTTTTGAGCAAGCTCTGGCATAAAAACAGACCCATCATCATACCGCTTGAGCGTCTTTTTGCTTAGCGATTGTCTTACAGTTAAAAAGTGAGAATTGGAGTGACCAAGGTTTATGGGAAGTGACTTTAAAATAGGGTCACAATCTTAACAGAATCAGTAGCTTACTTTGATTAGATTCACCATAAGCTTGACTGACTTCTGATATGACATGCAGTTTCGCCTAAGGCAATGTCAAAGCTGCAATATATAGAGATTCTCCTGCCTGCCGCATTACAAGCAGAACATCATATATGACTTTGAAATCGATTGAGCTAGGAGCGGCATTGCCTTGGTTTAGACGAAACTTTCCGAGTGCCTCTAAACTGTCAAAATCAATAATCTGAAAGGTTCTATCCTCGAGCACCACCAACAAAAGCCCATCCAAAAGCTCAGCTTTAACGACCTTACCTTCAATATCAGGAATAAGCTCATAAGGCGGAGGACTTATATCGGTAAAGCTTGGTTCAATGTAAAGATAGGACTTACGCACACCAAGCAAATGGCAAGGTGTGATGAAGTAAGGAATGAACTATAGCCAACATCGACTGGATT
>JAGQHN010000202.1 GCA_020431825.1 Trueperaceae bacterium | reverse complement strand
ACGGCGGGCATTTGACCTATCCCATCCCGGAGGAAACTTGCTATTTGGGAATCAGGATGGTGCCAGGCATGCATCGTGCTATCAAGAGCAGGCGCCGGAATCGTCTCTTGAACAAATCCCTGCCCATCTTCACCATGACAAGCAAGGCAATTTGCTCTATAGATATCTTGTCCTTGTACTACTAATTCGACGGGGTAAGAAGGAAGATCTAAAGACACAGATTTGCGTGGAGAAAACCAAATTAAAATATTAGCCAGTCCACCAATAACTATGATGAAAATAATGCCGTGCCAAAAATATTTATCTATAAAGCGCATTTTTAGCGTCAAAAAGTTGCCTGGATAAATCAAAAGCCTGTTGGGCTATCTTTTTTCCAAGAATCCGGCCAGGAATATCATCAATAGGCGGATGAATGCCGCCCCAGATACGCGATAAGCTTGTTTGGTCAGCTGCGTCACTGTATTTTGCCCACTGCAAAACAACGTCAACACTAGGTCCCTCTTCAAACACAAGAAAGTCATTTTTCTTGGCAACAAATTCTCCTAATCCTCCAGGGAAATAGGGACTGCCTGTAAGGTAAGTAAGAACTTCCGCAGCTGCACTTGAAAACGTTGAGTGCCCTGAGATATAGCCAGCAAAGGGAGGTGTAACAAAATTTGGGCGCTGATAGGGCCACCAGTTTTCAGCCAGTATCCAGCCGACGCCTGCGGTATCTACGACCGGATTATTAATAAGGCTGTGACCTTGCCAGGCATAGATTTTAACTTTGCCAACATGCTCGCCATTCTCACCAGCTAAGGGGTCTTCTGGCGTCACTAGTTCGCTAAATCCCCCTATAAGGGGAAATCCAGATGGGGCATAGTTTTCTGCTTCTAGGTTCGTACTTTGCCCCGAATCTGCCATAAAACGAATAACTGAAATTGGCCTAGGAAAGTCGTACCAGCCTTTGATTGCCCAACTTGCTACTGCGGCATCATGCATAGCACCACCCAACGTGAAATAGGCTTTGATATCCCACTCGAGCTGATCTAGGGGCACTCCTTCACCCATAAAACGGGGGGAAAAAGCAGGGTGGTCACTTACATAATTGAGAATGGTAAACCAGTGACCGGGTGGGGTTTCTGAAGAGGGTCCATCGGCCCAGAATTCTGCTAAGACCCTGGCATAATCACCCAGAGGAACAAGATTGGGTTCATAAGGGATACCTGTTATAGGGTTTGTAGGAAAGCCTTGGCCCATCATGCCACCCTCAAGCGTGTAAAAATGTTGGTACTCAGCAAACGTTTCAGGTAGATCATCAACCGAAATATTGCCTATTGAAGCAGGGGAAATATCGATAAGCTGGTTGTTGGCATCTAGGTCTCCCGAGAGGCGAGCAACCGTCAAAAAGTTCCACAGGTAAAAGTTAGTACTTTCCTCATCCTCACCTAATTGAGGAGGTGATCCAGGGTCGTCATACATCCAGAAGTCTATGCCATCTCGTTCCCGAATTTGTAAATCTTTTTGCGCCAAGGCAAAGGGTCTAACTTTGCCCCATTCTGCACCAAGAAAGTCAATAGGTCGTTCTGTTGTAAAAAGATTGCCGGATTGATCGACAAACCCTCCCTCAAAAATCAAGGGCTGCCAATGATTAGGATAAAGAAAACTTTGATTGCCAGAATACTTAGGATTAAGCCCTTCATTTAGTGGCCAATAGTATTCATTGGTGTATAAAAACGCTTCGTTTGAACCGTCCTGTAATCCATAGTCGATATAACAGCTCGCCACATAATTGCCTAAAGCGACAGGGTTACTTGAAGCATTATCTATTTGAACAACATTAGCATCAAAACCAAGCTCTCTAAAAAACCAATCAAGACCTGCGGACACTTTGGCAACTTCACTAAAGCGATGTTTTAATAGGTGGTACATTCCATAGCTAATTGCCTCACGCAACGCATCTTCGGATTGCTCCCCCTTATAGCCGGTAAAAGGACAGCTAAAGTCATTAAGGGTTTGTCCTAAAAGATAGGGTTGACCCTTGTTCGTTATGCTTGACCACAAGTCATACATTAGCGCGGAGCTATGAAATAGGTTTCTGGCATGAACCGTTGGTCTAGCAAAATCATTCTCTATAGCAATTAAGAGCATCTCATTCCAATTGCGAGCAATAGAATGATCTTCAACTACGGTTGCTTTTACGGGTAAGGATGTGAAAAGTTTAGTAATATCTGGGGGCTGACCAAAGGCAAGGCCAAGACTGAGGCAAATAAATAGATAAAAAATCTTCATTGACTAGTCTAACCTTACCCGCCTTAACGCAACAGCATTTAGCGCCACCACGACAGTCGACAAACTCATAAAAATGGCCCCCACAGCTGGTGATAAAATAAAGCCTGTCCAGGCTAATAGTCCCATGGCTAGAGGTATGGCTATGGCGTTGTAACCAGTTGCCCACCAGAGGTTCTGATTCATTTTGCGGTAACTTGCCTGTGATAATTTGATGGCGACCAAAACGTCTTTCGGGTCATTTTCCACCAGTACTAAATCAGCTGATTCAATAGCAACATTCGTACCTGCACCTATGGCAATGCCTAAATCAGCCTCGAGTAAAGCTGGGGCGTCGTTAATCCCATCCCCCGTAAAGGCGGTTTGCCCCTTCTGTTTCAAGTCTCTAACCAGCTTTGCTTTGTCTTGAGGAAGTACTCTGGCATGATAGCGGTTGATGCCAAGCTCAGCAGCAACGGTCTTGGCAACAGCTTCGGCGTCTCCTGTAATCATAATGGATTCAACGCCGATTTCTTTAAGTGCCTGAATGGTTTCTTTGGCCCTTTCTCTTACCTTATCTGCCAGGGCGAAAAGGGCCAGAACCTTGCTCGAGTCCATAAGCGCAATGACACTTTCACCCCTGGCTTCTGCCTCATCTAGACCCTGCTTAAGCTCTGCCGAAAGGTCGAGACCTTGCTCTTTAATCCATTCGGGGCGACCTACTGTATAGCTTTGACCAGCTAGTTTTGCTCTAATCCCTTTACCTGCAATGACCTCAAACTCACTGGCTTGCTGCAATCCAAGATTTTCTTTTTGAGCCTCAGCAACGATAGCCTGGGCTAAGGCATGTTCGCTGCGCGTTTCTAATGCGGCTGCCAAAGCCAGCGCTTCATCGTCTGATAGCTCATCGGTATAGATTTGCCGTACGCCAAATTTGCCCTCAGTTAAGGTGCCTGTCTTATCAAAGGCAACCTGCTTAATGTTTCTTGCCCGTTCAAAAGCGTCCCTGTTCCTTACCAAAATACCGTTCTTTGCGTTCATAGCCGTGGCATTCACAATGACTAAAGGAATAGCCAGACCCAGAGCATGAGGGCAGGCAATTACCAGGACTGTGACCGTTCTAGCAATAGCAGTTTGTATATCTTGGGAAATGGTAATCCAGATAAGAAAAGTGACTATTCCAGCACCTACCGCAATATAAAACAGCCAGCCTGCCGCTCGGTCAGCCAGATTCTGGAAACGGCTTCGTGAAGATTGCGCTTCTTCAACCAGCCTTTGTATTTGCGATAGGGTCGTCTCATCACCTGTCCGTATCACCTTGATGGAGAGAGCGCCTTCACCATTCACTGCCCCCGCCACAACCTCGTCACCCTCTTGTTTGCTGACAGGTTTTGATTCACCTGTTAAGAACGCTTCATTGACACTGCTACTTCCGTCAAAAACGTCACCATCAATAGGAATCTGTTCCCCTGGGCGTATAAGGACTTCATCACCTGTTTTTAAGCTCGATACGGGTACATCCTCAACGCTGCCATTCACAAGTTTATGAGCTTCATGGGGCACCAGCGTAGCAAGTTCATCCAGGGCTCTTGAAGCCCCTTGAACACTTGCCATTTCTACCCAGTGTCCAAGTAGCATAATGACCAGCAGCGTTGCTAATTCCCAGTAAAAAGGCATGCCTGGTGCCCCGAAAGAGGTGGCGAGGCTGTAGACATAAGCAACAGTAATGGCTAAAGAGATAAGGGTCATCATGCCGGGTTGTCTGGCCATGAGTTCATGACGAGCACTTTGCAAAAAGACCAAGCCACCATAGAAAAAGAGAATGCTGCCCAGGAGAGGATTTAACCAAGCAACCCCAGGAAATTGTAAGGCTTGATAATGAAACCAGGCTTGAAACTGTTCACTGAAATACAGGATAGGCAGCGTCAAAACCAACGAAAACCAAAATCTATCCCGAAACATCTTAGGATTATGGCCTGCGTGCTTATCATGACCATTGCCATGACCAGCATGTCCTTCTTTGTGAGATGTAGATGTCTCTGAAGGCTGATGGTTTGCATGGTGGTTGTGGTGTTTATGATCCATAGGAATAGGTGCTCCTGCTTTAGCGTAGGGCTTCTAATAGAGCCGTTATTAGCGCTTCTTTTTCCTCATAGGATGGCCTTAGGAAAAGCAGGCTGCATGTTGTCCAGTCTTGAATGGCAGCGATTTCCCTGTAACCATCCAGCGTTTTTAAGTGCGGGTAAGCACCATATTCAACATACATTTCAAGTGATTTTGCTAGAGTCTCGAGACGCTCGAGTTTTGCCAAATCAAATCTGATTACAAAAGGAAACAAAAAGGCAGGTTTGCCACAGCTTCCCCCTAAACCAACCATTTCTAGACCTGCCAATGATCTGGCTTCATACTTTCGTTGGCAGCGCTCCAAAAACTTTTCTTTATCTCGTAATTCTTCCCGGTCTGCTTTAAACGAAGCAACGATCTGTCCAAGTGAGGGGGATTCCATAATAACTCCTAGCTTCTTTACGTATTCCTACCCCAGGGGGGGTGGGATAAAAATAGCATAGCCTACTTTGCTTTATTCCTCCATAGCACTTCGAAGATATGCACCGTGCCATGTATGAGGCCAAATTTCACCAGTAAATGCGTTTACACTGAGCATTCCTTCAATTTCTTCATGGCCATAGTCAAAAGTGTAATAGCCACTAAAGCTCTGACCCTCTTTAACGGTTGCACCTGGCAAATATGTCGTTAAGAAAGTATTGGCTCTTTCCTCGGCAGCCGTTTCATCAAATTGAGTAGGTCCAGAAAAACTAAAGCCCATCATGCCAGCACGTCCATTCCACATCATGTTAGGCCCAGGTTCGGGGGTTACGATACCGCGATATCTGTCAACTAAAAGCTCTCCTATACCATTCCCGTCTGCGTCAACGAGTTGTGCATAGTAATTACTGCTAAAGGCCATGACATCCTTGATTTGAGTACCGTTTCCAAACTCGGTAGCGTACCGCTCAAAAAGAGCAGTGGCATCCTCTATAGAAATGGGAACGGCATCAGGTGGGTAGGTTTCCATCATTCCTATGCCACCCATCATGCCCTGACCCATACGACCCATCATTCCTTGATTCATCCCCGGTTGCATCATTCCTTGAGCCAGGATCCAGGTTGCTAAACTGAAGCCTATTAGAATGACTGTTACTACTACAGACTTTCTCATTTTGACTCCTTTTTCTTAAGCTAAATCATGTTTTAGCTGGTCAAATTCTTCTTTGCTTATTTCACCTTTGGCGTAACGTTCTTTGGCAATATCTAGTGCGTTGCTATTTGAGTTGTCCCCTTGCTTGCGACTCGTTTCCATAGAACGCCAAAGATACACAATTCCCAAAGCAATAAAGCCCCAAAAAAGCAGCATGCCTAACCATCCAAATGCCCCCATGCCAAAACCGGAATAGCCCATCATAATTTGGACCTCCATTTCCTTGCCAGTCTAGGACTTAGCTATTCAGCTTGAATAAAGGCCATGTAAAGCTTATGTAAAGCTTACTTACTTTGACTCTAAATCTTTAATTAGGGCTTTCATTTCAGCGATTTCTTTGCGCTGGGCTTCAATAATGCCGTCGGCTAAGTCTCTGACCCTTGGATCAGAAATATTTGC
>JAGQHN010000201.1 GCA_020431825.1 Trueperaceae bacterium | reverse complement strand
CATAGATGCTCCTTTTAAACAACTTAAAAATCTGGCTCGAGTTGCCAGAGTAGTTGCACCAGCTGCTACCAAATTGCCTATAAAATTTCTTTACCCTACGGGAGAAAGTCAGGAGCACACTAAGGCAAATGACTGGCGGGCCAAATATTTTGTTGCTGCTGAACTTATTGCTGGTGACTTTCATTTGATCAGGCGCTACGCTCCTGAAGATTTGTCAGAAAAAATCATTTTGACCAATACCACAACTATAGATGACCTCGAGTTAATAAAAGCTCGAGGTGTCAAGATGCTTATTACTACTACCCCTCGCTTAAACGGTCGTAGCTTAAGTACCAATATGCTAGAAGCAGCTTTTGTGGCTCTGGCGGGTAAGTTTCCGCTCGAGTCCAAAGACTACGAGAACTTAATCAAAAAGTCTGGGATTAAACCAGATATTCAGGAGTTCTAAAGAAAAAGGCTGATGCTTTCACGCACCAGCCTCGAGTAAATTTGGTAAAGCTTAGTAAATCTGCTCGCGTTGCCCGTAACTAAAGGCAAAAACGCTGCCGAGCTTGTCTTCAACAATAACAGGAAAATAGGGGGGAGCCATACCATCAGCCATACGCTGGTCATAGGTGAATTTACGGCTGTAGCCCGTTGAGCTTTGTCCGGTAGAAGAGTTAAAGGTACCAAAAGCTCCATAAAAGTTTTCGATTAAGCCGCCGATTAGGTTGACGTCGCCGCGAACAGATCCACGGTCACTATTTTCAACTCTTACCGAACCCTGACCACTCATTAATACACCGTGAATCACCACATTTTGAGGTGCGTTATAAGTGCTGTCATTGTTGTTGTGACCAATAATGACATCGCCATCATCAACATAAATACCTAGAACATTTTGGGCATTCAAATTGTTGCAGGTTGCCGCTGTTACTGAGCGGTCATTGTTACGTGTTGGTCTACTGGTACAGGGTGGATTTTCGTATTTCAAATCCCCTGTTATACGAATGTCATTGTCGGCAGTAACGGTAAGTTTGGCAAAAGATGCCAAGGCGGGGCGAGCATCACTGGCACTGTTGCTGCTTGCAGTACTTCTATCTGGCCCTGTAAGTTTAGCTATATCGCCTGCAGCAAAAATAACACCTGTGAATTTAACGTTACCTGAACCACTACGTATTTCTTTGGTGTTGCCATTGGCGTCAGGCCAGGTACGCGCATAGGTCCAGTCGCTATTCCAGTCCTGACCATCTTCTAGCACCAGAAGATCATCTGGGTGAGAACTACTGTAGCGGAAAGTGTCTGTTGCTTCCCTAGTCGTAGTTATTGTTTCGGTCACAGTTTGGGTCTCATAGGTAGGTGTTTCTCGCCATTCATATCGGTCATTACAGGTATTATCTCTCCACCTCCACTGATTTCCTTGCCAAATATAGCCTGCACCGCAACCGCGAGTGACCCAAACCCATTCTCCGCCTGAGGTGCCAGTTTGTACCTGAACTTCTCTTGTAACCTCTTCTGTAACCTCTTTTAAATAGGTGACAGCTATATATTGATAATCAGCATTACCATTGGTAACCACGTTGCCAGTGCTATCCCCGGCCCACATACTTAACTTATTAATATCCCCGTCTATATAAATACCACCGACTTTGGCAGCAGCTTCCTGGTCAACATTATTTTGTGGTAAGGGAACAAAGTTAGATGCCCAGTCTATGCCACCTGTGAGTAGCGGAGCATGGGTTTGAAAAATGCTATCGGTATAAGACGGGTGGATAGGGTCATTCATATTAGAGACGGATTTAAATCCAATATTCATGAATTCTCCACCTTGCTTATTAAAAGAACCAGTGCAGCCTGAGAGGCTAGGGTTGCTACAGCCAGCGCTGGTTACTTTGCCACTAAACCAGGCATCTTTATAAAATCTGAAAAATTGATTGGTGTGAACTGGGCCGTCAAACAGGGTTTGATCCGTGAACCAGATGTCACCACCGTTGGCGGTTTCGTGAATATTGGTGAAAAGGGCATATTTGGCAAAGCTACCTCTGCCCATCTCGAGCTGATACTCACCCTGCAAAACGATGGTACGTTTGTTATCTCCTAAAATGCCTTCTGAAACCAGAACATAAGGAAGGGCATAAGATTGGGGTACAAATTCACCGGTGCCGTTTCTTGAAGTGCCATTGACAAAACGTGGTAAGGGCAACTTAATGTCACCAGGAATGGTTTCTCCGCAGGCTGTGTTGGTGACATAAAAACGCACATGAACTTCGGCGTTACCCTCGCTAGGGTTGATTTCAGCATTACAAAGGAGATCGTCGATTTCAGGTTGAAGGTCTTCTGCAATGGCTTTTAGTTCATCGGCAACTCGTCTGCCATCTGGCTCATCACCATTGCCACCAAAAACCCAGTTATTGGAGGAGTTGACACCTGAAAAGGCGGCAGCTTCAACCAGACCCTCAAGATCGTCTCTGATAGGCCCGACCAGGCTCTGACCAACCAGATTTGCACCGCCCCTGGCAAGAAGCAGAGTTTGAACAACGGCGAGGTTGTCAGAACTACTCCTAACTTCATCGACGGCTCGAGTTGCCAGCAAGGTAATTAGACCTGCCATAATGACCATAAGGCCTATGGCAACGATTAGAGCGACGCCTTTCGTATTTAGTCGCATACAGTTACTCCTCTAAGGGTACGAATTCGGTTATCGGCAGAGGTATCTACCAATTCAACCTGGTTGCTATAGCTGCGTAAAATGTTGTACTTAGGGTCGCTCGCACTTATGCTTACCTTAATGCGTGCGAGTACAACAACCTGACCGTCATAAATGCCCTTTTTGACCGGGAAATTGTTGTCAAGAATGGGGCTGTCTAGCGCAACTGTACTGCCATCATCATATTCATAGATATATTCAACATTGAAGCTCTCTATGTCATAGGCCAGCGCTACTTCGTCATTGGTGTCGGTGGTTCTATAAAGGATTTTGGTATTTGCATCATAGCGAAGCCCTACCGTGTCAAGATTGCCAAAAAGCAGGGTGTTATTGGTGTAGTCAATGGTATTTGCGCAGCCGGGGTGAACCACTCGAACCTTATATTCATTACCATTTTTCTGGACGTTGCCAACTCGAAAGATAACCGCGTCACCATTGGCATTTATCATGAGAGCCTGTTGACCCTCGAGCCCGAGTTCGCTGACATTATTTACATCAGCCAAAATCTGTAAATTGGCCGACTGAACAAAGCTCGAGTTATTACCGCTGTCATGTGGTATGACCGGGTAGCCACCGCTACCTCCTAAAAGTGCAAACGAAATGCTGTTACTACCTGACTCGTAAGGTGTTACCGTAATGCCGCCGAAGACTGCGCTGCGCAGTTGTTGGGTTACCACGTCGTTGACCCTGCGTAACTTAGTTTGAATGGCTGCGGTAGCTTCTTGTTTTTGTTGATTTTTTAGACCGCTTACAATGCCCTGAGAGCTTAATGCCATAACGGTGGCAAAAATGCCCAAGGCGATGAGAAGTTCTACAAGTGTAATGCCCGAAGTTTTTCTCACGATATAACCTCAGCTAATTCCTAATAATTGAGAGGTGCGCTCAGGGTCATTTAGGTCTGGACCGTAGGTAATACCTTGAATACATGTGGGTTCACCTTGATTTTTGTAGCAGACATCTATCTGATACTCAGTTAATTGCGCCGTTGAAAGCGTAATGTGACCTTTATGGGTAACCGTAACTTTGTAGTAGGCGGGGTTGGAAAAGCTCGAGCGAGCAGCCTGATCGTAAAAGCTACCCACCAGGTCGCCGTAATCCCAGACGGCTGGAGCAGATTCGGTGGCCAAAACTATCGTGTCACCATCAATAACGCGCCGTCCAAAATAGTTAAGCACTTCGGCGGCTTGGTTACCCTGACCCGTTTTAGTCATGAGCTTTATGTTGCCTGTGAGTGCTGTTGAAAAGATCCCCACCAGTACTCCAATAATAGAAATGGCGATAAGCACTTCAGGGAGGGTTAAGCCTTGCTGTTTTTTGTGTTTACTGTTCATTTGCCTCGACCACCTTTGCTTCACCGATAACAGAAACCAGCATGGTGTAGTTTCCGTTTGATGTTGATAGGGTTATTGGAGAGGGTAGGTTTTGATAACTTTCTTCAGATATTTCGCCTGGAGGTAAAAAGCGCATGACTTCCCCTTCGGGAAAATTGGTTTGAACACCGTCTGCCAGTTTAAAGCTGCGTAAAGTGGCACCGCTAGACTCGTTTTTTACGCTTAGAGTTTGGCCCGATTTTACTATTGTTGTAACGATACCCCGGCTCGAGGACAACCCTGCTGCCTGCCAGATGCTGTGCTGAATGCTGTTTAATGAGCTATTCTCCTGGCTGCGCTTAAGTATAGTATAAGCGCTTATACCGCCAACCGAGAAAATGACTCCAAGTATCGTCATGGCGATGAGAAGCTCGAGCATAGTAAAGCCAGATCTAGGTCTCATGACTGTCCCTAGAGCGTAGTAATAATGCAAGAAAAATAGATAGGTTCATAGTTCGGAAGCCTCATTCTGTCAGGTTTGTCAAAAACGGAAAAAGACAAACCTTAGCTGGCAATTATCCTAAATGTGCAACCATCACAAATTTCTTACGCATTGGCTCAGAACTGGTATGAGTCATTTGAAATCTCCCATGAATTAGGGAAGATAGATAGGCTATGTTAAAAAAGCCACATTTGCATAGAGTTTCTTTATTACGGTTTCTTTACGTCAGTTATTTGTAAGAATTTCGTCATTAAGATAGTGGCGAAGTGCTTATAGTGAAATAGGCAAACTATATGCCACAAAAACGGAGGCAATGACATGTATCCCTTATATGGGCGCTTGGAATACATGGAGCCAGTAGCGCAACCGGCCAAAAGATTTCATAAAAGATCTCAGGTTAAAAACTAGCCTTCGTTTTTACTTCGAAGGAGAATTATGCGTACCAGAAACAATGGGTTTAGCTTGGTAGAACTTCTGGTTACTTTAAGCATTGTAGGTATAGGTCTAGGGCTTATGAGTACCCTGGCTAAGCCATCACAACGTCAATTATTTGCAAATGATGCAAAGGCTATGTTTCAGCAAGCTAGATTTGAGTCTATAAAAAGAAACGTGGCTATGGCAGTTGTATGGGATGAGTCAAGTAAATCTCTCAAAATGCTAGCCAATACGGCTAATGCTATGACCTGTACCGCAACAACAGTCTTACAAACCAAATCAGTCTCGGATTATCGCTGGATTAGCATTACGAATCAGTTGCCAGGAGGATCTACTAAGGGCATTATCTGGTTGCCTAATAGCACGATAAAAGGTTGTGATGGCAATGCACTCAGTCTTTGGGGACATCGTTTTATTGTGGAAGACAGCCGCTCAGATAAGCAAAGCACCATACAGATTATGTCAGGTGGAAGGATCAGCCTAGAATGAAACAACAAGGATTTACCCTGCCAGAAGTCATGATGGCCATTGCCATTTTTGCTATTGGTATTTTGGGAGCCTCTGCCT
This sequence comes from Trueperaceae bacterium, assembly GCA_020431825.1. Classification (GTDB taxonomy): domain Bacteria; phylum Deinococcota; class Deinococci; order Deinococcales; family Trueperaceae; genus JAHEBB01. Next base: position 580 of record JAGQHN010000201.1, on the reverse strand, counting down.
TACAGTTTAGTACCTTGCAGGTGAACCGCAAAGCCGAAGTGCTAAAGGAAATGACCAATCTAGCGGTAGCTGAACTCGAGCTCAAGCGCCAGTACTACCGTGACTATGTTTACAGCTCATCCGATGGTCAAACCTGTGATAGCTATGAAGCTGATATCAGTGGCAATAATGCATCAGACAGTGCTGTTTCACAAACTGCCAACCAGTATATAAGCGGTTGTTCGGTGGCTGTTCAACCCTGCACCTATGCTTCTGGTGAGTTTAGCTGTGGTGTAGATACTCCAACCCCTGTTGCTCATTTGGTTAGTGTGACGGTTACAGCAGACACTCAACAACCTCTTGTTTTATCAACTTTAGTTCGCTCGAGGCTTTCAGGAATGAGACTTGATGGGAGTAGTCAATGAAAAAGCAGCAGGGTTTTACCTTAATTGAAGTGCTTCTGGGCTTAGTATTAACTGTTGTTGTCATTGGGGCTGGGTCCATGCTGTTTAGCTCGAGCAACAAACTTTACGGCATTCAAGCTGACAACGCAGATGAAGAACAGGCACTGGCAGCTGGCCTGGCCCAAATGTCTTATGAA
>JAGQHN010000200.1 GCA_020431825.1 Trueperaceae bacterium | reverse complement strand
ACTTTGTTAGCTTGGTTGTACTTAAATGGGAGACGAATAAGAAGCTAAGTGAACAAAAACCCGAATTCCGTTTCATCTTACCTCTCTGATTTGTCCTTTGCCGCTTGATGGCTGAGAATGATTTCTGGGATTAGCCTCGAACATTGGGCTAATGACAAAGCGACCCGATTCTGCGGCAAGCACTTCATGCGCAGCGCGCACCCCAGAACGGACAGCGCCTTCCATATAGCCGTTGTAAAAACTTGATGTTTCACTCCCTGCCCAGTGAATACGCCCAATGGGTTCGCAAAGACTGGGACCCAATTGGGTCCACTGACCCGGTGCAAAGTAAGCGCTGTATCCGCCCCTTGCCCAGCTATCCTCATCCCAGACCTTATCCAGGTACTGAAGCGCATCTTTAGCCCTTAGACCAAAATAAGCAAGCAGATTTCCCTTCAGGAGATTCGCCCGATCCTGAGGAGTGCTACTGCTTAGTTGCAGGCTGTCACGACCCTCAATAAATCCAACCAGCACTCCGGGAGAACCTTCGGCTGGTGTAGCATCATAGGTGGTATGCAAGGGTCCAAGGCTACTGAAGACCTGACCACTTAAGCCTTCCTGTCGCCAAAAAGGCTCGGCAAAGACAAAAAACACCTTAATCACTGAGCCCATAGGAAGCTGTTTGTGAAGCGCCGCACGCGCTCCTGGCAGGGGTGGCCAGAAATCAAGCTGCCCTGCCAGCCGTGGAGGAACGGCCACAATGGCCCGCCTGGCACGAAAAGTCTGCCCGTCAGTACCTATCTTGACGCCACTACCATCTTGCTCGAGCCGTCTAACAGGTGCTGAAAGCCGACAGGCTTCAGCAAGTTCCGCTGCCATTTTCTGTGCCAATAACTGCGCTCCCCCTTCGATACTATCTTGCTGCGCTCCCCCGTCAGTGCTCACCAGCTGTCCAAATCCGCCATTTGATTTCAGGTAAAACAGGACATGTAACAACGACAGGTCACTGGCTTCAGCCGCAAAAATGCCTTTGGTCTCGAGTGCAAAATAGCGCTGCACGGCCTTAGTTTGAGTTTCGAGTTGTAACCAATCGGCAAAAGACAAATGATCCCAAATGTGCGCCTGAGGGTGGAGGTAGGGCGCCTCGAGCATAAGGGTCTCAGACATATGCTCGAGTCTTTCGGTCAGTGTATGAATCTCAGCTTCAGCCTGACAGGGCAGACTGGCAGCGGCGCAGGTCGTACTGCTGACACGTTTACGCTGGCCGCCAAAGCACAGCAAATGATCCCCTTCGTTGTAACCGGAAAAGGTTCTAAGCCCCAGTTCCTTGCACAAGGCATACATAAGGGTGTGACCGGGTCCCAGCCACTGCCCCCCGAGGGGTAGCGTTTGCTCTTTGCTTAAAGGCGTATTTAGCGTTCGTCCCCCTACCCTATTCTGAGCCTCAAGTACCAAAACGCTTTGACCGGCCTTGTGCAGGGTTCGCGCCGCCATAAGACCCGCCAGGCCAGCACCGACAATTACAACGTCATAATGATGGTCTTTCATAGTGCCGCCCCACTTTCTTTTGTGCCAAGGTCGCTTGCCCTAGCGTTCTGGTTTGTCTTCATTTGTTTCTTTGGCCTTCGTTCCAGGCGTTTACCCCATGTCTCCTGAGTCAGGCGATAAACATTCATTGGCAAAAGCAGCAGATGCAAAAGTAGGACAGGGTTGATGTCTGCAAGTGCACCGTAACTGATAAAGGCAAGGTTACTGGCAATAGCGGCAATACGAAGCGCCACCATGCCCCGCATGCAAAAGGTCGCCAGCACCAGTACCGAGGCAAGATAACCAAGCAAATCAATCATGGCAGATGCTCGAGTTCTTGAGCCGAAAGTTTAGGGTACTCAGATGTTCTGGCGGCATCTTTAGACAGACAAGCTTGGCGCAGAGGCGTGCGGAGGAAAGGTAGGTAAACCTGTACTTTGTGCGCGGCGAGCTGACTAAGGGCAGATGTCTTGCAGGGAGGATTTTTTGCTTTCATAAGTATCTCTTTTCTGTAGCAGTTCTGGTAGCAAAGCTGAACTCGAGCCCGCCATAGCTTAGACAAAGCAACATGAGCATCCTTTTCTGATTCATAGCTTCTCCTTTTCCTTGTTAAGCAGGGTCAAATGCGTTAGCTACACCATGTCCCTGGGCATGGCTCAGCTCCGGCATGTGAAGATCAACCTTGACCCTGCTCATAGACTTTTAACGCCAGGCACCCAGGTGTTTCCGTTAGCTTGACGGGCTAACGTATCAGCAGCGTGTCAGAGTCGTTTTGCCCCTTACCTGCCAGATCTGCCAAGTTCCAGTGAGGACTGCTCGAGGTACTGGCTAAGGGCAGCAAAAGAGGTAAAGACCTTTACCTCAGCTGTCCTTAGATTGTGAAGATGAATGTGCCAGCGGTGCCGCTTGACCGCAACCCGTAGAACATAACCTGACACTAAGGTTTCCCAGCGCATGACCTAGCATGACCAGCTAACGTGTCAGCAACGTGTCAGAGTAAGCCTAAAATTCGTTTTCAAAGAGGCGGCTCTGACGCTCAAGCAGGGACTCGAGCGTCACCTGCCCTGTTTCAAAGTTCAGCTCTTTTGTGGCGCTCGAGGATAGGCTACTTTCAAGCTCTTCATAAAGACTGTCCATCTGACTTTTAAGATAATGGCTAAGCCCTTCCTGATCTCTTAAATACCTGATTAAAAGATAGCTTTCCCGGGGAAAAGCAGCCTGGCAAAAAAGGGCAGTGAAATAGAGAATCTCGAAAACGACAGGTTTAGGCATAGCTCTGGATTTAAGCAGCGAAAGGGCCCTTTGAAAATAAACCCTGGCTTTAGCGCTGTCTCCAAGACGCCGCGCAACATCAGCAAGATCAGATAAGGAATAAGCCTGACCCACAGGCGATTGCAATTGGCGACTCAGACTTAGCGACTGTTCAAAATAAGTGATGGCCACTTCATAGCGTTCCTGATCTCTGGCAATCTCACCAAGAGTGCTAAGAACACTTTCCTGCACATAATAATTCCCCAAATACCGCCGCAACGCTAAACACTCCTGTAGCATCGCATCACTTTGCTGCAGGTCACCCTCTTCATAGGCCAGCCTGCCCAGGTTATACAGAACGATAGAGGCTTCATCCAGGTTATCCAGACGTTTAAAACTGCTGAGACCGCGCTCGAGGTAACGTCTTGCCTCGGCTTTGTCGCCGCCAGACTGCAACATCATCACACCGAGTTGCGCCTCAAGAGTAGCGAGATGCGAGAGGTCTTCCAGTTCGGTTCCTAGCAGGATGCAACGCTCGAGACAAGCTCTTGCGTCAGCAAAACGTCCCTGGTCTCGCCTGAGCAGCGCAAGATGAAAAAGACAGTCAATCAAAAGAGTCGGGTTGTCAAGGTCGTTACACAGGCTGAGGCTTGCTTCAAAATAGTTTTCAGCGCTCTCTGGGTCACCCAATTTTCTGACGGCGTTGCCAAGTTCATGAAGGCTGTAGGCAAACTCACTGCTTAAATTCAAGGAACCAAGTGCTTTGCTTGCAGCTAGAAAGGTTTCCTTCGCCTCTTGAAATAGCCCCAAATTACGCTCAAAAAAGCCAAGCCGCAACCCTGCCCTTGCCAGCAGACGAGAATGTTCAGGCGGTAAACTTTCGCTTAGCTGTTTAAACAGGTCACGTCCCTCATGAAAAAAATTAGTTCGCAGCCAGAGCAGGTGCACGCCCTCGAGTGCTGCATCAAGCCTGTCCCAGGCTTGCGCTTGAATAGCGATAGTCCAGGCAGCACGAATATTATCCAGTTCTTTAAGAAGAGCATGTTTGACCTCTATCTGGATACGACCCCGGAGCTGCACTGCCTTTTCTGCCACCAGACCCAGGTAGTATTGACTAAAAGCGGTTTCGGTTTCGGCTTTTGTTGGCTCATCAAGCTTGGCCAGCACAAACTTGCTTACCAGTTCATGCAGCTGATACCGTCCCTCTTGGGTTTTACGAACCAGCGAATGGTTAATAAGGCTAAGAACCAAGGCAAGATGAACACTGGCAACCCTATTTGCGGCCTCGAGATCAAAACCATTTTGAAAGACAGCTAGCCTGGCAAGCGCCCCTTGCTCTTTTGCCTTAAGACACTCCCAGGAGTATTCAAGAACTGCGCCCATACTGCGCTGCCGCTCAGGTAGGTCCCGCAGCTGACCTGAGAGTAAATCAAGGTTTTTGTCAAGTTCTAGGAGAAGCTGTGATACCGTTAAACTGCGTATCCAGGGGGCAGCAAGCTCGAGTGCCAGGGGTAAGCCCTCAACTTTACGGGTCAAGTTGGCAACAGCCAGCAAGCTTTCTCCTTCAGGAACAAAGGTCGCCGAAACTTGCCTGGCGCGGTTACTAAAAAGGGTGACGGCGTCAAAACTGTCGAGAGGGTCTTGAGTATCGGCAGGCGGATAAGTTAAACCCTCAACATCAAAAAGCCACTCTGCCTTAAGAGCCAGCGCCACACGCGATGTCACAAGGAGCTTTAGCCTGGGCGCCTCCTGTAAGAGGGTCTCAAGAAATGGCGCTCCGTCAAGCAGGTGCTCAAAATTATCCAGCAAAAGCAAAACTTCTTTTTCGCGCAAGAAATTGAGCAGCTGCTCCTCGGGTTTGGTACTGGCAGAAAAGACCAGGTTTACGGCACTGGCAATCGTCTGCACCAGCAAATCAGCCGAAGTGACTCCTGCTAAAGGGATAAACCAGACACCCTCGCGGTAGTTTTGCAGCTGCTGTGAAGCAAATTCAAGAAGCAGCCGGGTTTTGCCCATTCCTCCTAAGCCAACTAAGCTTATAAGCCGACAATCGGAAGCGTTTAGCAGCCGACCAAGCTCTGCAAGTTCGCGTTTTCGCCCGATAAAGCGCGTGCTTGGCGCAGGTAAATTATGATCAGCTTTTAAAGTCGGTTCTGCCAGGCTTGTGGCTACGGCATGACTCTGGTTCAAACTCTCCAGCAAACTACGCGTGGTGGCTAAAGGTTCAACCTCGAGTTCATTTTCAAGTTCTTTTTTAAACTGTTCGTAAGCCTCTTTAGCCTGGGCACGCTTGCCTGCCGCGAATAGAACGCGCAGGTAAACCTGTAAAGCTTCTTCATCGAGGGGGTCGCTTTTCAGGATTTGCTCGAGCCACGCCTCTGCCTGAGTAAAGTCTTGCTGCGCAATCAAATCCTGGCTATGGTTTAAGGCAGCCAGGCGCCACTTTTGAGCTAAGGTCTGACGCTCGAGCTCGAGCCAGGTCTCATATCCGGGGACATCGTGCAAGTGAAGTCCCGACAAAAAGTTGCCGCGGTATAAAGCCAGCGCTCTGGGCCACTGCTGATCACTTATGGCATCTTCAAAAACCCGCACGTCAGTCTTTACTTGAAAGCGGACACGAAACTTTTCAATCTCCAGGTTCTCTGCCCAGAAATGGTCTTTAGCACGGTAGATAAAAACCCTGACATTACTAAGGGCCAGGTTTTCAGGCACATCAGGTCGGTATAAAAAAGCCAATTCACTACGACTCACCCAGTCCTGACGCTGAGCCAGATAAAACAGTACAGATGCAGGTTTATCAAGCATCAGGTCATGGTGCTTGCCTGCTTTTTCTGCTCTGGGTACACCAAGTAAGTGAAGGCTGAGTGTCACAAAATCATTATATAGAGGTTGATTTATTGGGGATTAGAAAAGTCCTGAACGCCAGTGAAGGCGTTTCCTTATACGTCTTGTTTTGTTATCCTGACAGCGTCTCCCAGGACTCGAGTGCTTCCTGCATAAGCTTCTTAAGAATGATAGCTGCCTGGTCAACCAGGTATCTACCCGCGCTTTATTGAGAAGGGAATCAAGAAAACCACGGTGCATGGCCTTTGAAGCCTCGAGCAGATAGTCACATATTTCTCTGACAGGTAACTAAGTCCAAGCTGAAAATCAAGGATTTTCAGCTAGCGTGAAGCGGTTATGGACCGGGGAATAGCGTTTTCATTAAACTACTTTTTTAACTTGGTTGTACTTAGTCAGGCTATGAAATAGCAGGGGCAACTCTTGGGCAACAAGCAAATCAGCAGTCAAAACCCAAAGTCCGTTTTTCAGCATCAATGTACAAAAGTCAAAATTACTACCCTTATGTAAAAAATATTTGACATAGAGTTAAAAAAGTTT
>JAGQHN010000001.1:98329-99494 GCA_020431825.1 Trueperaceae bacterium | reverse complement strand
AGAATTTTACGATCTAATGTTGAAAGGGCAAGCGTATCCAGATTTTCAAGAGGAATGTACTCTCCGTCAGAGTTAGAAGCCTTTTCTAGAACAGGGGTAACACCCAGACTGAAATGCGTGTAGGCATGGGTAACGCGCTCTAACCTTTTCACTTCATCATTGACATCATCTACTAAAACAAAACCCCAAAGTCCATTAAGCATTTCCGTTTCGCTGCGCTGCCTGAGCCAGATTTTACCATCCTGAATATCAATAAGGGCATATTTTTCATAATGAGGTCGCTTTGTTTTTTTCTTGGCTTCAGGATAATCCGCAGTTTTTCCCTGCTGATAAGCAAGACAATGCGAGGTCAGTGGGCAGTATAAACAGGCGGGCGTTTGCTTTTTACAGAGCGTGGCACCGAGTTCCATCATGGCTTCGTTAAAATCGCCTGGGCAGGTCTCAGGAAGATAAGGCGAGAGGTTTTCTCTTACCAAAGCTTCTTGCGGTTCGCCTTTAAGTAAAAAGAGGCGAGAGGCTACGCGCTTAACATTGCCGTCTACAGCGACAACTCTTTCACCATTCACAATAGATGAAATGGCGGCGGCACTATACGGCCCAATACCCGGAAGCTCGAGCCAGGCTTCATAAGTCTCAGGGAATCTCCCTTCAAGTTCAAACGCTACTTTCTGGGCTGCGCGGTGCAGATTTTTGGCCCGGCGGTAATAGCCCAAACCCTCCCAGCTTTTTAAAACTTCATCAAAAGATGCCTGCGCCAGATCGCTTATGGTAGGAAAACGCTCGAGCCAGCGCTCAAAGTAAGGAATGACCGTTGCAACCTGAGTCTGCTGGAGCATGACTTCAGACAGCCAGACCCGGTAAGGATTACGATTTTTGCGCCAGGGAAGGTCTCGCTTCAGCCTGTGAAACCAGGTCAGTAAATCGTTAGTCACGGTAGTTAAGCTAGCACCTGGGCCGAACTGAGAGTGTAAGTGAGAGCGGGTTAATTCAGATATGAGTCAGCACGTAATGGCAGATTCCCAAACTCTGACTCATGTTTGATTTAGCTCTTGACAGACAGATTTTTATTTGATAGTGAACTTTTGTACTCTAAAATGATAGACTTAAAGCCGGAGTGAGACTTGTCCAGAAAAGATGACAGCATAGGCGCCCTTTTTCAGGCAGG
>JAGQHN010000001.1:0-98230 GCA_020431825.1 Trueperaceae bacterium | reverse complement strand
CTCTAAAATGATAGACTTAAAGCCGGAGTGAGACTTGTCCAGAAAAGATGACAGCATAGGCGCCCTTTTTCAGGCAGGTACAAAATATCGGCGAGGTCAGTTGCCCAGTCGCACCGGGAAGCTTGCACCGTCCTTAAAGGTTTATGCCAATCCTCTCGAGGTTGCTACGCTTCCTGTTCCTGATTTAAAAGGCGGTAAAGGCATCTGGCATACCCTGTCACAGGCCAGAGAGCAAATCGCAGAGGGGGGCCGCATCAGCTTACTCGAGCTAGGACAAATCCTCTGGGCTACCGCCGGGTTTACTTATGGCAAACAGCGAACGCATATTGCCGCAGGACCCATTTCAAGTCTTGAGGTTTATCTGATTGTTAGGCAAGTCCAGGATATGTTTTCCGGGGTTTATCACTACAGTCCAAGAGACCACAGCCTCGAGTACCTGCTACGTGATGATATGAGTAACGACCTCGAGGCCATTTTGCTAGGCGACAGTACCAACATTGATGCCTGCGCTGCCATTTTGGCTTTTACCGGCCTACCCGCCCGCCATGAAGATGGCGCAAAAAGCCGCGCCTACCGCTATCTCTACCTTGAAGCAGGTGCCGCCGCCCAGTGTGCCGTGAGCAGCGCCGTCGCTATGGATCTGGTCGCCAGCTTCAAAGCAGAATTTTACGACGATGAACTTGCTCGTCTTTTGAGTCTGGATGTCAACAACGAATTTCCCCTTTGTGTTGTTACTCTTGGAACCTAGGCGACTTAGCCAGTCTGCGCTTTTTCTGTTTACTCTCCACTAACCACTAGCCACTTTCCCCTTATACTCTCTCATGACCACAAGCGTTTTTGTTTACGGCACCCTAAAACCTGACCTTCGTTATTACTTTGTAGCTCAGCAAGGCGGAGAATTTGTTAAGGAAGAAGGCTTTTTAGAAGGCTTTGATCTCTACCACCTCGAGCCTGAAAATTACCCAGCCCTTGTTCGGGGTAGGGGCAAGGTTTACGGCTGGCTTTATACCTATACCGATATTGAGCGGGCGCTTGTCTACCTTGATGAACTCGAGGGCTTACACCTTAATCCACCAGAGTATGAACGCATCGAGGTTGAGGCCAGGCCAAGTGGCAAAAAGGTTTGGGTTTATCTGTTTCTAAACCAGGAGCGCTTAACCGTAGACACAGCTTTTAAACTCGAGGGCGGTGTCTGGCTACCGAGCGACGCTGCAACAGGCCACTTACCCAAAGGCATCGCATGAACCTGAAACTTGCACTTATAAGCGACATTCATCTGGGAATAGACAATGACTTTGTGCTTGGCTCGAGTTCTCTGGCAGCTCTGGATACTGCACTAAGCCATTTTCAAGAATTACAGCCTGATTTGCTGGTTGATCTGGGCGACCGAATAACAGACAGCAACGCGACAACCGACCTAAGCAATATGCAGGCTATCAAAGCAAGGTATGACAGTTTGAATTCTGCCAAAACCTTTCTCCGGGGAAATCATGACCTTGTGCCTCTGGAACAGCAGGAAGCGCTACTGGGCAAGCTTGGTAACCGCAGTCAGGACATAAACGGCTGGCATCTTATTTTTCTGGACACCTTTAATCAAACGATTGAGGGCAGTCTTGATAAGGCAGCCCTGGACTGGCTCGAGCACGATTTAGCGAGCACCAATTTACCCACGATTGTTTTTAGCCACCAACCCTTAGATGGTGAAAAACTTTTGGGCAATCCTATTTTTGAAGAGGCTTTTGCCGCACACGCCCACCCCAAAGGCCATGAACGTGCTCGTGAACTGATAGAAGCTTCTGGCAAAGTCAAGTTGGCCTTTAATGGCCATTGTCACTGGTCTCATCTGGTTCAGCGCCGGGGGCTTAACTACATAAGTTTGCAGTCTCTGGTAGCCCGTACCGAAAAGGGCCCTGCAGGAAGCTACGCTTTTTTACAGCTTTCTGACAAAGAAATGCGGCTCGAGCTTTTTGGACTCGAGCGCAGTAGTTTTCACCTTATCTGGTAGCTATCTGAGTGCTTAAAGTTCGATATCTTTGAGTACTGAAAAGGGAGATTCCTTTTCTTCGGCTTTTGGCTCAGGAGCTAACTCTGGGTGCTCATTCAGATTAATTCCGTCTGGCGATAAGCCTTTACAATCTTCGCGGCAAAGCGCAGTTAAGGGAAGTTCGATAGCAAACAGCTGAGTAATAAGTTCAGCAAAATCAACTTCGGGCTTACCAAAAACCAGTACATCATCTTCTTCGCTGTCATCTTCACGGAGTTGCAGCTTTTCCACACCTGCTTTATAAATCATAGGGTAAACGAAGCTCGAGCTTGCCGCTACCTCGACATCATCCAGGCATCTACGGCACTCCATAAGGGCCACGCCCTCAACTTCACCCTCTAAAATATAGTCATCATCTCCCCCGGTGCTGCGCACAATAATGTGCCAGCTAAGAGGGGTTTTAAGGCGCAGACCGTCTGCTTCCAAAAGCGCAACTTCTGGTGCTAGCAAACCCTCATCTTCAACTTCATAAACCGAAGCGTCATGATTGATTAAGCTTGCCAAATTGAGAACTGCCTGTGCATTTATCATAGCTTGGTAAGTATAGGAGCGTTGCTACGCCTTGTCAATCAACTGGATGCCAAAACCAGCTTAAGCTGCCAAATTCACGGCCTGAGCCTGTTAGAATAGAGCCATGTTTGGACTATTCTCGAGACAAAACCCTAACTTTAAAGATGATGGCAATTTTCTACTTGCCAGAGTCCTCACCAATAAAAATCGTGAAATCATAAAGGTAAGAATCTCTAAAACCAGTGAAATGAGCCCTGCGCCTGGTGGCTATTTTGTCAGAAAAAATCTGGTCGGCTCGAGTAGCTTTGATCAGGCGACCCTCGAGGTAAATGCCAACCGCTACCACAAAGTAAAATTCGCCGCGGTTGATGGCGGCGAACTGATTCCAGTTAGGGAGTGGAAGGACTAAGGTCCAGCGATTTCAAAGGGGAAACTGCTTATCCCCACCCGGTTTTCAAACTTTACATTGTGCGGGTCGGTGGTAGCACCAGCGAAAGTTTGTATCACCAGGATGTATTTTCCTGGTTTGGCACTATCTTTAAATTCAAACCCGAGACTCGTAGCTAATCCCTGACGCAGATCATCGGCAGTATAAAGTACTTGAAAGATTTTAGGGGTTTCAGAGGCATTGGCAAAGATTTTATGGGCTGCTTGTGGATAGTTTGGCGCATCTTCAACAATATTTAGAAAAACAACTGCCTCAGTAAAGCTGACCTCTTCACTTAAAAGCTTTAGTGAAATGTTCATTTGACCTGCATCCCCTTGCTTATAGCTGGGAGCAACAGAAGCGGCAACTTGAAACTTGGCAGGTGTTTGACCCAGAGCTGCAGCTAAAAAGAGGCAAGCCATGAGACTGAAAAACTGGCGCATATAAACCATAGTTCATCAAATTACCACAAAATGATTTGCCTGAAGTGAAAAGCTTGAGCATTGATTAAGAGCGTCAGGTGACTGTGAATAAGCTAACGCTCTTATGGTTTTTACTTGATCTTCGGCTTAAAAGGTTACGGTATCGCCTGTTACTGTGGCAGACCCTGAGAGACCTTCAAATGCATAAGGTGAATCGGCGTGGGTAAAGCGGCTCGAGCCACTCATGATCACCATTGAACTACCAATTTCGGGCACCTTATAATCATCCAAGACATGAATATCATAAGCAACCGTGTCATCAACATTGCCATCATTATTAAGATCATTGGCACCATTTAAGCTGAAGTTGGCATGGTTATTGGCAATAGTTACATTCATAACGGCATCATCAGGATTACGGCCAAAAGTATTATTACTAAAGAAAACGAAAGCTTTGACACCTGGGTCCGAGGAATTTACAGTAGAGTTCGTGACCATGACTGTCGTATCATACTCGGATTGTACCTCAATACCGTGGCCTAGCGTATCGTCTGGATCAAGCTTAGCTTTATCAAGCTTAACAGCATTGTTTATCGTGACATTGTCAATGATAACTGAAGTTGCATCATTGGATGAAATACCCGAATTTCTAGGGCTTTCTATATACACATTTCGAATAACTAAATCATAAGTGGTATTTGGAGTAATGCTATCGGTTGGGTCTTGTACATTGTTATCACAATTTAGTGAAGGACAACCACTAGACTCAGCAAAAGTTATACCAAACCCACCTGGATACATAATTTTTACATCTTCAATCGTTATGGTCCCGTTTAAGACATCAGCTCCTACAATGCCTGCACCGCCCGTGGTCACACTGGTATCAGCCGTTTTACCAGCACCATTACTGCGGTCAATGGTCAGGCCTTTAATGGTGACATTATCTGATTGACGAAGCACTTTAATGTTTTTCTTGTCGTTGGTATCTAAAAGTACTAAGGAGAAATTATTATCTTCTGAGCGCGCCAGAACTGTTCCTTCAGTTGTGTTTTTATCCAGAACCTTCATACCACGAATCACCACATCGGCTTCTTGTCCCAAAATTTTCTGATCATTTTTTAGAATGATGCTGTGTGTACCTGCGGGAGCATAGCGTCCGGGCTGCAAAACAATAATATCTCCAACTTTTGACCTGTTCTCAGCTTCGATCAGTGATCTGTAGGGTTTGAGGGCACTGCCATCTCCATTTGAGGCAGCATCTGCTTTGAGATAGAGGATTGTTTGAGTTCCGTCAACTTCCGGATTAGCTTCTTCCACAGTAACAATTACTGTTGCTTCAGCTCTATCAAGACTTTGTGAATTATCAACCAGCGTATAGGTGAAACTGTCCTGACCCGCAAAGCCCGCTTTAGGTGTGTAAACAAAACCACCTTCAGCACTTAAGCTGACATTTCCGCCTTGAGCTGTGACCTTATCTTCTGCCGTTACTTTTGTTGCTGTACTCACATTGGCATCGTTTTCAAGAACTGAACCTGTAAGTTTTACTGCTGGCCCTGACGTCGTTGCTCCTAAAGCCAGAGGAGTATTGATCAGACCAGAAAAACTATCATCATTGGCACTTATGCCGGGGCTCGAGCCTGCTGCCTTTAAGGTAATCTTGATCGTGGCACTGGCTTCTTCTCCCGAGGGATCTTTAACGCTAAAGCTAAAGCTATCTGTTTCTCCCTCTTTTGCTGTGGCTGGCGCGGTATAACTTACCTTATGACTGTTTGTAAAGCCATTTAACTTAAGAATGTTAACCCCGGTGGTAGACAGATTATCTACTGAGTACGTCAGACTATCGCCATCGGGATCTGTGGCTTTTAAGGTTATTTCAAGGGTCTTGCCTGCAACCACAGTCAAACTTTGCGCCTGGGCACTGGGAGGATTGTTTGTATTTGGATCTGGGATTACTGGAGGATCCTGGGTACATGCTACCAGCAGCCCCAAGACAACTACAAACAAACCAAGATATTTTGTTAACCGAACCATACTTACCTTCCTAACACAGCTTGCCCTGGGTATGACAGCAAAGCTGTTCCTACCCAAAAGCCAATACTGCTTTTCAACCATCCCTGGATTAAAAATCGCCAAACAAATTTTCACTTAGCATGCTAGCCCTCATATAGATGAGCTTGGTCAAAAGCCAACGTGCTTAAGCCATCCTGAGTTATAGCACAGCTTAGCCCCAGGTTTAGGTGCATCTACACACCAAACCCAAAATGATGAAAGAAAGGTACGCTAACTAGCTTCCTGGGACGCTTCGGGAATTTTACTAACCAGAACTTTATCGACCCGGTTACCGTCCATATCGACAATTTCAAACTTAAGATTTGCCCAGCTAAAGGTTTCAGACGCTTGGGGGATATGCTCGAGTTCAGCCAGCACAAAACCGCCAACGGTTTGGAAATCTTTGCCTGACCCTGGCGGCAAGCTGTCAAGCTCGAGAAATATCTGCAAATCATCCATGGTCAGTAAGCCATCAATCAACCAGGATTCATCATCACGCTGAACTGCCAGGGGGTTACTGCCCTCATTTATATCAGGCAAATCACCAACCATAGCCTCGAGTAAGTCGGTCACCGTGACTAAGCCTTCAACTTTGCCGTATTCATCAATGATCAGGGCAAGGTGCTGCTGATTCAGCCGAAATTCTTCCAGAAGGCTCAAAATAGTCATGGTTTCAGGAATATAAAGCGGGGTCTTAACCGTTTCCCAGTCCAGCATTTTAGGGAAGCCTGAGAGCAGTAAATCTCTGACCAGAACCACCCCACGAACATGGTCAAGATCACCGTCTGCCACCACATAACGGTTGTGAGGATTATTGCGGATATCCTGCTCGATCTCCTCGGTTGTCTTTTCGGTATCCAGCCAGACAATTTCCGGGCGCGAAGTCATGACACTGGTTACCCGTTTATCACCTAAAAGAAATACATTCTCGACAATATCCTGTTCGGCTTCTTCTACCAGACCTGCTTCGGTAGCCTGCTCGAGTAGCAAGATAACCTCTTCATAAGTCATAGACTCTACCTGATCAGGATTTACCCCCAGAAGCCGCAGAACCAGATTCATGGAGGCACTTAAAAATTTGACAAGCGGTCTGGTCACGGTCGCAATAACGGTCATCATCCCAGCGGTGGCGACAGCAAAACGCTCAGGATTACTCAGGGCGATGCGCTTGGGTACCAGTTCGCCAATCACCAGCGAGAAATAGGTAATAAGTACAACAACCAGAATAAAACTTATCGTTTGCGCATAAGGAGCTAACCAGGCCACCTTAGAGAGAAGTTCGGCCAAGGGCTTTGACAGTGCACTGCCCCCAAAAGCACCCGCCAGTACCCCAATAAGGGTAATGCCTATTTGTACCGTAGACAAAAAGCGGTTAGGGCGTGACATCAGCTCGAGCGCCTTGGTCGCCCCCTTATTACCTGCTGCTGAGAGCTGCTCGAGCCTCAGTTTCTTTGCCGATACCAGTGACATCTCAGAAAGGGCAAATACGCCATTTGCCACAATCAGAATAAATACAATCAGGGCTTCTATCATTAGGGTATTGTATCGCCTCAGGGAAAGACATGTACAAATGAAATAGCAAGTTCAGCAGAAAGACTCTTCCTGCAACATCGGCAAATGTCTGACAGCTTTGTAAGACTTAACAAATAGCAGCTCATCTGGACTTTGCTAGACTAAGCACAAAGGAGGCAAGTATGTACGCAAATATACTCGTTCCGGTTGACGGTAGCGATTGCAGTACTCTGGCCTTTAACCACGCACTTAGCTTAGCGAAAGCGCTGGGCTCGAGCCTTACCCTACTCACGGCAGTTGAAGACCCGGTTCAGTATGTCTACGGTTTACCTGAAGTTGGTGCTTATTTACCAGAACTTTACAATGACCTCAAAAAATCAGCTGAGCAGACCCTGGCAAATTTTGAGCAAGAAGCCCAGGCAGCAGGGCTCAAGGTCAAAACCATCTTGGCAGAGCACAGTAAACCTGAAGATGCCATACTGGATAACGAGGCAAGCTTTGATCTTATTGTTATGGGCACCCACGGCCGCAGAGGTCTAAACCGCATGGTGCTGGGCTCAGTTGCAGAAAGTGTACTGCGCCGCTCGAGCAAACCTCACCTCTTTGTTAGAGAGCAAGACTAAAGATTAATCAAAGCAAAAGGGCTCGAGTCTAGACTCGAGCCCTTACTTATACTCAGAAAGTTGCATTTTATGAATAATGCGTTATTGTATTCAGCTTACTTTTGCAAAAAAATGCTACCTTTTTGCCAAATTACTGCAACCTTTTAGCCCCCAAGGCTTTTTATACTTATTTCAAGAAAGAACGAAAGAGACAAAAACAAACGAAAGGACAAACAAAATGAAACAAAGACCAGTTTCAATCGGACTCTAAATCAAAAATAAACCCAAACCTCAAAGTAAACGAAAGGACAAATAAAATGAAACAAAGACCAGTTTCAATCGGACTCTAAATCAAAAATAAACCCAAACCTCAAAGTAAACGAAAGGACAAACAAAATGAAACAAAGACCAGTTTCAATCGGACTCTAAACTACAAGCCAACTTTAAACCTCAGAACAAGCAAAAGAACAAACGAAAGGACAAACAAAATGAAACAAAGACCAGTTTCAATCGGACTCTAAATCAGGAAAAACCTATGAAAACACTAAATAAAGATCCATAAAGATGGAGACGAACTTAAGTTACTCGTCTCCATTCGCTTTTATAAATGCATCTATGATTTCTTTAGGTATCTTTTTATCTGCCAGTGCTTTAATTTCAGCCAGGGCAACTTCAGTTGACAATGCCTTGCGGTAAGATCTGTCGGTGGTCATCGCATCAAAGGTATCGGCTACTGCCACAATATAAGATTCAGTCAGAATCTCATTACCTTTTAGCTTGAAGGGATAGCCACTTCCGTCCAGACGCTCGTGATGCTGAGCCACAATGGTAGCAGCAATTTCAAGCTCTGTATTTGCTAACATCTTGCTACCTTGAAGCGGATGCTCCTTAATCACTGCCCATTCCTCATTATTTAATTTGCCTGGCTTATTTAGAATTTCTAAAGGTACCTTTACCTTACCTAGATCATGAAGCAATGCACCCAAGCCTAAGCGAAATATTTCATCACTACCAAGTCCTAAAGCCTTCGCCGTCCTTACAGATAGGCGCTGCAATCTATGACAATGGTCAGCGGTATAACCATCTTTTTGCTCTACTTCAGAGGCAAGGTTAATAAGTTCATTATGGAATATTTCAATCCCATTATTTTTTGCCAAGTTTGAAAAATATAGGAAATTTACTTTTGTATTAGCAAAACATGCTTGCGTTCTAATATGGTCTCGAGCTACAAAGTAATCCCCAGATTTTAGAATGGCCGAGTTAGCCCTTGACTCGAGGCTAAGTAGTCCATCAATGATGTAATAAACTTCTACAGCACCTTCCCCTTCAGGAATTGCGTGCATGGTTCTTCCTTCATCCAGTGTACCGAACATAAGCTC
The DNA here is from genome assembly GCA_020431825.1 of Trueperaceae bacterium. Taxonomy (GTDB): domain Bacteria; phylum Deinococcota; class Deinococci; order Deinococcales; family Trueperaceae; genus JAHEBB01. The sequence goes on along the minus strand of JAGQHN010000001.1, from coordinate 89,285 downwards.
AATACTGCCCCGGGAAAACAAAAATTCAAAGCCTAAATTGTTAGCTTTGCCTTTTTTTCCTTCATTGGGGTTAGGTTTCATCCAGGGGGGTGCCTGAAAATGTAAATAACGTGCCTTTGACTGAGCCTCGAGCTTTAAAGGTAGATCAATTTTATCTGAACTGAGTAGTGTTTGTGGTCTCAGTAGCCTTGAGGTAGCACCTACATGGGCTGTAATATCACCATCAATAAAGAAAAAGACATCAATCATACTGTCATATTGATTGGCTGGCATGACAGTAAGGGTCTGCCCTTCTGAAAGGTAGCCCTCTATCAATTCACCGTAACTGGTTTTTGCCAGACTCGTGTAAATTAAATTCTGCCCGAATCTTCCATGCTGCCCCGCATGCAATTCGATATCCGTATAATGTTCAGGTAGCAAAAAGACGTTATCCATAATGTTTCAACCACCCTTATTATGGCCTTCCATCTGTGACAGTTTTCTTACAAATTCCTGAGAGAATGCTTAAAATGCGATGTTTTTGACACGTCACCTTTTACCCGGTCTACCTCGCGCTGTTTTAAAAATAGGTCTTACTGCTTTCAGCCCTAAACCCTGCTAAAGTGTTGAGCGTGACCAAAAGTATTACTGTTATTGGCGCTGGCATGGCAGGAAGTGACGCGGCTTTTGCCGCTGCAGAACTCGGGGTAAAAGTCAAGCTTTATGAAATGCGCCCCAAAAAGATGACTCCAGCTCACCACACTGACAAATTTGCTGAGCTGGTTTGCTCGAACAGTTTGGGGGGCGAGGGAAATACCAATGCCAAAGGACTCCTGCAAGCAGAAATGCTAAAAGCCAGTGGGCTGATTATGCACTCAGCACAAAAAACCCGCATCCCCGCAGGGGGAGCGCTTGCTGTTGACCGGGAACAGTTTGGTGAACTTGTAACTCAGACCTTAAAAGAACACCCCAATATCGAGGTTTATCAGGAAGAACTCACAGAGATTCCTGAAGGTGTCGTCGTCCTGGCATCTGGGCCACTTACCTCAGATGCACTGTCAAACGCCTTACAACAGAAACTGGGTACAGAGTTCCTAGGCTTTTACGACGCTGCTGCCCCTGTTATTGCTGCCGATAGCATAGATATGTCGGTGGTTTACCGCAAAGGTCGCTATGAGCAGGCAGCCGATTATTTAAACGTTCCTTTTACGAAAGAGCAGTATGACAGGTGGTTTGAAGCGCTTACAGAAGCCCGAACCCATAGTCCCCATGACTGGGAAAAGCTCGAGTTCTTCGAGGGCTGCATGCCCATAGAAGAAATGGCCAGACGCGGTTACGACACCCCACGTTTTGGCCCTATGAAGCCAGTTGGGCTCGAGCACCCTGAAACAGGCAAGCGCTTCTTTGCCGTCGCTCAGCTAAGACAAGAAGATGTCAGAGGGCAAATGTGGTCACTGGTTGGTTTTCAAACAGGGCTTAAATGGGGCGAACAAAAAACACTCATTGGCCTGATGCCCGGTCTGGAAAATGCAGAAATTGTCCGTTACGGCGTTATGCACCGCAACACCTATCTCAATGCACCCAAACTTTTAAACCCTGAGTTAAATCTACGGGAGCACCCTCAACTCTATGTCGCTGGGGTACTGGCCGGAACCGAGGGTTACCTCGAGTCCTCGGCAACAGGCTGGTTAGCAGGCACAAACGCGGCTCGACAAGTCTTGGGCATAGCCCCTCTGCTACCACCCGAAGAAAGTATGCTTGGCGGTCTGGTACGCTATCTGAGCAGTGCCAACAGCGATAATTTTCAGCCAATGAATGCCAACTGGGGACTTGTGCCCAACGTTGAAAAGAAAAAAGGCATGGGCAAAGCTGATAGGCGGCGCGCCATGTATCAGCAAGGGCTGGATTCGTTTACAAGCTGGTTTGATGGGCTTCGTATACCGGTAGCACCTTAACACTATCCCGAAAAAGTTATCCACAGCTGTGGATAACTTCGTTTTCAGCCCGTTTTTGTCAGTGCCTTGCGCATCCCAAAGCGACTATGCCCACTGTGATACCAGTTTTCAAGTTCTGCGAAAATCTCGTAGTTTTGCTTTAGATAAAATTGGTAGCCGTCGTACCCGGCCGTCCAGGTCCAGATATAAGCAATGCCTAAAGAGGCCACTTTTTGCTCGAGCCTGGCCAGAACATCCGTGCCTAAACCTCTACCCCGGTAAGCCTTTTCAATGAACAAATCTGACAGATAAAACCACTTGCTATAGCCTTCCTCCGAACGGTAAGCCAAACCACTTGCTGCACCCACAAAGATCTCACCCTCCAGCACAACAAAACCATGGCGCTCCGGCTCTTCAGGTAGGTTTGCATACTCGAGCCCATGCTGGGTAAAGCCTGCTATTTCCTGGGCATATTCCGCCCCGGTCATATCCCGTTCTACAAAAACAAATTCATCCATACTTCCCTTTCGTAACAGCCAATTCTTTTTTTTGCCCGCTCTCCCTTTAAAAAATTGTTAGAGTGAAACGGCTGTGGATAGCGTTATTTTAAAACCTGGGCGAGAGCGCTCGCTTTTACGCAAGCATCCCTGGGTCTTTTCAGGTGCGGTGCAAAGGCTCGAGGGCAAATCCGGAAAGGGTACAACTATCGATGTGCACTCTGCAGACGGACAGTTTTTGGGGCGCGGCGCTTACTCACCCGCTTCGCAAATCAGAGTTCGCATCTGGAGCTTTAGCGAAGAAAGCATTGACGAAAACTGGTTTCAAAAGCGCATTTTGGAAGCATTTGCTTTAAGAGAATCGCTTGGTATGTCTGAACGTAGCAACGCCTACCGCCTGATTGCCTCTGAAGCAGATAAGCTTCCCGGGCTAACGATAGACCGCTACGCCGATACCCTGGTATGCCAATTTTTAAGTGCTGGCGTTGAGGTCTGGAAGGCGAGCATTATTAGTGTGCTAAAGCAACTACCCAATGTTCAGTGTATTTATGAGCGCTCAGATGTAAATGTGCGCAAAAAGGAAGGGCTCGAGCCTACTACGGGCTTACTCTGGGGCAAAGAACCCGAGCCGCTCATCCCTATTGATGAAAACGGGCTAAATTTCTATGTTGATGTAAAGCAAGGGCATAAAACAGGTTTTTATCTTGACCAGCGGAGTAACCGTCAGAAAGTACGTGAAGCCAGCAAAAATGCCGAAGTCCTTAACTGTTTTGCCTATACCGGAGGTTTCGGTATGGCAGCTTTAAAAGGCGGCGCAAAGCACGTTACCAATCTTGAAGATGTAGCTGGCTTACTCGAGCTTATGGATAAAAATGTTGCCCTCAACCAGTTTAATCAGGAACGTTGTACCAACCTGAAAGCTGATGTTTTTAAACAGTTACGCACGTATCAGAAAGAAAACAAAAAATTTGACCTTATTGTTTTAGACCCGCCCAAATTTGCTGAAAGTCAAGGTCAGTTATCAAGGGCCAGTCGGGGCTACAAGGATATTAATCGCCTGGCGTTTCACCTGCTTCGTCCAGGGGGTTTACTCTTCACCTTTTCCTGTTCTGGTCTGATGAAGCTCGAGCTGTTTCAAAAAATTGTTGCTGATGCAGCTTTAGATGCCGGACGAGATGCGCAGATTATAGACATCCTGACGCAAGGTTCTGACCACCTTATTGATCTGACCATACCCGAAACCTGGTATCTTAAAGGTCTGATCGTACGAGTAGCTTAGTTAGAGGTTAGATAAGCCATCAAGAGTTTGGCTGTGGCTTCTATAGCTTTTTGATGGGTACGCTCATAGGCATGCGAGGCGTCTACCCCAGGACCAATCAGCGCTGCGCGGTAACTACCGCCTGCTCGCCATGCTGCCGAGGCATCTGAACCGTAGTAGTTATAGATATCGCTTTTGAGCGAAATGCCACTATGTCTTGCCAGGTCACGTAGCTCGGCATTCATCTGATAATCATAGGGGCCACTGGTATCTTTGACACAGAGGGTCACACTGTATTCGTCACTGGCCTGACCTTCACCAACTGCTGCCATATCAAGACACAAAAGCTCGGTGGTTCCCTCAGGAATACCTGCAGCAGCGCCGTGACCCACCTCTTCATAATTTGAAATAAAAAAGTGCGTGTCATGACTTGGGCGTATATCAGCTGTTAGCAGCGCCTTGGTCACAACCAGTGAAATCGCTACTGAGGCCTTATTATCAAGATGGCGGCCTTTTATGAAACCTGTTTCGGTCAGGCAGGGCTGAGAATCAAAAGAAACAAAATTGCCAACATCAACGCCAAGGGCTTTTACATCCTTGCAGCTACTTACTTCGGCGTCCAGGCGTAACTCCATAGTCTGGTCATTGCGCTCGAGCTTGGGTAACTCTGGTCCAAAAACATGCGTGGACTGTTTGGTATTCAGCACTGTGGCAGTTATTTCTTTGCCCTCAAAGGTATGCAGCACACAAGCGGCTCCTTCGATACTTGCCCAGTCATAGCCTCCGACGCGACTTAAGCGCAGGCGACCTTTTTCCTTAATCTCTTTGACCATTGCACCCAAGGTATCAATATGGGAAATAACTGCTTTCGCTTCTTTTTTCTCACCGGGCAGCGTCCAGATAAGTGCGCCCTTTGGCGTACGCTGCGCCACAATACCCAGTTCTAAAAGATAAGATTCCACTTTCGCCAGGGCTTTATGCGTAAAACCCGTTGGGGAGGGCGTTGCCAGGAGGTCAAGCAGAACTCTGGTGGCATAATCAATATCTAGCTCAAGTGCAAGCACCCCAATAGTCTACCTAAAAATTGTCCTAAAGGGTCATTAGAAGTGTCACAAATGTGTCATGCCAAAGCCAAAGTCGACTTTATGTGGATTTTTCCGCAACATTTAGGATCAGTTCGCCCTCAGGAACCTCGAGTTGAAGCCAGAGGTGCTCCTCCTGGGCGAGGTTGACCTCATATTCCAGTAGGCTGATCTCAAGACCCGGGAAAACCCAGCGTCCAGGGTTTATATCAGCTGCGTCAAGATCAGGAAGCGAAACTTCAAATCTTAGGTTGCGAGCACCAGGACAACTTAGAGTTATCGTCCAGCCTTTAACGCTAACGGCTACCGTTTCATCACAGAGCAGGCGTAGCCAAGCAATCTCAGTACCCACTTGCCAGTGAAGGGTAAGCGGATGAAAATGACCATTGGGCAATCTACTTGGGTGAATGGTTTCTGCGCCTATCATGACCTTTGGACTCAGGTAGGCCGTTGCAATTCGCCCTGGTTCTATCACGCGCTCGAGCTGACGTTCTCCTTGAAAATGCTGCAAATGTGGCAGGGCCTCTCCTGGAATCTCTGTCCCCAAAAGATAAGTCAGCGGCGCAAACATAAAATCATGATCATGACCAAAAGGTTTTTTAGGGTCAGGTAGGGGCGCCCTTTCAGGCTCGACAGCCAGAGCTATGTAAAGCCCAACAAGGCCAAGATACTTAGTGAGGTCCATACCGTAGCTGCGGTCATAGGGACCACAAAGATTTCTAAGATCCGCATGATAAAACTGAGCAATATCGCGCCAGAGTCCTGCCTCCATCTGACGACCTGGTTTTCTAAAGGTATCTGTCAGCCCGTAATCTCGCCACAGCGTCAGCGCATACAAATCTGTTCCGTAATAAGTCGGCGAATTATATTCCCAAAAATTTTCATTTTCTGAGTAAAGGCGAACTATCTCCTGCGCCAGCGATTCGGCTCGCTCACGCCACCTGGCTTGTCCTAATGCTTTACCCGCATGGTCTAAAAGAAACGCACTCATCAGCGAAATATTGGTATAAGCCGGAGAAACATTTCTTTCATAGGCTCCTGTTGTTGCTAAATCAATGGACTGCCATAATTTGTCCTTGAGAGTTTCAGGCAGTTCAAACTCGCGCATCATAATGAGAAAAACCGTGCAGATAAATTCGCGCCAGTTGGGGTCGTAGTCTTTCCACTCCTTAGCATGGGCAGGAGGATCAGGCTCTTTTGGTGTTCTTTTAAAGGTACCGTGATAAACCGTTCCAGGCGTATCATATTGATACTGCAAAACCGCGTGAATCGTTTGGTAGGCTTTTTCTTCTTTACCCTGATATAAGAGACCAAAGGCATACCAGATGCTATTTCTGACCGAGTGATCAGAACCGTCAACGGTACGAAACAGGCCCGTCTCTTCATCCCAGTGAGCATCCATCCAGGTCATACTTTCACCAAACCAGTAGGCGGCTCGAGCGCTTAATTCTTTCACAGGCAACTCCTAAACTTAATCTGAGCGTTATCTTATCTTGATTAGCAGAGCAGCACTGTTGGCATACGGTCATTTCAAGGTTTCCGAATTTGTGTGTCTGGAAACCTTTGCCCTCAGAAGTCGTTGGGTTCATAAATAGCAATACACACTATCTGGTAAACCTCAGTCATTTAGATAGATCAGGCTTTGAAATCCATTCTCCAGAAGAAGTGTGATATTTCTTTAATTCTTGAGTAAATAAATCAATAATTGCTCATGGCACATCTTTCTCACAGGAAAGCGTCATACTTTCAAGCCAATTGCATCCAAATCTTTTGGAGCAAGACAGGACCTTATAGGTCACCAAGGAGTTTTTTCGCGCAAAGGCTCTGATTACTTCACTTCTCTCAACAAAGGAAAGCTATGTCCTGGCAAGCTTGGATGACATGTCTCGTCATTTTATCTAATATTGGCTTACTCATTTTTACCTCTTTGGGTACAGATCTGGTTCTTATGGCAGGGCTCAGCCTGCTGGTACTAACAGGTGTGCTAAGCCCAGCGCAGGCTCTTGCTGGCTTTGCCAATGAAGGCATGGCAACGGTCGGGCTTATGTTTGTAGTGGTGGCAGGGCTCGAGGCTACCGGAGGCATCGTCTGGCTAAGCCGCTACCTTTTGGGTCAGCCCAAAACAGTTTTAGGAGCCCAACTCAGGATGATGCTGCCGGTTGCCACGCTAAGTGCCTTTATGAATAACACGCCACTCGTTGCCATGATGATACCGGCGGTGATTGATTGGGCCAAAAAACTTAAGATTCCTCCTTCAAAACTCCTTATGCCGCTAAGTCACGCGGCTGTTTTGGGTGGCGTTGTCACTCTGATTGGCACCAGTACCAATCTGGTAGTCAGTGGCCTTATCCGCTCCGAGACTGACTTGCCGCCACTGAGTCTTTTTGCCCAGGCCCCGGTAGGCATTCCTGTTGCGCTTATTGGCATCTGCTATATTACTCTGATGAGCCGCTGGCTCTTACCCAATCGTCAGGCAGCGCTAAACCTCGAGGCCAATTTTAGAGAATACGCCGTGGAAATGACGGTGGCAGAAAAGGGCCTGCTGGTCAATAAAAGCATCGAAGAGGCTGGGCTGAGGCGGCTAAGCAATCTGTATCTGGCAGAAATTTTACGAGGTGACGAATTAAAGATTGCCGTTTCACCTGATACCGTCCTTAAAGCCAACGATCAGCTCTTTTTTGTGGGGGCGATTGACTCTGTTGTTGAACTCAATAAGATGGCAGGTCTGGTGCCTGCTACCAAGCAACTAGAGAAACTCTCTACCCCACGCTCAAAACGTCAGCTTATTGAAGCCGTTGTGTCTAATAGCTGCCCAATAAGTGGAAAAAGCATACGCCAGGGAGAATTTCGCTCGAGGTATGATGCAGTTGTGATCGCTGTGTCACGCAACGGTAGCAAAGTACAGGGACGCATCGGTGATATTGTACTCCATCCGGGTGACACCCTACTTTTAGAAGCCAAGCCCTCTTTTGTTAGTCAACAGCGCAATTCCCAGGATTTTTATCTGGTCAGCCATGTGGAAAACTCGAGCCCGCTAAAGCATGAGCGCAGCCTGCTAGCGTTTGGCATCTTGTTTGGCATGATTCTACTTGCCAGCTTTGGCATTTTGCCCATGTTTCAGGCGGCACTTTTAGCAGCAGGCGCCATGATTTTAACGCGCTGTGTGAGTTCCGAGCAGATTCGGCAGAGTGTCAGCTATTCCCTACTGATAACCATTGCTGCATCGTTTGGTCTGGGGAAAGCACTCGAGCAAAGTGGCGCTGCCATTACTCTGGCAAATAGCTTGGGTAGTCTTGCTCAGGGAAATCCCTGGCTAAGTTTAGGGATTGTTTATGCCACAACGGTTCTCATCACTGAATTTATTACCAACAACGGCGCTGCTGTTCTTATGTTTCCCATTGCGCTGGCTACGGCTAACCATCTCGGGGTAAACCCTATGCCCTTTGCCATTGCCATCATGATGGCAGCCTCTTGCGCCTTTGCTACTCCCATTGGCTATCAGACCAACTTAATGGTCTACGGCCCTGGTGGTTACCGCTTCACTGACTTTACCCGTATGGGTTTGCCTTTAAATGTTATCTGTGGCATCGTTTCGGTAACGCTTATCCCGCATATCTGGCCTTTTTAAATCTTCCTTACGAGTAGTCCTGCTTCTGCCAGATACTCCTTGACCTGCCCCACGGTGTATTCACCGCGGTGGAAAATACCCGCAGCCAGTGCGGCATCAGCTTCTCCCTGCAAGAGAACCTCTGCCATATGCTTGGGGCTACCTGCCCCACCAGAAGCAATGACCGGAATATCAACGGCTCTGGCGACAGCCCGGGTTGCCTCGAGGTCATAACCCGTATTCATACCATCACCGTCCATACTGTTTAAAACAATTTCGCCCGCACCAAGTTCCTGTCCTTTTACGGCCCATGCTAAAAGATCAAGACCGGTATTTTTACGCCCTCCAGCGATATAGACTTCCCAACCAGACTTACCTTCCCGGCGTTTGGCATCAATGGAAAAAACAATTGCCTGAGCCCCATAGTGATCGCTGGCTTCACGCACAATCTGCGGATTTTTGACGGCGCCCGAATTAACCGACACCTTATCGGCACCCGCTAAAAAGAGGGTCCGAAAATCCCCCAAAGTATTGACACCTCCGCCAACAGTAAGCGGCATAAAGCACTGCTCGGCCACCTGAGTGATCACTGAAACTATGCCTTTACGACCTTCTGCTGTGGCCGTGATGTCGTAAAACACCATCTCATCGGCACCTTGTTCGTTATAGCGAACTGCCAGATCAACCGGGTCACCGACATCTTTTAACTCACCTTTTTCAGCTTTACCAAATTGTTGACCACGGGTGGTACGACCATTATGTACATCAAGACAGGGAATAATACGCTTGGCTAACACGCCCAAAGCATAGCAGGCACTCACAGGATTTGCTGAATCTTAAAGCCTTAAATTTTTTAGTTAGGCTGGGAAAACAACTTTTTAAGTAGCTCCACCAGATCTCTTTCATCGCTGTAAAAATGAGGGCCTGTACAGATTCCTTTCAGAGTAGTAGAAATATCGGAATACTGCTTGGCAATAACCAGCACAGGAATATCTTTGGCATGGGCATACCCTGCCTCGATTCCTAAACCCACTCCTTTTTCAGACAAATCTAGCAGAACTTTATCGCTTTTATTAATGAGGGAAAAACTGGCTTTCATAAGCTCCCCGGGTGTCAAGCGAATGGTTGACCAGTTTTCCAGATCACGCTGGACAAAAGAAGTAGAGATGCCCAGAGATTCAAGGGTGTGCAGAATTAGCTCGCTATGTTTGCGATTTTTGAGGCTTGCATGATACTTGATCGCCAGGTATACGTTCATCGGGTCAACACCGAGAGCAATTCTATATGGTGAGTATGAGGATAAAAATCGAAAGGCTCGAACTGGGCTAACGTCCAGCCCAGATTTTCAAAATCAGCAATATCTCTTGCCCAGGTGGGCAAATCACAGGATACATAAATGAGCATGGGTGCCCCTGATGCCGTAATAAGCTTGCGAACTTCCTTGTTCAGCCCAGAGCGTGGCGGGTCGACAGTAATGAGGTCATAGTCATGAAGCTCGAGGCTTCTTGCATCGGCTTTAATAAAAGCAAGATTATCAATTCCAAGACGTTTAGCATCGTCCGTGCCCCTGGCTACCGCGCCAGCATCAATCTCGAGGGCATTTACCTCGGTAAATTTTTCTGCCAGGTGCATGGCTATAATACCGCTACCTGCGTAGAGGTCTAGAGCCTTTTTACCAGCTGGAGCCAGGTCTTGTAACGATTTAAAGAGTTCCGTTGCCGCTGTTGGATTGGGCTGGGAAAAATTAGTGGCACTTACCGTAAGCTCAAACTGACCATAGCTTTGCCTGATCGTACGTTGTCCGGTCAGTTTTTCACTCCCCCTGCGGAACCTGCCTCTGGCATCAAACTGGGCGTAGCTCACACCCTTTACCGTTTTCCCCAAAAGCTTGTGGGCAAAATCAAGGTAATTTCTGGCTGACGCTGAAGCTATAAGGGAAATCAGGACTTCCCCTGCATCATTTGCCCGAAACACAACTTCTCGCAAACCTTTAGGCATAGCAAGATTGGAAAAAACTTGCCAGGCAGTATTGAGTGACGCATTTGCAACGGGGTCTTCCTCTAAAGTTATCACCTCGTGGCTTTCAGGTAGTCTGTAACCCAGACCCTGCCGGGTCACAACAGGTTGTATAGCACTCCGGTAATGCCAGATAAGAGGAGCTGGGCGAACGTCTGGAATGCTTAAATCACGCTTTAAGCTCCTGCTTAAAGCGTCTTTAACGACCTCACGTTTTAGCTCGAGCTGATACGCATAGGGCGCGAAACTATAGTCAAGGCCCGGATGCAGACTCGCCTTTTGACGTTGTGGCGAAGGTTCAATAAGCTTACTTACGGCCCCCTGTAAAACTCCCTTTGCCTCTGAAACCTCGGCCTCGACGGTCTCTCCGGGCAGCCCCCCTCGTACCAGGACAATGCGCCCATCTTCTAACCTTGCCAGTGTTCTGGCACCATGAATCATTTTTTCCAGCTTTAACTCGAGCTTCACCTTTAGCCTTACTCCCAATCATTGAAGCTTACCCATTCTCACTGTAGCGCAGTTTAGCCGACGAAAGTGAGACACAGTGACTTCCACATCAAAGTCTCCCTGTTATAATCAGCAGCATGAAGCGTTCTTTGCAAGAAGTTATCGAACTGATCATTTTTGGGCTCATTGCCCTCGTTATAGGTACAGGCTTGCTCTGGGTCATGGGCTGGCTCCTGGGTGTTTTAGGCATCTTATTTAAATTTATTGCTGGAATCATCTGGGTTTTACTCCGTTATATCCTGCCTGTTGCCATTGTCGCCGGGGTTATTTTCTTCGTAGTGCGCTTTTTAGCTAACAGAAATAAACAGGAAGCTGTCGTTGCAAGTAGTCCTGAAACTGCTCCAGCACCTGTCACCCCTGAAGTGAAGACGGTAGATACTGAACCTCAGGAAGCAACGGCTGAAACCTCGAGTGAAGCTGTAGAAGTTGAAGAAGTTCCTCAAGAAGAAAAGAAAAACGATCCTAAACCAGAATAATTTCTTAAACCCAGTAAGCTTTGTAACCATGCTCAAAACAGCACTCATTATTGTTTTTGGGCTAAGTCTGTGTTTTGTTGTTCTGGCTGAATCAAGTCTAAAAGCCCCTCTTGACCCATTTGATTTTATTGAGCAAGCAAGTGAGCAAGTTCAGAGGGGAGCAAAGGTGTACGATCTTGTTTGTTCTGATTGTCATGGGGACTCGGGCTTAGGAATTGCCGAAGGCAGACTTTCTTTCTTACCAGAACACCAAAAATGCGAAAAGTGCCATAAGGGCTTTAATGCTTCTACCAAAAAAGATGTAGAACTCTCTGAGCGTAATTCTTTCAATATAGGAACCCCCCCAGCCTTACGCGGTGAGGGGGCTTTAAGTCATTTTAACAATGCCGCTGTTCTTTATGCTTATATTCGTGCCGCAATGCCTCGCTATGAACCCGGTATGTTAAGTGACCAAGAGTATCTGGACATTACTGCTTTTCTGGTTGCTCTTAATGGTGATTTACCAACGGGTCTTAATCTCGACCAGGAAAATGCCACCACTTTAGACCTGAATTAGCTTTTTACGTCCATAACATCCCGTACAGCATCCCCAAGTAAATTCCAGCCAAGAACAAAAAGGACAATGATAAAGCTGGGCCAAAAGATAACATACCAGTAGGCAAAAGGTTGTCCAGGAAGTCCCAGCATCCAGCCTCTGGCAAAGTTCACCATTTGTCCCCAATCAGCATAGCCAGCTGGTGCACCCAGACCTAAAAAGCTCAAGGCTGCTACGCCTAATACAATCGTACCAATATCTAAACTGGCCAGAATAAGCAATGAGCCAATAGAGTTGGGAAGCACATGTCTAAAAATCAGCCGACCACTACGGGCACCAAGAGCCTTGGCCCCATCAACAAAATCAAGTTCGCGCACCCGCAGAATTTCCCCACGCAAGAATCTGGCATAGCCTGCCCAGGCAAAAATAGACAAGGCAATAATGACATTGCGAAGACTTTGACCAAGGATCGTGACAATTACCATAGAAAGTACAAGCCCCGGTATAGCAAAAATTACGTCAATAATGCGCATGAAAAGGGTGTCTATCCAGCCGCCAAAATAGCCGGAAATACTGCCGATAATAATGCCCACCAAAAGGCCAAACCCTGTTACAATAATGCCGCCATAAAAGGCTGTTCTGGTTCCCCATATGAGACCATAATAAATGTCATAGCCACCGCTGGTTGTACCTAAAATAGATAATTCGGAGGGGGGCTTAGGAATTTCCGAAAAGCCGTCTCGAGGCATATTGAAGCATGAACCAGGTGGAGCAAAAATGATACGCCAAAAAGCAGGTTTTACAGGGTTTCTTAAGTCAGTAACAGTTGAACGACTCAGTCCTAAATCTCGTACGCAATTGTTACGGTAGTTAATAAGCTGACTCGAGGTCAAAGGTCCGGCAAAAATCGCCACAAAGACAAAAGCCAAAAGAATAATAAAACCAATGATACCTAAGGGGTTACGCCGAAAACGACGCATGGCTTTTGATTGCCACCAGCCCTTTTTCACTTTGGGAGTAACGGTTTGAGCTGAAACAGCTGGGCTACTTATATCCATTAGTTATACCTAATCCTTGGGTCGATAACGGCATAAAGCACATCAGCAAACATATTGGCGATTACCACCAGTAACCCGGTAAATACAGCTCCTGCCATAACGGAGGCTGTATCTAGCTGCACTGCGGCGTCAGCAAGCCACTTTCCCATACCAGGATAGGCAAACACTGTCTCTGTAATAACGACGCCATTCAATAGTCCTACAATGGTAAATCCTCCAAGGGTAATAATAGGAATCAGCGCATTACGCAAAGCATGTTTACGGTTAACAATACTTTCTGCAAGCCCTTTTGCTCTTGCTGTACGGACAAAATCTTGGGTGAGGGTATCAAGGAGCGAAGAACGCATTATTCGGACGATTTGAGCACTTTGAATAGCTACCAAGGTCACAATAGGCAAAATCATGTGATTAACAACATCCAAAAAGATGTCAAATCTACCATTAAGCAAACTATCAAGGGTCAAGAAACCTGTATAACGATGGAAATTAGAACGGATTATTTCAAGACTATGAGCCGTTGTAACTTGCCCCAGTCCAAACCATCCTAGTCCCCCATAAAAAATAACAAGTAGCCAAATAGCTAATACAAATGTAGGTAAAGACCATAAGAAAATAGAAGTGGTTCGTGATATCTGATCTATAATTCCATCTCGGTTCAGGGCAGAAATCGAGCCTAGCCATACCCCAACAAGCATAGTAGGTATAAAGGATAACAAGGCTAACTCAAAAGTTGCAGGAAAGCGACGCTTAAATGAATCCCAGACGGGCTCACCTGTTGCTTTTGAAAACCCCCAATTACCCCGCAAAACCTGCTTTAGCCAGTTCCAGTACTGAACATGCGGACCTTTATCTAAGCCATACTGGTCGATAATGGCATCGATATTGCGCAGCTGTGCTTCGCTGCGAACATAAGTAGCGGCTCTTTGGGTAGGACTTAAAAATTGCATAAGCAAAACAATAAAAATAGTAACGCCAAAAAATACAACTGGTAAAAAAAGCAATCTTCTAATGATGAAAACAAACACGCCTAGTCTCCGTAAGAGTTAAAAGGAGGGCAGATAGTCTGCCCTCCTTTTTGACTACTTATTGTTTAGAGAGGTCTTTCCAAAGGTAGGAGCCACTAAGCATAGGGTTTCTGTAATAACCACTTACTTCTTCACGCATAATCATAAAAGGTACACTTTGAGGAAGTAGAATATAAGGTGCTTTCTCATAGGCCATATTACCTAATTGGCTATAAAGCTCAGCACGTTTGGCAGGATCAAGTTCAGTACGTGCTTGCTCATCTATAGCATCAATTTCAGGATCACTAAAGCCAGTTTGAGCACTGTAGTAACCTGTTGTTGCATAGAAGGTGTGGATATAGTTATCAGGGTCGGCGTAATCAGGAATCCAGCCAATAATAGAAGCAGGCAGACGATTATTACGGCGTTCATCTAGGAACTGTGACCACTGAATACCACGGACATCAATCTTAAATTTGGGGTTGAGGTACTCGAGGTTTGATTTAAGAATTTCAGCAACAGCCTGACGGCTCGAGTTACCGGTGTTATAAGAGAAGGTTAGATACATACCTTCATCCCACAAGCGACCGCCCCAGGCTTGTTTACATTCTTCTTCAGCTTTTTCAAGGTCATATTCGTAAACAGGTACATTAGGGTCATAGCCTAGATAAGAGGTAGGCAAAGCCATAGTAATAACCTCACCAGCTCCATCTAATACATCATTGATATAAGTTTCAGTATCAAAGGCATAGTTAAAGCACTTACGAACATGGATATCGGTAAAGAAGTCTGAGGGAATACCTAAGCCCAGATCACCTGAACCAATATTCGTATTATCGCTTTGATTAATGTCTTGCGCCATAAATACCGCATTTACGGCAACTGATGACCAGCCCAGGCTAGGATCTTTTGCTGCATCAAGTACAACAATACCCGGCTGACCCTCAACTTGTGGCAGGCTCGAGCGTGCACCTAAAGCAACTGTATCGGCATCACCAGCTTTTAAAGCCTGTATACGAGAAGCTTCATCTTCAACTTGTTGCAAAACAACATTGGCAATGCTTGGTGCACCACCCCAGTAATCAGCATTGGCTTCAGCCACAACACGAATACCAGGTTCCCAAGCTACTAACTTGTAGGCACCTGTACCACTCATATTGTTCTGGAGATAGTAATCACGCAGATCTACCCCAATAAAATCACGCCAGGTCGCAGCAGTTCCGTCCCACATGCCATTGGCTTTGGCCCATTCACTATCAACAATATTGGCAGCATAAAAGAGCATCTTTGAGAAAAAGGCTGGATCTGGAGCAACCAGATTAAATTGAACTGTGTAATCATCTAAGCAAACCACGCTGTTATCAATAGTTGACCAAACATCAGCATACTGCTCATCTGTGGCGCCGTCACCCAGTTCAGTGGTGGCATCACTAAACAAACCTGTGAGCGGCTCCATCAAAATCCAGGCACCTGAGTCAGGTGGATTCGTTACAAGCGCACGCTCAATTGAGTACTCAACATCCTTACAGGTAAAAGAGTTACCACTGTGGAAACTTACACCCTCACGCAAACTAAAGGTATAAGTCATACCATCAGCGGACTCTTCATATGAAGTAGCAAGTCGTGGTTCATACTCGGTGACACTGTCACCTTTGTAGCCATAAAGTCCTTCATAGACATTTTCGATGACTTGACCTGAAGCGCTATCATAAGCCTGGACAGGATCAAGGGTATCGACATCCCCAAACGACTGCTCAACATAAGTGTTTGGGTCACCAGCAAAGGCAACGCAGACACCTAGAGCTGCAAGTAAAACGAGTAGCTTTTTCATAGTCCTCCTTAAGTGAACTTTGAAATAGCAGTAACCCTTTAGTTACGTTTTTAAAGGATTACCGAGTGCTCACATACACTCCAAAGGCTGCATGCATTTTATCAGATGCTATATAAAAGTAAACCCGTTGTCGAACTTTGTAATTACTTGTTTCTTAACGTACAGGACTCAAACTGCTATTTTTTAAGGAAAAAGTGTAAATTTACCTACAATTTCTATACGCACAGGACAATTTTAACGATTAAAACCTAAGCATCATAGTAACTAGCCCTTCACCGTATGCTGGGGTAAAGTACCTTATGCGTTATTTGCGCTTTGGTTTTTTACTAGTTTCCTCCCTTTTACTGTCTAGCTGCTTATCTAGACGGGACGCGCTTGCCCCTATTGTAACGATTTATGACCCGCCCAATGGAGCAACGCAGGGCTTAGAAAGTCCCATCGTAAGTGGCTACGCCATGGACGATAACGGCATTTTATCACTTAAAGTAGATGATACCGATTTGCTGAGTAATGCTATCTATCAATCTCAAAAAGGCAAAAAGCTGGTACAGTTTTCTTTTCGGGTCAATCCGCAAAGCAATGAGTTTGTGGCAAATATCAGCGCCGAAGACAGTTCAGGAAATATAACCGTTCTACCTTACCGCCTAAAGGTTGATACGCAAGCACCAAGTTTGGAGGCTACTGCGGTAAGAATAAGCTCGAGCCGTCTCAGAATCTCAGGCGTTGCCAGAGATAATGATGCCGTAAAAAGCATTACGGTAGAGGGCATTAGCGTGCCGTTTTTAGCCTCGGCTGAGCAAAGTTTTAATGTCGACGTAACAGCCAGTGACAGCGCCACCATCGTGGTTGAAGACCGGGCAGGCAATAAAACCAGTCAAGCAGTAAATCCTTAAAACCTAAGCTTCCAGCTATGCGCCTCGGTATTCTTCTTGGTCTTGCTCCTGCTGCTGCCCTTGGCATAGGGCGCTTTGCTTATGCTCTTGTGCTACCGGGTATGCAAATAGCCTTTAACCTCAGCTACGCGCAAGCAGGCTTGCTGGGCAGTAGCAATACCGCAGGGTACTTACTTGGCGCGCTCATTAGCCACAGGGTTCTCTACTGGTCTGGTTACCGCAGGGGGCTATTTGCCTCGCTCTGGCTGCAAGCCCTGAGTCTGGCACTTTTAGCAATCGTGCCGAGCTTTCCACTCCTTATGCTTCTAAGATTTCTCCAGGGCATTTTGGGGGCTTTTGTCTTTGTTGGAGGGGCAGCCTTACTGCTTGCCAGTGGTGGTAAAAGCGTGGCATCTGGGCTTTACTTTGGTGGCGTAGGCATAGGCATAGTGCTATCACCAAGCATTTTACCTTTTATGAAAAGCTGGCAAATGGGCTGGCTCCTTCTGGCAGGTCTGGCTGTCTTTTTAACCCTGCTCGCTTACAGCTGCTATCCAGAACTGAAAGAACCAAGCCCCAGAAGCAAAACCGCAGACGGCAACCTTAAAAGCATTCGTCTGATATTGATTGCTTATGGGCTTTATGGTGCGGGCTATATTGGCTATATGACCTTTGTTACGACAGCTCTCAACACTTCTCTTTTAGCTTTCTGGACCGTTCTGGGCTGTGGCGCTGCCCTGACAGGTCTGGTGTGGGGGCCGTTAGTCGCCCGAATTGGCGGAGAAAAAGGAGTGATTGTGGTGCTGGCCTGTCTGGCAGGCTCGAGCCTTTACTGGCTGGTTATTCATTTACCCTGGGTCTCAGCCTTTTTCTTTGGTCTGAGCTTTCTAGGTGTCATTACGGCGATTACTGACATTTTCAGACAGCTTTTGCCCCCTAGCGGCTGGGCCAGAGCCATGGGCTTATCGACTGCGGCCTTTGCTGCTGGTCAGGCGATTGGCCCAAGTCTGAGTGGCCTGGCAGCCGATCTCACGGGAGGCCCCTCAGGTGCTATAGGTTCAGCAACGGTCTTACTGAGCTTGGGTTTGCTGCTGTCGATTTATGTGGTTATAAGAAAAAAATAATAACCCTCTTCTTTGTATGGCCTCTAGGCTCTTTTCTTAAGAAATACTTCCATTCACCCTCCTATGACGCCTTGACCGTCTCAAGTCTGGTAACTTATTAGCCTGATGCGACCACTTGAACTTGTGCTTATTGTGAGCTTACTGGTAAGAGCCTGCCTTACCTTCACACCTTATAGACGAACCAAAAGCCTGAGAACCATGGTGACGTTTATCGCCAGCGCTATTTTGCTGGCTCAGCTATACCTCGAGGGTTGGCGCTGGCAACTCACACCTTTATACCTTGCCGTTTTTGCCGCCTTAACCGTAGACCTGACCCGCCTGCCCACCAAACTCTCAGATTTACCTGGCGGAAAGTCCATTCGCCGGGCTCTCCTAGGGATTGCTGGACTCATCATTTTAGGACTTATCCCCTTACTGTTTCCGGTGCCCAAATTGCCCAAACCCACAGGAGCTAATCTGGTAGGCACCCTGTCTTTTGAAGTAACCGATAAATCACGTTCAGAACTCTATAGCGAAGAACAAACTGACCGCAGACTTGCTGTCAGCATTTGGTACCCGGCGGGTAGCAAAACCAAACGCGCACCGTGGATTAATGACAGCGATGAAATGCTCCCAGCGATTGCTCGCTCTGGACATTTGCCATCATGGATGCTTGGGCACCTGCAATACATAAAAACACATAGCTATCTGAATGCTCCTCTCCTCGAGACTGGCGCTAAACTCCCGGTAGTTTTTTTTGAACACGGTCTCTGGGGCTACCGTGGGCAAAGTACTTTTTTAGCAGAAGACCTTGCCAGTCATGGTGTCGTCGTAGTTGCTACCGAACATCCTTATGGAGCCATCAAAACCGTTTTTTTAGATGGTAGCAGTGTCGCCTTTTCCAGAGATGTCTTACCTGCCAGCAGTGACCCGGACTATGATGCGGCAGCCAAACGATTAGCTCAGCAGTGGGCAGACGATCTGAGCTTTATGCTTGATTATCTGAGCAGTAACCCAGCTCTGACGGTTGGTGGGCTGGCAGAAAACCTCGAGTTATCTCAAATTGCCCTGATTGGTCACTCTACTGGCGGTGCCAGCAGCCTTGATTTTTGCGCTCAGGATGACCGCTGTGCAGCCGCCTTGCTACTCGACCCCTGGCTACAGCCCGTTGCCGAAACTATCCTGGAAAACGGTATTAGCCAACCTGTCATCAGCCTGTTTAGTGACCCCAAACTCCACTACTTTAGTGAAGCGAATGCTGAGCGTTACGCAACTTTTAGCGCCAACGACAGTGCTCCGCTTAAAACCCTTACCCTTTTAGACAGTGGTCACCACAACTTTGACGATAGCGCCCTGCTCAGTCCTATTGCACGCTTTGTGGGTCATAGTGTAGAAAAGATTTCAGCGTACCGCGGCTTTGAAATCATCAGGGAATATGCCAATGCGCTGGTGCAAAGCTATCTGTTAAATGAGTCAAAAACCTTGCTGGAAGCCTCGAGCCCCCCTTTCCCTGAAATTCAAGTTGAGGCCAGCACCCTCATGCCGGCAGCAGATCAAACCGAAGAAACCCTCAAACCAGAAACGGTGAGTCCAGAACCAAACCCAGATACAGAGACTCCCTTATCGGATAGCCCAGCCAGCCCAAGCCCTGAAACCGATCTGCCAGCAAGCAGTGGAAACTAATGAAGGAGTACATTGCCCATATTGAGACCCTGGCTGCCAATGCCCTGGTTGCAACGACAAGAACTAGCTTTGATGGCTGGCGTTTGCGCTACAACGGGGGCGTAACGCGCCGGGCCAACTCGGTTCTGGCAGAATCTAGCGGAACTCTGCCTTTAGCAGAAAAAATAGCTCATGCTGAAGACTGGTATAAGGCTCTTGGCGCCAGGGCCAGATTTCAACTTTGCCCGGCATCGCAGCCTGAAAGCTTAATGGCTGAACTCTTGCAAAGAAACTACAGTCGGCATTCAGGAGCCAAAATTCAGGTAGGCAAGATCGAAAAAATTCTGGCAAATCCCTCAAAAGACCTCGAGCTAAGTTTGTCACCACAACCAAGTGAAGCGTGGCTCGAGCTTTACGAAATCACCGAAAAGGCTCCGCCTGAAAAAGCCCATATACGCAGACAAATGTTTGAACTTTTAGAGCCCAAAACGGCATTCGCCCTGGCGAAAATCAAGGGGCAAAATGCCGCTGTTGGCCTTGGTGTTTACGAAGCCGATTATGTTGGCATTTTTAATATGGCAACGCTGCCAGAAATGCGTAAACAGGGAGCTGCAAGTGCCCTCTTGCGAAAACTGGCTCAGTGGGGTCACAATCAGGGCGCAAGCCAGCTCTATTTGCAGGTCGCCACCGAAAATTATGGCGCTCAGCAAGTGTATGAAAAGCTGGGCTTTAGCACCCTGTATGAATATGATTATTTTGAGGCACCTTAAATGAGGAGAGCTGCCTAATGAAGCTCAAGTCTTTGGGTTATCAAACCGATCTGATTTTTCCAGGCTTTGAAGGGGAAGTAACGGATTGTGGTTCTTATATACGCGTCCGCACACCTCAAAACCCAGGCTTTTGGTGGGGCAACTTTTTACTTTTTGAAGGGCCACCCAAAGCTGGAGATTTTGAGCGCTGGACAGAGCTGTTTAGAAAAGAAATCGGTCAGCCACCCGCTACTGAACATATGGTTTTTGCGTGGGATATAAGCCAAGAAAAGGCTGTTACTCATGATTTCCTCGAGGCAGGCTTTAAGCTCGAGCAATCGGTCGTTATGACAGCTGAGTCAGTCATTAAACCCGCCAATTACAATGCTCAGGTTCAAATCCGAAGTCTGGAAAAGGATGAAGATTTTAGCGAGTTGCTCGAGCTGGAAATCCTGGTAGATAAAGAGTTTGGCTTTGGAGGGAGCGATCACCGACTTTTCCTAAAACGCAAAATTGATCGCTACCGCAAAATGATAGATGCGGGCCTAGGCAAGTGGTTTGCTGCTTATCTTGATGGCAAGATGGTGTCCTATATGGGACTCTTTTGGCAAGGCAGGCTTGCGCGCTACCAAAATGTTGGTACTCATCCTGATTACCGCAGACAAGGTATTGCCGGAACCCTGGTGCACTATGTAGGGAACTATGGTCTTGAAAACATCGGTGTGGATTATCTGGTTATGATCGCTGATCAGAATTATTTTGCCAAAGACATTTATGCTTCGGTTGGCTTTAGGGAAACGGAGTATTTAGAAGCACTCGAGCTTCCACCCAAAACCTAGATAGCCAGACTATGCCGAAATATTCCATAAGCAAAAAACAAAAACAGTAGACCAGTCGCCCTCGTTACCCATAACTGATGCCATTTGTAAAAACGGCTTATTGCCCCCAGGCCAATCAGATAAATCAGGACAAAATCAGCTAGGACAAAGCCCAGCAGGCAAAAGAGCAAAAATAAGGGGGCACTTTTAACGTCCAGATTGACCAGTTGACTACCCAGCAGCGCAGCAAAAAGCGACAGCGTTACCGGGTAACTTTTGGGGTTCGAGAGACCAAAAATAAGCCCAAAAATCACCGGATGATGATTGCTTAAGGCTCTTGCCTCATCCTTTTTTCGGGCACCAAGCGCCTTTAAACCCAGGTAAGCAAGATAGCTGCCGCAAACAAGTCCAAGCACTTTAAAAAAGACCGAGGGCAAAAGATTAACCCCCACAAGGGCTATTAACGCCAGTGTTGACCAGACAATATCGCCAGCAAGATGACCAAAGATAAACCCGGCACCCGCCCGTCTTCCCTTGGCAGCACCCAGATTAAGGGCAGCCACGACCGCTGGTCCTGGCGTAATGACCACAATGGCACTTGCCAGGGTAGCGGTTAAAAGCAACTCGAGCGTCATCTAAGTGGAAAATTGTACCCTAAGTTTCACCAGGCGAGAATAGGGATTTGCGATACTGGCGTATAAACTTGCCGATGGTGGTATCATCCCAAATGATGCTAAGTGCTGCTTCGTATACAGATGTTTGTTTGCCACGGCTTTTACTCGAGCCCGAAGATGTCACTATCCTTCGCAACTGAGCCCTTACTAATCTGCATATTAGGAGACTTATGGTGAAACGCTTCTTTGTTATTGGCCTGTATCTGCTAAGTTTTTTCAGTTTTGCCCAGGCCTTACCCGAAGGCATAGCTCGAGTTCACTACAACCGCCCCGATGCCAACTATGATGGTTTTCAGTTACACGTCTGGGAAGACGCCGATGAGGAGGTCACCTGGGCCGATGGCTTAGACATTGCTGGAACCGATGATTACGGCGTTTACTGGGATGTAAAATTAAAAGAAGGCGCTGAGCGCGTTGGCTTTATCGTTCATAAGGGTGACCTGAAAGACCCTGAACCTGACAGGTTTTTAGTGATATCGCAGCATGGCAGAGAAATCTGGCTGGTGTCCGGCAGTGAAGACATCCTGACCAGTCCACCCCTCGCGCCCCCTGCCGCCAACATTGCCCGCATTCATTACTTTAGACCCGATGCCGCGTATGAAGGCTTTAAGCTTCATGTTTGGGAAGATGCTGATGAAGAAGTTAGCTGGCAAGATGGTCTTGAGCAGACCGGCTCTACGGGATACGGCGTTTACTGGGATGTCAGGTTAAAAGATAATGCCCAAAAGCTCGGCTTTATTATTCACAAGGGCGATGAAAAAGACCCCGGCCCCGACATGTTTTTGGAGCTTGGCACAGGCAATGAAGTCTGGCTCCTATCTGGCAGCACCACACTTTACTCACAAAAACCCGAAATTCAGCAAGCAGGTTCCGGGGATTTAAGAAAGGCGCAGGCCTACTGGGTCTTACCCGATCTAATTGCCTGGAAGCTGGGCACCGTGATTCCTGGTACAGAGTTCTGGCTACATAGCTCGCAAGAGGCAGGGCTCGAGCTAAGCCCAGAAGGGATAAGAGGCGGTGAAAAGCTCGAGCTTTTCCTTGATGAAGCAGGCTTACCTGCCGAAGTGCTAGCAAAATTTCCTCATCTGGCTGCATACTCTGCCCTGCGAATTGGCGACACCATTCCTGAATTAGCAGATCAGAAACTGGCACAAGTACCTGAATTACTCCGAGAGCAGCTGGCGGTTGCCATGACCCATAGTGGCCAGGTTTTAGACGCAACCGGCCTGCAACTTCCGGGGGTACTTGATGCGCTTTATGCTGACACCGCCCAGTCAGAAAACCTGGGGCTAAACTGGCAGGCTGATACGCCTACTCTAAAAGTCTGGGCGCCAACAGCCCAGACCGTCAGACTCCGTAGATTTGTCAGCCCAGGCGACGCTCCCCTTGAAGTGCTGGATATGACCCTTAACCCTGAGAGTGGTGTCTGGTCAATAATGGGAGGTCCTGAGTGGAAGGGCAGTTATTATCTGTTTGAAGTTACGGTTTTTGCGCCCTCAACCGGAAAAATCGAGACCAATCTGGTTACTGACCCTTATTCGCTGGCGCTTTCACTCAACAGTACCCACAGTCAATTTATTGATTTGGAAGATGAAAGCCTCAAACCCGCAGGCTGGAATAATTTACTTAAAGTCGGGCTCGAGGCTCCCGAAGACGCCGTTATTTACGAAATGCACCTGCGTGATTTTAGCGCGAATGACCCAAGCGTAGCCACAGAGCAACAGGGAACCTATCTGGCCTTTAGCGATAAAAGTTCAAATGGCATGAAACATTTAGAGGCTCTGGCAAATGCCGGACTTAGCCACCTTCACTTGCTCCCCAGCTTTGATATCGCCACTATTAATGAAGATAAGACAAGCTGGAAAACCCCCGAGATACGTGAACCCGTTGCCCCCACTTCACCCGAGCCACAGGCAGCCATAAACACTATTCGCGACGAGGACGCATTTAACTGGGGCTATGACCCTTATCACTACACCGTACCCGAAGGTAGCTACGCGGTGAACCCTGACTTGAGAACGCTCGAGTTTCGCGAAATGGTACAAAGTCTGGCGGATATCGGCCTAAAAGTTGCTCTGGATGTCGTCTATAACCACACGAACAGCAGCGGGCAAAATGATAAATCGGTCCTGGATAAAATCGTCCCGGGCTATTACCACAGACTGAACAAAGACGGTTTTGTTGAGACCAGCACTTGCTGCCAGAACACCGCCACCGAACACGCCATGATGGAAAAGCTAATGATCGACTCTGTACTGGTCTGGGTAAAAAGCTACAAGATAGATGCTTTTCGCTTTGATTTGATGGGACACCACATGGTCTCAAACATGCAGCATTTACGAGCTGCCCTGGACACTCTGACTTTAGAAAAAGATGGCGTCGATGGTAAAGGCATTTATCTCTACGGAGAAGGCTGGAATTTTGGCGAGGTCGCCAATAATGCCAGAGGTCAGAATGCCACCCAGTTTAATCTGGCAGGCACAGGTATAGGCACTTACAGCGACCGCCTGCGTGACGCTGTGCGAGGCGGCGGACCTTTTGATAATGGCCCTGACCTCATTAGCAAGCAAGGCTTTGCCAGTGGTGCTTACTGGTTAGCCAATGAGCGCGTCACCCTATCAGAAGCAGAGCAAAAAGCTCGGCTACTCCTCGAGGCCGACCAGATACGCGTGGGTCTGGCTGGTAACCTTGCCGATTTTCGCTTTGAGGACCGCTTTGGCACTATCGTTAGCGGAGAAGAGGTCGACTACAACGGCTCTCCAGCTGGCTACACTGCCGATCCACAAGAGCAAATTGTTTATATCTCAAAACACGATAATCAGACCTTCTGGGATTTTAGCCAGTACAAACTGCCTGCTGATTTGCCTATTAGCGACCGAGTGCGCTTGCATAATCTGGGTCTAGACATCGTTATGCTTTCGCAGGGTGTGCCTTTCTTTCAAGCGGGGGATGACATGCTTCGCTCAAAATCCTTTGACCGAAATAGCTATAACTCAGGTGACTGGTTTAACCGCCTTGACTTTAGCTATGAAAGCAATAATTTTGGGGTGGGTTTACCTCTAGCCAGCGAAAACCAAAGCAACTGGAATTTTATGCGGCCCTTTTTAAGCAATCAGAATCTTTATCCAGATCATCAGGATATCTTAGACGCCGTTGAGCATTTCCAGATGATGCTAAGTATCAGACAAAGTTCCGACTTATTCCGTCTGGAAACAGCAGAAGCTATTGAGGCACGACTGCATTTTTACAATACCGGGCCAGAGCAAATCCCGGGGGTTATCGTCATGGGTCTAGCCGATGACCTGGCAGGCCTGCCTGACCTTGATCCTAATGCCGAAATGCTTCTTGTTGTCTTTAACGCCAGCCCCAAACGGCAAACCCTTAAAATCCCAGAACTGGCAGGTTTGGATATGTGGCTTTTGCCCCCGTTAAAGGCGCAAAGCGATGACCCAGTCAGCACCTCCGCCCACTACGCTTTTAACAACAGCATCTCAGTTCCCGCCTTTAGCACGGCCATTTTTTATCAGCCGCAGCCCTGAGATTGCTATTAAGCAAGTAATAAAACTGTCACAGGTCACTGGCTAAAATGGGGAGGCTCGAGCCCGAGCCTCCTGTCGTTTGGAAAGTTAACGTGCAAGACGACGGGTAAAGAGAAATGTTATGGAAATGTCGCAAGCCACCAGACGCCGTGCCTACCTTATTGGCTTACCTCTGACTATTGCCTTTACTCTGCTACGTATGATAACGATCTTCCACGCTCCGGAAACCACAAGCTATTACTTCCTTGCCCTACCAAGCTTTCTGGCGATACAGGTCATCCTGTTTTTTCTGGTGCTGTTTAAGAAACAGCTGCACCGAATAAGTCTTTTTTTACTCCTTGCTATGGGCAGCTTTTACTGGGGTGCCATACTTTTTCAACCCTTAACGGGTATTAGCTACCGGGCTGAAATGACCGAAATAGCTAGCTGGGTTGGAATTTTTTATTTGATCAGCTTCTGGTTTTTAGGAACAAAAAATGGGCTCAGATTCTCCCTGATTTATGCAACGCTACTTGTCACTACCACCATTGCCTTTAACCTGAACAGATTAGCTGTGGTAGAAGAGCGCAATGCCATTTTGTTCCTGGCTGTTTTTAGCCTTGCCATTATCAATGGCCTTCATGTGCTGGCCAAAACAGTAGCTATAAAATCCAAACTCGCCTGGGAAATGACCAATCTTGCCCATCAAGATAGTCTGACTGGTTTACCTAATCGACTGGCACTAGAAGATAAACTCAAGGAAGCCTTTCAGGATCAGCAGTCTCTGGCTGTGTTCTTTCTTGATGTTGATGGGCTAAAAAATGTTAACGATACATATGGTCATAAAGCTGGTGATAGTATGATCGTTACTGTAGCTAATCGCCTAAAAACACTCCTAAGAACGCATGATTTTGTCTGCCGGGTAAGTGGCGACGAATTTGTCATTATCTGCCCGAACCTGAGTGATAAAGCCAATATCAGCGCGGTCGTAGAAAGAATACAGGCTTCCCTGACAAAACCAGTCCAACTCGAGACCTGCACGGTCACCGTCTCTGCCAGTATTGGAGCAAGTCTTTACCCTCATAACAGTCAAAACCCGGAAGAACTGGTAAGACAGGCAGACGCTGCCATGTATCAGATCAAAAAAAGTGGGAAAAATGGCTTTTGTTTTTACGATGACTTAGCAACTGAGGCGCTGACAGAAGCTCAGCTCAAACTCGAGCCTGCCTTAACCTGAGCGGGCACTGGGAAACCAGATTTTGACGGCAAAGCCCTTGCCCCATTCACTCACAAGCTGCCAGCGTGCCTGATGCAACATCACAATATGTTTAACAATAGCCAGACCTAAACCACTGCCTTCACCCTGCCGCGCACTATCTGAGCGGTAAAAGGTTTCCCCCAGTTTTGCCAGTGCTTCAGTCTGGACGCCAGGACCTTCGTCGCTCACTTCAAGCAAAATTTCCTGACCTGCCTCAATCCTGAGTTTGACAGGGGTTCGGCCGCCATGTTTGACAGCATTATCGAGCAAGTTGTCAAGTAAATGACTGAGTAGATTAGGATCGGCATTAAGTTTGGCCTGACCTTTGACTTCAAACTCGATAGGAACATCCGGATTACGCTCTCTTGCCCTGTCCACCGAATCACCTGCCAAGTCAGCAAGATTAACGGGAACACGTTTTAGTGCCGCTTCATCTCTCGCCAGTAGCAAAAGATGATTGGTCAAACGGCTCATACGACTGACATCCTGCCCGAGTTCTTGCAGGGTTTTTTGATATTCGGGACCGCTCCGCTCTCTCGCTAATGTTGCATCTATCCGACTTTTTAGGGCCGTCAAAGGTGTGCGTAAGTCATGGGCTGCCGCCCGGGTAAATTCGGTTTCGCGCTCGAGCATGTCAGCAATGCGCCGAAATGAGGTTTCTAAGGTCTGCGCCAGTCGTCCAAGCTCATCTTTGGCAGTTGCATAGGGAATAACCTGTCTTAAATTGCCACTCTGCCCTATATTTAAGGCAGCTTGCTCGAGTTCTCTCACGGGCTTGAGTAAACGCCCGGCAGTCAGCGCACTTAGGCCCGCAGCAAAGAGCATGAGTAGCGGAATGGTAAGGGCCAGAGCCCGCAAATAAGCGCGTAAGGGTTCACGCACGCCTTCCAAATCAGTGGCAAGTTGCAGGGTAAAATTGCCTTCTTCACCCCGGTAGTCTCTCACAAAAACCTGATGCCCCTGGGTACGGCTATAGCCATCTGGCTGGCGCAAAGGAAGGGGGGGAAAATTGCCAGTGGTCGCTACTACTCTGTCACCCTGTAAAACCCGAACGTCTACTTCAGCAGGAAAGTCGGGTCGTAACCTTAGCTCAACCTCAGAGGCATGCTCGAGTTCGCCATGTACCTCGATAAGTGGCAAAGCCTCACGCAGGGAGCGCTCTTCCCCTGCCTCTAAAAAGCGCTGCAAAACAAGAAATGAGATAATCCCTACCAGCACCAGCACCAGAGCTGTCTGCAGGGCAATAATCAGACTAAAGCGCTGCTGAATCGTCACAGGATACTGTAGCCTCGCCCACGCGCACTCTGAATCACTTCGGCGTCAAACTTGCGCCGCAGATAGCTAATATAAACATCGACAATGCGGGCTTCGCCGTAAAAGTCTGGCCCCCAAACCCGGTCCAAAAGTTCTTCGCGGCTAAACCAGCGCCCGGGGGTTAATACCAGGGTCTCGAGCATGGCATATTCACGAGCTGTCAGATTAATCTCTTCCCCTTTCCACCAGACCTGCCGAGTGCGACTATCAATACTGCCCCTGCCTTCAGCAAAGCTAAACTTTGCGCTACTTGCCTGTTCACCACGCCGCACCACAGCTCTTAAGGTCGCCAGCAGTTCCGCCAGCTCAAAGGGTTTTACCAGATAGGCATCTCCGCCCAGGTCAAGTCCTGCAACCCGGTCACTCAACTCGCCTCGAGCTGTTAAGAAAACAATCGGCGTTGCAATACCTTCGGCTCTTAAGCTGCGGGCTAGTTCAAAACCGTCACGCCCTGGTAGCATGACATCCAGAACCATAACACCATAGTGACCGGCTCTGGCTTCGCTTAGCCCTGTTTCCCCGTCACTAACCCAGTTCACCTGATAGCCAGCTTCAGAAAGAGCTTGCGTCACAGGTTCAGCTATACGTGCATCATCTTCAACAAAAAGTAATCTCATAATGGTTTATTCAGACAGGCACAAAACCTACTGGCCTCATATTGTTACACGCATGCTTACTCGAAGGTGTCCCATTTTGCGTGCATTTAAAAAGGCGAACCCAGTCATGAGAGTCACTCACTTCAATCGACCCACAAACGCTGCTATACCATCTCGCTTTAGGCCTAAGGAACTCGAGCCTCTCAAGCTTTAACCTGCCGGGCACTTCGGACCTCAAAAATACGCAGCAAAAAGGTAACGATAACCATACCTGCCGCGCCAGTATAGAGTAAACCAAGATTATCTGAACCAGCCCACAAACCGTGCAGGGTTGCAAGAATAAAACTTGGATAGGCCAGTAAGTGTAGGGTACGCCAGACACGTCTTGGCAGTTTGTTTTTGCTGGCAAAACTGATGTATACCGTAACCATGCCGTAGGTTGCGAGCGTACCCAGAGCCAAAGCCAAAGGTGCATAAGTCGCCAGTCCTGGCAGCAAAATGCCTAAAAGCGTCTGAGGATACTGGGTATCTACCAGTGTATACGCCACGTGTACACCGACCAGAGCCAGGGAAAACCCGCTTAACAGACCGTGCCAGCCATATTGCAGGGCTTTGCTTAACCACTGCGGTATGTATTTGCTTGCTGTGAGTGCACCTAAAGCCACACTCAAGGCTAAAAAGCTATAGCCAAGTACCCCACTTACACGGGTCAGCGTCCAGGCGAGGCTTTCCGGCGCTAGCTGATTAAAGGCAAGTAACCAGACAAAGGCCAGCGCGGCTAAGCTCAGGCCAGCCAAAACTTCATTGGCAGCAAAGAGTCGTTCTTGTTTCATACCAAATACCAGCTTTCTTCATAGCGCCAGAGTTGACCCTGCTGGTCAAATGCAAGATAGACATAGCCTTTTTCAAGACTTTCCTCTGCGCCCAGAAATATAAGTTTCGTCATCACTTCAGCCGTGCACAGGCTGGGACCAATAGCCGTCACCTGTACCCAGCGAGAACTAAGCGGCCGGGAAGTTCTTGGGTCAATCAGATGATGTCCCCCGCGCCAGGCACGCTTTAACAGGCTCGAGGTTGCAATACCAAACTGACCTGGAGGTAAAAGGAGCTGACAACTCTCCCCTGCAAAAGGATGCTCGAGGTCAATCGGACTAAGCTCTTCACGCTTCAGCCAGACATCTCCACCGGCATCAATCACAAAGTTTCCTGAAAGATGCCTGCTAATGCGTTCCACTATCCAGCTCTTAGCTGTACCTCCAAGATCGAGCTCTGCCCCCTGAGGTAACCTAATAAGCTCACCCGAAAGCTCTACGTCGGCCCAGTCTGCCACGTCTGGAGGCAGCCCGGCTTCGACCTGCGCAGCTTGAAAACATTCCTTATAGCCTGCCCACTTCAGTGCAGGAAGGATAAGAGGCGTTACCAGACCATGCGTACTTTTGGCAATCTCTAGCGCGTGTTCGACGGCCTCGAGCAAAACTTCTGGCGGATGATTTAAGCTTCCCTGCTGATTAAGTTCAGTGAGTTTGGAAGGCTTGAAGCGGGTTAGGGTAGCCTCGAGTTGCTCGAGTTCCTCCCAGGCACCCTCTGCTCCCTGTCCACTAATCATTACTTCGGTACCCAGGGCGTACATTAGCTACCTCTCGTTCTTGCAACTGGCCTGTAAACGCTTTGCCGATAAACATTAACCTGAGGCGAAAAGCTACTTGTTTGACTAAGACTTGCTGGTTGAACCGTCGTACTGGCACTAATAGTATCGGCATTTATCTTCACATAGCGCATGCCAACTCCTAGACCAATGCCCATACAGGCACTCAGTAAGACCAGTGTGGCCTCGGCTTTATTAAATTTTTTAGTCGTCCCAGTCATGTTCGTACCTTTCATGTTCAGAAAAATGGCCCGGTGCTCTGTCGTCATCATGATCACGGTACTGACCAAAACTTCCTTGAGCCGAGGGTGCTTGATTAGGCAGTTGGGCAATGGATGAAATCGTTTGGGGTGTAGCTGGGGTAGCAGGTGAGCTTAAGCCCATAAGGGCATAACCTAAAAGGATCGAAACAAAAATTGCACCACTTAAAATCATGACTTTTTTAGTCTTCATGGATTGCCTCCTGACCCTAGCTTGCCCGATGTCTGTTAAACGGCAGTTAAAAAGGGGCTTATCTGGCTCAAGAACAACACTTATCAAGATAAAGGGAAAGGACAACCTTGCTGTCTAGCGTCCTTTTCTGACAGCAAAGGTCAGTTATTCCTATTGTATTCACTCAAAAATCTGTGCATAGTTCAATCTAGGTAAGTAGCAGTTTTGTGAACAATCGTTGGAACTGGAGGTGTCAGGGATGACACATTTGAATGCTTTGGTTAAACAGGCTCACCGTTTCCTTAGTTTGCTTCTCATACCTCTTCTACTAAATTTAACAAGCTGCGCCCTTCTAATAAACGGAACAGGGCAAATGGTTCCTGTTACGTCATCCCCTGTAGGCGTAGAAGTCTATCTTGACGGTGAATTTAAAGGTATTACTCCTCTTGAGCTTGAAATTTCAAGGGGTCAGAGTCATGAGCTGCTACTTAGGTACGGAGAGCAGGAGAAATTAATCATGCTCGAAACAGAAATAGATTACTCAACTATTGCGGCAGATGCTGTCCCTGCCGTGCTAGGTGCAATCCTTACGCTTGTTCTTGAGCTGACAGTCTGTCAAGAAGGATATTGTGGTGCAGGATTAGTATTGGGAGGAGCTTACCTTTTTTTGCCTTCGGCTGGAGTTTCTGGAATCCTCGTAGGTATTGACACTGCCACAGGGGCTATCTATACCTTAAGTCCGCCCGAAATCAATGAAAGCTTTGGCCCTACTCAGCCCTAACTCGAGTTAGTGTAACGGTATGAAAAAACATCCGGCAATCTTTTCCAAGCAAATACCTTAACTCAGGAACCCCTTTATAAAAAACCTCAGTCTCACAAAAGACCGAGGATAGAGCTATATTTTAGAACGATTTAGAGCGATAAGGGTTTTGCGTAACTTGCCAGTACCTCATTCATCATCTTGATGTTGGCAACACCTTCACCCTCGAGCCAGTCTTTCAGCGCCGCAGCGCCACTCTTGGCAAATACCGCAATGCCGCCTTTCCAGGTCGCACGACCGCAAAGGACACCATTGTAAGGGTCTCCCGCTTCACCCGCAAACTGCAAAGTCTCAGCGAACTGCGTCATATCTACGCCAGCAGAGAGGTAGATATAAGGAATAGTTGCTTCCGCCGTTGCTGCCAAAACCAGATCAGCGGCCTCGGCTTTTGAGTAAACGGCAGGATTACCTTTGGCGGCTTCCAACCCCTCTACGTGTTTAACATTGACAGGGAACTCGAGCTTCAAAACATCAACGCGGTACTGGGGTTTGGTAAATTCACGCACGGTGAGTTTCAGGACTTCAGGTTTGAGTTTGGCAAGCTCGAGCTTATCGCTCACCTTATCATTGTAAGAAACAGGCTCTAAGAAAAAAGGCATGCCCTCCGCTTCGCATTCAGCCCCTACACGCTCCACAAAGGCGTGTTTCTTCTCTAAAATGGCAGCGTCTTCAAAGGGGTCATAGTAAACCAGCACTTTAATCGCATCGGTACCGCTATCACGTAACCGCCTCACACTCATACCGGGTATCAGGTCGGGCAAACGTCCGGGCTGCGTTTGATCGTAACCACTTTCTTCATAAGACATAAGTAGACCTGAGCCACTGCGTCTGGCTTTGGCGGCCGCCATGCCGTAAGCAGGGTCAAGCAAAATGGCACTGGCGTGCTGGGTCAAAACCTGAGATACCTGAACTTTAAAATCAGATAAATCCTGATCGCTGGCATCATAACCAGCTTCTTTTAGCGCTTTTCTCAGTGAGCCCCGCTGGTCCATTGCCGCCGCCGTAATAATGCCTTTATCGGTTGCGCAGATCTTAAGTCTTTGCTGCTTATCCTGATTCATACCTATCCTTTCTTTTGCAAGGCAACCGCTCCCCATAGCGCAGCCTCTGAGCCAAGCTCGGCCCAGCTAAAAGCCACGGTAGTTTCGGGAACGGGTTTGCGTAAGTGATCATAAAAAATATTTTTAAATAGCGCTTTAGGGAAACTTCGCATCGCTGGAATGCCCCCACCAACCAGCGCCAGGTCGGGCTGAAACAAATTAATAGCAGTCGCCATGGCATAAGCTAGGTCACGTACAAAGGCCTCAGATTCTTGCTTGAGCAGCGGATGATCAGCTTCAAAAATCTGCGCCACTTCGGTATCATAACGCTCTGCCAGAGCTACCAGCGTGTGCCCACAGGCATAAGCCTCGAGGCAATCAACATTGCCACAGACACAAACCCTTCCTTCAGCGCGTATAGGAATGTGACCAAGCTCTATGGCGCCCCCTGAAGCGCCGCGAAAGGGTACCCCTTGCTGCAAGAAACAGCCGCCCACCCCTGTACCCACAAACATGCCTAAAACATCTCCGGCACCTCGAGCCGCTCCGGCATACCACTCTCCCAAGAGAAGCAGATTGATATCGCGCTCGAGCACTACCCTTAAGCCAAGTTTAGCCTCGAGCCCTTGCTTAATCGGAGCAGCCTCCAGGTTGCGAATGTTTGGGCTCGAGAGGGCCGTGGTCATTTCCCGATCAGGTGTAAAGGGCACACCAATAATTAGGGTATCTGGCTCCAAACGCTGCTGCTCAGTATAGGTCTTTACTGCCTCGGCCAGAAATACGATAGGGTCCCTCGCTCTCCTTAAGGCTTCGGTCGCCAGACTTTGAAACATGCCTGCGGGTTTTTCGTTAAGCAAATGTCCAAATTTGAGGCTCGTGCCCCCCATGTCTATAACCACAGCCGCTTTCATAAGAGCTCGAGCTTAAACTCCTTAGGGTCATTACTATCAAAGGACAACCAGACAGCTTTGCCTCCCTGCCAGAGCGAACGCCCCGACTCTCCCTGGGCTAACCCTGCTACGGCCCCGGTTGCTAGAGCTCTTGCCAAGAGCCGATCAAAACCACTGGGCACCCCTCCTCTTTGGGCATGTCCTATACGGCTCATACGGCTACGGGTCTCCATAGCTTTTGCCAGTTCATCTATCGTTTCAGTCAACCTGGGATAGCCCTCAGAAGCGACGATAAGGGCATAGCGATTTTTATCGGTCGCCTTTCTGGTTTGGGCAATAATTTCGGACACTTCAAGCGGATGCTCAGGAACCAGCAGCACATCTGCCCCCACCGCCTGTGCTACTGCCTGTGCCAGGAAACCGGTGTCCCCCCCTAGAGTTTCCAGAGCAAAGAGTCTCGGAATAGAATCGGCGCTATCTCTTATG
The DNA here is from genome assembly GCA_020431825.1 of Trueperaceae bacterium. Taxonomy (GTDB): domain Bacteria; phylum Deinococcota; class Deinococci; order Deinococcales; family Trueperaceae; genus JAHEBB01. The sequence continues at coordinate 55,624 of JAGQHN010000001.1, read as the reverse complement.
CCATCTGCTAAGCGAATGGCACTATTTAGCGCTGTATCAAAACCAATGCTACTGTCTGAATCAATAACATCATTGTCAATAGTGGCTGGTAAGAAAGCTGTACGCACTTTGCCACTTAAAGCAGCCGCAGCCCTGGCTGAGCCGTTACCACCTAAAATCACTAAGGCGTCAATATCTTCTTTTTCCAGCTTTTGCTTTACCGTTTCAAGGTATTGGGGGAAATCAGCAACCCTCGAGCTTCCCAGTTCTGTCCCACCGCGGCGTGACCAACGCAACACTTCTCGAGAATCCAGGGCACGAAATCGCCCGTCAATTAAGCCCTGTAAGCCCTCTTCGATACCCACTGGCTGCCAGCCTCGTTTTTCTGCCTCATGACAAAGTGCCCAGAGCGCCATATTCATGCCTGGCGCGTCTCCTCCTGAGGTAAGCATGGCTAGCTTCACGCTGCCCCCATCATCAGTTTAACTACTTCATCATCATTGGTTTCGCTAATTAAGCGCTCCCCTGCAACCCGACCACGCTCTAACACCAATATGCGGTCACTCACGTCAAAAATATCTACCAGATTATGAGAAATAAAAATAATACCGACCCCTTGTGCCTTAAGCCTATGAATAAGCTCTTTGACTTCCCGCTGCTCAGGCACGCCAAGCGCTGCGGTAGGCTCATCCATAATCAAGACTTTAGCATTCCAGTAAACCGCCCGACTAATGGCGATGGCCTGACGCTGTCCACCCGAGAGGTAACGCACCGGAATGTCCAGATCATTCACAATGATACCGAGATTCTTCAGGGCTTTTTTTGCCTCTTCACGCATCAGTTTGCGGTCTAAAACGGGCAGGAATCCCAGGACTTTTTTCATTTTTTCCCGGCCCAAAAAGAGGTTAACTCCTACATCAAGGTTATCGGCCAGCGCCAGGTCTTGATAGATGGTTTCAATACCCAAATCACGAACATCCTGGGGGTTTCTACCAGTAATATTTTTCCCCTGATAAAAAACGTCACCGCTGTCCGGTGTGTAAACACCTGAAATCATCTTTATCAGGGTCGATTTACCAGCACCGTTATCGCCGGCAAGTGCTAAAACTTCCCCTGGGTAAAGGTCAAACGAAACTGTTCTCGAGGCATGGGTACCACCAAAGCGCTTGTCAACCTGGCGAACAGCTAAAAGCGGCTCGCTCATCGACCTTCTCCCGAACCGCCTCCACGAATAAGGCGATCACGAAATTGATCTATCAGGACCGCTAAGATAATCACCAGCCCCACCGCAATAAACTGCCAGAAAGGGGGCAATTGAATAAAAACCAGTCCAAACTGAATAATGGCCAGAATCAGTGCCCCAATCACCGTACCCATAACCGTGCCGCTCCCGCCAGTCAGGCTGGCACCGCCAATAAATACCGCGGCCACAGCATTGAGTAGTACCGGGTCACCAGCGTCAGGCTTACCACCTGAAAAACGTCCCATATAGAAAAGCCCAAAGATAGCAGCGGTAAAAGCGCTCAGTACGTAAAGACTAATGGTCAGGCGAGTAGTATTTACGCCAGCTCGCACTGCTGAATTAAAGTTACCCCCCATCGCGTAAACATAGAGGCCAAATTTGGTACTCGAGAGCAGATAGTGAAACACCAGCGTGAGCATGGCTGCAATCACTACCGGTATAGGCAAACCCAGTAAATCGCCGTTGCCAAATTCTCTTGCCACCGTATTTTTAATTGCCACAGTTGAACCACCAGCAATCAGAAACGCCACCCCCCTTGCCACGCCCGAAGTGCCCAATGTACCTATAAAAGAAGGTACTTTAAGCTTGGCAACCATAAGCCCATTAAAATAACCAAAGAGCATCGCCATCAAAATGCCACCTATAACAGCAAGCCCAAAAGACAGATAATCAGGCAAGGTGCCGGTTAAATTTTTAATGATAACGGCAGCTGTTACTGAAGCAAGGCCTGAAGTAAAGCCTACCGATAGGTCAATCCCGGCTGAAATAATAACGATAGTGAGTCCAAGTGCCATCATCAGATACTGAGTGGCATAAAGCAAAACACTCTGGACACTGGCAATATTGAAAATAAAGGTATTCACTCTGGTATTGCCATCAAAACGCGACCAGAGTTCAAAAAAGAGCAAAACCAAAATAAGAAAAAGCCACGACCAGGCCTTGGTTAAAAACTTTAAGATCTCATTGGACCGGGTCGCTTGCGGCGCATTCACTGCCATTTGTCTCCCATAAAAATAAACGGTGTCCCGGATTCTGTGTAGTTACCAAGATGAATACCTGTGCTGATGCGTTTAGCTTTCACCCCGGACACAAAATTAGACAGCTTCAAATAAAAAGCCGGGGCGGACACGCCGCCCCAGGCCAACACTTTACTCAGAATAGATGAATTTTTGAACTTCAGGATCAGCAATATTATCTTTGGTCATAAGGGTATAGCCGGTACCAATATGGGGAGGAACTGGATTGCCAGTGATATGAGCATAAGCAGTTACCACCCCGTAGTAGCCAATTTCAAAGGGGTGTTGAGCAATGGTCATATCAACAAGACCTGAGTCAATTTGATCAACGATGGACTGAGGTGCGTCAAAGGCAATAACTGTGACATCGGCACCCGCAGCTTCAACACCGTTAGCAGCACCCAAAGCAGAGAACAGGTTAGCACCAAAGACACCTGAAAGATCAGGATTGGAGGCCAGAACAGCCTGGAACTGAGCCGCAGCGGTTGAAGAATCGTCTTCGTTAAACTGCGTTTCTAAAACATGAACGTCAGGGCAAATTTCGGCAATACCAGCTTTAAAGCCTTCTTCGCGCTGATCAGTGGTAGAAATACCAGGGTTTACGTTAGAAACATAAACTGAGCCGGTACTACCAATGGCATTACACATGGCTCGAGCTGCAATCATGCCACCCGCAACGTTGTCAGAGGCAACGTAAGAAACCGGGAAGTCACCATCACCAGCGCCGTCTTGGTACTTTCCATCATCAATAAAGGTATCTACCGTAACAATAGGAATACCCGCTTCAAAAGCCTTGCGTAGCGGCTCAACCAGTTGCACTTTATCGGTTGGCGCAATCAAAATACCATCAGGCCTACTGGCAATGACAGCGTCCAGAACAGGAATTTGCTCGACCGGATTAAAGTTTGGGGCACCTTGAAAATCTACGGTTATGCCAAGTGCTTCGGCGGCAGCTTGAGCGCCTTTATTCATGGTGATGTAAAACGCATCCGTGGTTAAACCTGGAACCAGTACCAGACGAATATCACTCTGGGCAAAAGCAAGCCCCAGAACGAGTACCAATAGTGCTATGAGTTTACGCATACCTTTTTTCTCCTTATGAATGAATTAGCGTTATGTTTTTGGCCCAAGGGTTTTCTAGCGACGTTCTCCTTCGGTCATCACCTCCTCCTGACTCGAGCTAAATACCTGACCGGTTGTCATGCGGGCAGGTCTAACAAACGTGTCATAAAGCGGTAAGCTGGCAGCGCCAAGAGCAGCACCCTGGGCTCCGGTCTGACCCAAAACAAACTGGCAGCGGTGCGTCTTTCCTTTCATGCGAAAGGGTTCAGCGTAGGCCACAATCAGATCAAGCAAATGTTGAAAGAGAGCTTTTGAAGCTTGCCCCCCCAAAATAATGGCGTCCAGATCAAGCAAATGATCAATTGAACTGACAACTTGCGCCAGTAGCCGAGCAGATTCATCAAGCAGTTTAAACAGCGCTTTATCTTGTCTGGCAAAGCGTTGCTCGAGTTCAATGAGAGGGTGTCCACCAAACTCAAGGCGTTTCGCAAACGCCTGCAAACTCACAACCTCTTCTAAAAAAATCGTTTTAGCTTCATAGGTGACCAGAAAATGGCCCAATTCTGCCGCATTAAGGCTCGCACCGCGGTAGGCACGACCATGCATAAACAGACCTCCGCCAAGCCCATCACAAAAATTGATGTATAGATAATTGGGGTAATCACGCCCAAAGCCGTACCAGTACTCGCCAATTGCCGCTGCCGTCGCATCATTGTCTAGATAAACCGTAAGGCCAGTTGCCTCAGCCAGCTGATCTCGCAGGGGAATCTTAATCCACTCATCAGAAAATTGTGGCGTGCTGATGGTACCAGCCTCGAGGTCTAAGGGTCCAAAGGTTGCCAGACCTACCCCTAAAAGCTTTGTGCTATAGGGCAGCTGATTTAGTTCTTTAACAATTGCGGTCAGGTGTTGGAGTGCCTCTTTGGGTGACGGTGTTGTTTCTAATTGCAGCTCTCGCTGAGCAATCACTTCACCTGCCAGATTAACCAGAACTCCGGCAATCAGGCTGCGCTCGAGCAAAAGCCCCAGGGCATAGGCACCCTCTGGACAAAGCTCGAGTTCTATGGGCGGCTGGCCTCTTTGTGGCGAACGTCTACCAAGCTCGCGTACCAGCCCATCCCGAATAAGCTCGGAAACCAGATTGCCTACCGCAGGCGGTGTCAGGCCAATCTCTTCGGCAATCTCATTACGACTCAGGTTATTGCCCCGGCGAATTGCATTAAGCACCCTCGAGCGGTTGAAATCTTTTGCTCTTGTCGCATTAATAGCCAAAGCCTTACTCCCTGCGCCAAATCAAAACCATAAATTTGAGTGCTATTAAATTAAAATAAATAATTTAATTTGTCAAGCCAACAAAAAGAGCACCCCTGAGGGTGCTCACTTTATTTTTCTATAGCTGTCTACAAATAATATGATTTCAAGGGAGGAAAGCCATTAAATTCAATGGCGCTATAGGTCGTTGTATAAGCTCCTGTCGAAAACCAGTAAAGCCTATCGCCTATTGCCAAATTAAGAGGTAAGGGATATTTGTAGTTTTCGTACATAATATCAGCACTATCGCAGGTTGGTCCGGCAATAATGCAATCTTCCATTTCGCCTTTTTTCTCAGTGTATACCGGGTATTTGATAGACTCATCCAGCGTTTCAATAAGACCAGAAAACTTACCTACATCGGTATAGACCCAGCGGTTAAGCGCTGTCCGCGTTTTACGCGAAATAAGCACGACCTCGCTGACCAGAACGCCGGAATTACCTATTAGAGAACGCCCCGGCTCGAGGATTATTTCAGGCATATTGTCACCAAAATCCTCTTCCAGAAAGCGCCTGATCTCACTGGCATAAGTCTCGAGGTTATTGGTTTTAGAAATATACCGGGCAGGAAAACCACCCCCCATGTTAATCATTTTGAGTTCAATGCCGTCTTCTTCTTTTAGGCGCTCAAAAATCACCTTAACTTTAGCAATGGCGGCGTCCCAGGCACCAATTTCACGTTGCTGTGACCCCACGTGAAAAGAAACCCCATAAGGAATAAGCCCTAAATCCCTGGCCATAATCATCAGATCCATCGCCATATCAGGCTGACAACCAAACTTTCTGGACAAAGGCCAGTCAGCTGTCAAATTACCTTCGGTCAAAATGCGCACATAAACCTTTGATCCTGGTGCCGCCTGAGCAATATTGCGTAAGTCAGCTTCGGAATCTGTGGCAAACATCCGTACGCCCTTTTCAAAAAAGTAACGAATATCTGCACTTTTTTTGATGGTATTGCCATAACTAACCCGGTCCGCGCTAACCCCAAAAGACATGACCTTATCAAGTTCGTAGCGGGACGCTATATCAAAGTTAGAACCCCGATCACGCAAAAGGCTAAGAATTTCTGGTGCCGGATTGGCTTTAACCGCGTAGTAAATCTTGGAACTCGGAAAAAAGCCCGTTAGCTCATCATAAGACTGAGCAATCAGCGATGTATCCACCACCAAAAAAGGGGTTTCTTTGTCATCAGCAAAATGTTTGATTTTGCCAAAAATCTCAGGTCTGTAGTAGTCTTCTATTTTAACTGCCATCAAGGGTTCTCCCTAAAGAGTCTATGCCGTCTATTTTGCACGCAGCAGATTATAAACGAAATCTGCATTAACTAAGTCTCTGATTTAGCGAAGTGAAAATTACCTCTAACGCTTGCCTTAATTCTCTTACTGAAAAGAGTTCTTTTACCTCTTCTTGTGAGTTTATCGGTACCTGACGGTGCAGCTGGTGCTCGAGCCTAAGACAAAAACAGTCCCAGCCGCGTGCATAAGCTGAACTAAAGTCTTTATGCGGGTTATCGCCGATAAAACAGTAGCGCTCGGCTGGCGCTAGCTTTTCCACTTCTCGATAAGCCCGCGGATGCGGTTTCCAAAACTCCTTTCCCCACTTATCAGTAAGTAGTATCAGGTCAAAAAGCCGGGCTAAACCCAGTGCCTCTACCTTGGCCTGTTGAGCGGTCAGAGGACCATCTGAGATAATCGCCAGCTTTGCCCCAGCCTTTTTTAGGTCTCTGATTAGCTCGAGCCTATCTTTACTCAAGCTGAGGTTTGGCTTGTGAGTACGGTAAAAGGCTACGAGTTCAGCCACACTAAGTCTTGACTTTAAGTCGGGCTCGAGTTCTAAAAGCTGATTAAAACTGTCACCTCTACGACCTGCCAAAAAAGCTTGCCAGAGAACGTCAAAATAACGCTCATCACCCAGTTCATTGGCTACTGCCGCAAAGCCACTTTTGACATAGTCACGCTCGAGGACTAACGTATCATCGAGATCAAAGACAACGGTCACCAGAGCGGTTCTTGAGTAAATATTTCCCTAAAGGTGCGTACCATATGCAGTCCCCGCTTGTAGTGCCCCAGGTGAGATCGTACATGTTTGCCGTGTAAAAGCATCATAAGCCAATCAGGGTAATGACCACCAGCGGCATAAGCCAGCGGATATCCCCCACCAAATCTCGGATTTATATCGGTCAGAACAGGACCCCGCTCGGTTAGAAAAGCCTGGAAGGTGACAGGACCCACAGCGCCATGCTCAGAAAAGACATTCATACACTTAAGTAACCAGGCATTAAAGGGCGCGTCATCAAGCGTCACCCCTTGAATGGATTCTCCCGCCAGGGTACGCAGGCGCTTTCTTGGCACATAGTGAATCGGCTGGCTATCAAAATCAAAAAAGGCGTCAATGGTAATCTCATCACCAATGAGTTGCTCTTGCACGATCGGGTTTTCAACCTTCAGTAGGGCCTGTCCCAGGTCATAACAATGAACAGCAAAACTATCAATGCTGGCACTCCCAAAACGAGGCTTAATAAAGAGCTGCTCTGGCAATTCTTCACAGCGTAAATGTTCACTGATCCAGGAGGCCGGACTCGCCAAGTCGTTGGCCTTGCACATCTGGTGGGTCAGCCATTTATCAGCAGAATTCATGCAAAATCTTTCCGAAGAAACCAGGGCAAATGCTCCTGCACTAGCCAGCTGTTTTCTCCCTTTTGCCAGGATGCACAGCTCTGGATCAATAGTGGGAACAATCAGGCTTATTTCTTTTTCCTGAACGACTTTAAGTAGACTTGCTAAATAACTGGGGTCTTTTACATGAGGCAGTTGCACAACATGTTCGGTGTCATAGAGCGTAGGAGCTAGGCCATCTATATCACTTATAAAGACTTTAGCCTTATAAGGAAGCGCAGCTTGTTCAAAAAGTTCGAGTAGCGAATTACGCCGCCCTGAACTGGTCAGTAGTATATTCAAGATCGCCCACACCTCACATAGCTAGTCTACTCGAGTCAGTTTTTAAGTTTGCACAAATGCCTACAATGCTCTTTAAGACTTGTAGACCAAACCTCTAGGCCCTAAAAATAAATGCCCTAACCAGAATAGGCGTAACCACAATTGCGCATAATAACGTTCTAGCTTAGTCCTTGACAAGACATCTTAGCCCTTGACCCTAACCCGTCTCTTTTATGAGTGCAAATCACAAACTTCTATGTCCCAGGAAGCACTTCCTGCTATCCAGACACTGCTACTCAAGCTACATTTACAGCATAAACCTTCTCCATTTGGGTTTTATGTGGAGATGGCCCTAAACTTAAGCCTTTGACCTGGGCGTAGTTGCGCCAATTTGGGCAAATCTTGAGGCACAATGAGTGCAGGCTTGGCATAGCCACCCAGTGTGCCTCGGTCATTTAGTAAAATGATGGGCATACCTGCTGACGTCACTTGCACAGCCCCTATTGGCGCAGCTTCCGAGATGATGCCCTCAACCCCTAGCGCTGGCCCCTGCAAACGAATACCCATGCGGTCAGCACTAAGTACACTGTAGCTCGAGGATGTCAGCACCTGAATAAGCTCCTGACTGGCCTGTGGGCCTGGACCAATACGAATAGTAGTTTCTTTGTCCAGCTTTCGGAAAGGAGCAAACGTGCGGCCCGGCAAGGCTCGAGTCTCTGCGGCCTGACCTAAAACATCACCGGTTTCTAACCCCCGACCAATCAAGCCGGTCAGGTCTACTGAGGCACTTCCTATAAACTGCCGTGACTCAATTCCCCCTGCTAGGGCCAAATAGCTGCGCACTCCTTGACTGGTCGGTTCAAAGCTCAGCACATCTCCTTTTTTTAAAGCAAAACTGCTAAAGGGCGGCTGAGCTTTCCCATTTAGCCGAGACGTAACTGACCAGCCCGTATGGGCAACCAAGCAAGGCTCGAGGCACTCCATAACCGGCCCTGTCAACGTCATTTCCAGCAGCACAGCCTTTGATGGGTTGCCTAAAAGCTGGTTCGCCACACTAGCAAGCTGCGCATCTAAGGCCCCTGACCTTGCCAGACCAAAACGCCCCACCAAAAAGCGCCCGGTATCTACTGGCAAATCAAGCAGACCGGGCTTTTGCACTTTAAGAACGGGCCGAGCAGGGGTTTCTGGTAAGAGCTCGAGCCGCTCAACAGGCGGTGCAGGCTGACCAGAGCCGGCAATAAAGCGAACTTTATCGCCTGCCTGAAGCAAGAAAGGCTCCTGTCGACGAGGGTCAAACACCGCCTCTTGCGTTTGCCCTAGCAAATGCCAGCCACCCGGACTGGCTAAGGGATAAATTCCTGTCTGTGCTCCTGCTATTGCCACGCTATGGGCAGCAACTCGCTTTCTCGGAATGGCTTTTCTCGGCAATCTAAGCTTTTCTGGCAACTCAGCCATAAAGGGAAAACCTGGCGTAAAGCCAAGAGCATAGACCTGATAGCTAGGCTCACCATGTAACTCAATAATCTCTTTACGGCTGAGCCCCGTAAGCTCACTGATTTCAGCCAAATCTTCCCCGTTATAGATAACAGACAATTTCACTTCTCTGGGTTGCGCTTTGACTTTGGCATGCTTAACAGACTCGAGCCACTTTTTTACCGATGTCTCAGTGACAAGACTGTCTTCATATTCAATAAAGATATTCCGATACCCCGGAATGATATCGGTAATGCCCTCAAGGGCTTGCTCGAGCAAGCTTTGTGCAAATGCCTGTAAACTGGCATTCGCCTCCTGGTCAATGGTTTCTGAAAAACTCAGATAAAAGCCTTGCAGCATTTAGAACGCCTGAATACGTATACTGGCCGCCTCGAGTGCCTGACGAACTGCCGCTGCCGTTTTTGGCGCATGCGGATTATCACCGTGTAAACAAAGGGTTTCTGCCCTAACACTGACTTCTCCCCCATCAAGCGCAGTTATGGCTTCTCCTTTTGCCAGCATGACAGCCCGCTGGGCAATAAGCTCAGGTTCATCCAGAACAGAACCCGGCAAACTGCGGGGGGCCAGTTGACCATTGGCTAAATAGGCACGGTCAGGAAACGCTTCGCTAACAACTCTTAAGCCCAGCTCCTGGCCAACCTTTTGCATAAGTTCTCCCCCTTTGCCTGCCAGCACTACCAGGGCAAGCTTCTGGTTAAAGGTGGCTACAGCTTCACTAAAGGCTCGAGCCGTTTCTTCATCTTTCATCATCTTGAGATAGAGGGCTCCGTGCGCCTTAACGTGGTGCATAGGCAAACCCTCTCCCTTTAGAAAAGCTTGCAATGCCCCTAGCTGATAGAGGGTATCTGTAAAAATCTGTTCCCCCGTTGCGGCTATATCACGGCGACCAAAGCCAGGCTTGTCATCAAAACCAGGGTGAGCGCCAATCGCCACACCCAGACGTTTTGCCAGAGCAACCGAACGCTGCATTGTTAAGGGGTCGCCAGCATGAAAACCACAGGCCAGGTTAACAGAACTAAGCTGCGGAAAAAGCGCAGCTTCATCAGCTACCTGCCAGTGACCAAAGGACTCACCAGCGTCTGCATTTAGATCAATCGTAAACACAACCTTATTGTGACATGTTTCGCCTGCTATAAAAGACAAGTCAGATGTGTACTGCTTAGCTGCTACTCATCCTCTGACGAATTTCCTAAGGACTCTTTGGAGACTTAGCTTTATTAGCTTTAGGAACAGCTATCCTCCAAAATATTTTATAGCTCTGGGGCCTTTGGCCCTGGCTAACCTGTTTCCAAAATGGCGCTCAGTGCTTCTGCTTTTTTAGGATCAAGGCTCGCCAGATCATGACTAATGCGCACAATTTCCACCTGAAAATCAGGTTGTTCAATCGTGACTGCAATCAGCCAGCCTGCCTCGATTTCTCTTGCTACATAAGAGGCCAGCGTAACGCCAATGCCCAGCCCGTCCATAACGGCATGTCTCACCGCTTCAGGACCACTCACTTCAAGCAATCGTCCTGGTTGAATAGCGTTATCTGCGAGGCAACCCAGAACTTTACGGTATACCTCTGACTGAGAGGACGATAAAATCAGAGTTTCTTCGTTCAGGCTTTGTAGAGGCAAACGCCCGTCAGAGGCCAGAGGGTCATCTGGTTTTACCAGCAGAACAATGGCTTCTCTGGCAATGGACTCGAGCTGCAACGGGCGCAAATCCTGACCTTTAGAACTAATGATAAAGGCAGCGTCCAGGTCTCTTGCTTTCACCAGTTCAACCAGTCGATGCGAATATCCCTCACGCAAATGCACTTCCAATGAGGCTTTTTCGCGGTTATAGGTTCTGGTAGCTTTAAGGATAGGGCCTGTAAACATTGGTACCAGATGATGGCTCAGACCTATATTTAGCTGCACACTTCCTGACGCACTATCGCCTCGCAAAAAACTTTGGGCCTGCTGATAGGTCTTCGCTACCGCACAGGCGTAAGGTAAGAGCTCATTGCCTGCAGGGGTTAGTTCTATCCCATGAGAACTGCGCTGATAAAGAATTTGCTTGGCCTGTTTTTGCAAAGCTGCCAGTTGCCCACTTACCGCAGGCTGACTAAGGCCCAGCTGCTTAGCAGCCGCGCTGATACTTTTTTGCTTTGCTGCCAGACAAAAAGCCAGGAGATGTTCAGCTTTCAGCATTAGGCCTCCTTTCCTCGAAACTCAGTAATAGGGCTAATTTAGCCCTTATGTGACGATGCTGTGGAGAGTCTTTCATCCTTCATCTCCTTCTATTCAAAAATTGATGATCTGTTATAAGCCAAACTTATAACAAAATGTGATTTATCATTGTATTTATACCCTGGGGGGATATAGAATAGCAATTAAGAACGAGAAAAGCATTGATGAAATGAAAGGAGTCCCATGCTTTTTAAACATTTTTATGACCCAGATTTAGCCCAAGGCAGTTATCTTATTGGTTGTCAGGCAACTGGCGAAGCTATCGTCATAGATGCCAGACGCGACATTGATGTCTTTATTAAAGAAGCTGAAGCTAACGGTATGAAGATTGTTGCCGTTACCGAAACCCATATCCACGCTGACTATCTCTCAGGCTCCCGTGAACTTGCCAACGCAACTGGCGCACAACTCTATCTCTCCGATGAAGGCAATGCCGACTGGAAATATGGTTTTGACGGCATCAAACTGTACGACAATGATGAAATTAAAGTAGGTAATATTGTCGTTAAAGCTCAGCACACCCCCGGTCATACCCCAGAGCATTTATCTTTCCTGGTAACCGATGGTGCAACAACCGAAAATCCTGGCTTTTATCTAACTGGAGACTTTGTCTTTGTCGGTGATATTGGTCGTCCTGATCTTTTAGATGAAGCTGCAGGTGGCATTGATACCCGTTTTGTTGGTGCAAAACAACTGTTCCAGAGCCTCAAGAACAAATTCTTAAACTTACCTGACTATGTACAGGTTTGGCCCGCCCACGGTGCTGGTAGCGCCTGTGGTAAAGCCCTTGGTGCCATTGCCAGTACCACAGTTGGCTATGAGCGCCTCTTTAGCTGGTGGGCTCCATTTGTACTCAGTGACGATGAAGAAGGCTTTAGCAAGTTTTTACTCGAGGGTCAACCTGACGCTCCCCTTTACTTTGGTCGCATGAAGCGTCAAAACAAAGCTGGTCCTGCCATTTTGGGTAACTTGAAAGCTCTAGAAGAATATAACCCTAGTGCCGTTGAGCATGAAATCAACGGTGACTTCATCCTGGTTGATACGCGCTCACGCGACAGCTATATGAAAGCCGCTGTTCCGGGTGCACTGCATATCCCTTATGGCAAACAATTTGTGACCTACGCTTCTTATGTTATCGACCCCGAAGCCGATACTCGCCCCATTATTGTGGTAGCTAAAGACGCTGCTCAGGCAGAAAACATGCGTCAGGAGCTCTTTAGAGTCGGTATTGATAAGGTAGTTGGCTATATCACCAGCGTTGAAGATCTTAAGAAAGCGCCTGTACCTACTGTAAGCATAGGTGAATTTAAGGCTATGTCCAAACCTTATGTGCTTGATGTACGTACCAAAAATGAATATAGCGAAGGCCATATTGAAGGTGCTCATCAACTCCATGCAGGTCGCGTCTTGTGGCATCTCCATGACTTACCTGAAGATGAAACCATTGTTTCTTACTGCCGCAGTGGGGCTCGAGTCGCCGTAGCTGCCAGTGCTTTACGCGCTGCCGGTTTCAAAGTTGCAGAACTTGAAGGAAGCTGGCAAGGCTGGGAAGAAGCTCAAAAAGAGCTTGTAAACGCTTAAGTCCTTTCAGAGCTGCAGCCAAGTTCGCTGCAGCTCTTTTTTGCCCAATTACTATTAATCCTTAAAAACCAAAATCTGGTGGGGTGAGTAAAGCTGACCCACTCATGTACTAATTATCACAAGAAACGGAGTTTTTCCCATGTACCAAGATATTTTTCCAGAGGAATTAAGTCAGTGGCAGCGCAAAGGTGCAAGCCTTATTGATGTTCGTGAACCTTATGAATTTGAGATGGGTCATGTTCCAGGCACCAAAAACATTCCTTTAGGCGAATTAAGTGTTCGTATAAGCGAGGTGCCTGACAATGTTGTCCTGATTTGTGCCAGCGGAAACCGTTCTGGAAGGGCGGCAGGCTTTTTAAGCCAACAGGGCTATCATAAAGTAGCTAACCTTATGGGGGGTACCCAGGGTTGGATGATGCGCGGACGCGAAATCGAACTATGATCAGGTGGTTACAAAACCTGCTCTCAGGCGGCGTGGAGCAGATTAATGTTCAGGAAGCCCAGGAACGTGTTAAGGGTGGGGCAATCTTGGTAGATGTACGCGAACCCTATGAACGTAAAGTTCAGTACATTCCGGGGTCTAAGGCGCTGCCCTTAAGTGAAATAAATAAGAAATGGCAAAACCTACCCAAAGATAAAGAGCTTATCATTCAGTGTCGTACTGGAAACCGTAGTGCCAGAGCCGCCTCTTTTCTAGCCAAGCAAGGTTTGCAGGTAAAAAATATGCGTGGCGGTCTGCTTGCCTGGCAGGCTGAGCAGCTACCTGTAAGAAACGGCTAAAACAGTTCTGTATCAAATAACTGTAACAGTACCCCTATAAACTTAATTTATCTTTTTGTGTTTGCACATTAAAGAAGGAGTTTTAGCCAACTCTATATCGCAAGGCCGTTCAAGTACCAAACTTTTAGAACTCATTTTTAGAAAGGCGACCTATGCTCGCAAAGGCAAGTCCTCCTAAAGCTAAATCTCAGCCCTGGCTACCCTCGCTCGAGTGGTTAAAACGCTATGACAGGCAAAACCTGGGCTCCGATCTTATGGCGGGTCTGATTGTAGCGGTCATGCTGGTACCGCAGGCCATGGCCTATGCGATGCTCGCTGGCTTGCCGCCTGTGATTGGGCTGTATGCGTCTACCCTGCCCCTGATTGTTTATGCACTCTTTGGTTCCTCGAGGCAACTGGCGGTTGGCCCCGTTGCCATTGTCTCGCTGTTGACACTGTCAGGCGTTTCTACTCTGGCTGAACCCGGTAGTGCCAGTTTTATTGCTTATGCCGCACTTTTAGCCCTTATGGTAGGGCTCATGCAATTTGTACTGGGCATGATTAAGGCTGGTTTCATTACCAACTTTTTGTCCCATGCAGTCATTAGTGGCTTTACTTCGGCTGCTGCCCTTATCATTGGCATTAGTCAGTTAAAACATTTGCTGGGGATAAGGCTCGAGTCTGGTGAAAATGTCTTTTCGGTTCTGCTTGCGACCGCCAGACAGTTAGGTGAGACCAATCCTATTACGCTCATTATTGGCATTATCAGCATAGCCATTCTGGTCTTTTTTAAACGCATCAAGTCTCGCTTTCCTGCTCCCTTACTGGTTGTCATCTTAAGCAGTCTGGCAGTTTATTTGTTCAAGTTAAATGAACAGGGTGTGGGCATTGTCGGAACCGTTCCCAGCGGCTTTCCAGCTTTTAATCTTCCTAGTTTTAGTTTTGCAGGTATAGAAGCGCTCCTGCCCATTGCGCTAACCATTTCTTTTGTTAGCTTTATGGAGTCCTTTGCGGTGGCACGCTCAATTGCCAGCAAAGAAAAATACAAAGTCGAAGCCAACAAGGAACTGGTCGGTCTTGGTTTAGCCAATGTCGCAGGTTCTCTCTTTTCTGCTTACCCGGTCACAGGCGGTTTTTCCAGAAGTGCCGTTAATTATCAGGCAGGTGCAAAAACACCTCTGGCATCTATCGTTACGGCTATTCTGGTCACCTTAACCCTGCTTTTTTTCACACCGCTTTTTTACTATCTGCCAAAGGCCGTACTGGCTGCCATCATCATGGTTGCAGTTTATGGACTTATAGATGTGGAAGAACCAAGGCATCTTTTTAGCATAAAACCGATTGACGGTTGGACACTGATTCTAACTTTTGCAGCGACCCTTATTTTAGGGATAGACACGGGCATATTGGTAGGGGCTGCTTTTTCGCTGCTCGTTTTTATCTGGCGAAGTGCCTATCCGCATACGGCTGAACTGGGCTACCTCGAGGGCGAAAAAGTATTCCGCAATCTTCGCCGCTATCCCGAGGCCAAACGCTACAGCAACGCCCTTATTGCCCGCATTGACGCTTCGCTTTATTTTGCCAATATGGCTTTTTTAGAAACGCGCTTAACCAATGCCCTAGCTGACCGGGAAAATCTTAAATATATTATTCTGGATTTTTCTGCGGTCAATGATATGGACGCTGTAGCGCTAGAAACCCTGGAAAATCGTATGGATGAGCTGGCCAAACTTGGCATTGAAACCCATCTGGTGAATGTTAAAGGTCCAGTTCGCGATCTTTTGCTGCGGGCACGCTGGTTTGAAAAATACGGTGATAAGATTAGACATCTGTCACTCGAGCATGCCTTAAAGACCTGTAATTTAGGAGGTTTATGAAACGCTTAATCAGTTTTTCTCTCATCGCGCTTATCACAGTCTTAAGTGCTTGTGGCCCTGCGAGCTATAAAAATGTCTCGGTTAAAGATCTGGCAAATGCCAGCGAAAACAACAAAGTCATTTTGGATGTTCGCGAAGACTGGGAATACGCTGAGGGCCATGTCCCTGGCGCCATTCTTATACCGCTGGGTGAACTCGAGCGTAGGGCCAGTGAACTAAGTAAAGTTGACACACTTTACGTCATTTGTCGCAGCGGCAACCGCTCACAACAGGCCAGTGACATCTTGATTAAAGAAGGCTTTAAAAACGTTAAAAATGTACAAGGCGGCACCCTTGCCTGGGTTCAGGCTGGGTATCAAATCGAACAGTAAGCTTCACCAGCTTTCTACCAACGCTGAGTCGTACTTGACTCGGCGTTTTCTTTGTTATTCGTTGCAAATCGCAAAAGCCTTACAGAAAAAGCTTCTCACGCGGGTTAGCTTGAACTATGCTGGCCAAAGCCCACTCCCTGTTTAGCTACCTTCGTTCCAAAATCAAACTTAGCCTTCCTCTCTTAATTTACTGGGCCATTTTACTTGTTTTGCTCTGGATATTTATTGAATTTGCCGGTGAAGTCTACGAAAAAGAAGGCTTCTGGTTTGATGAGCCTATTCTTGGCTGGCTCCACAGGCAGCAAAGCCCTGGCTTAACCAGGGCAGCCCTGACAATTACCCAGTTAGGCTCTGGTTGGTTTCTGGCTGCTGCCAGTCTTTGTTTGCTCATCTATTTCTGGATTCGCTCGAGGTGGCGCGATTTGCTTTTTTATGCGCTCGCTTTTGGCGGTACGGTACTTTTAAACCTGAGTATTAAACAGGTCCTGGGCCGTATTCGGCCCGACTTTTTTCCTCAACTCAGTACCGAAACCAGCTATTCGTTTCCCAGCGGTCACACTATGGCCAGCGCAGGTTTCTTACTCAGCCTGTTTTTTCTTATTCGTAAGTATAAGCCGAACTATCAGATTTTAGCCTCCCTACTCGGCATTTTGCTGGGGCTTGCGATTGGGCTTAGTCGCAACTATTTGCAAGTCCATTTTCCCTCAGATGTTTTAGCAGGCTGGTCACTGACTTTTGCCTGGATTTTAGGTTTAAACCTCTGGTATAGCAGAAACAAAGTGGATGAAAACGACTAACATTTGTCAGGAGCTTTGATGTCTAATCTCGTGTAAACTAGCCTTTGGAATGCTCGAGCCCTCGAGCCTGGAGGAACCATGAGTGTAGCAACCCAAAGCAAAATGAAGGTCGCTGTTATGCAAGGCGCCCATCATATAGATCTTGGTGAAAAAGCAAAACCTAGCCCCAAAGAGGGCGAAGTCTTAATCAAAGTACAGGCCTGCAGCGTTTGTGGCAGCGACCTGCATTATTATCATGAAGGTGCCATTGGCGCCATGCAAATCAAAGAACCGTTTACCCCAGGTCATGAGTTTGCAGGCATCATTATAGAAGGCACAGGAAAACCATTTGGCCTAGAGGACGGAACCTTAGTGGCTGTTGACCCGGCCCAGCCCTGCGGCAAGTGCGAATGGTGCCACTCAGGCAATCATCACCTCTGCCCAGACCACCTCTTTGTCGGCGGGCCTCCTACAGACGGCGCAATGGCTGAGTATATTGCCGTTCCCTTTAGCACTGTGCATGTCGTACCTCAGCACTTTAGCGCCCAGCAAGCTGCTTTGCTCGAGCCCCTGGGCATTGCCATACACGCTCTCGATTTAGCAAAACTCCGTCCAGGTTCAGATGTCTGCATTTTGGGGGCTGGCCCTATTGGACTCTATATCTCGATGCTGGCCCAGCGCTCAGGTGCCGTAAGAGTCTCAATGATTGACCCCCTTGCCTACCGCCGCGATTTTGCCAAAAACCTTTCAGCCGACGCCGTTTTTGAAAATGTCGAGTCCTATCTTGACTACACCAAGGGGCGCGGTGCAGATGTCATCTTTGAAGCGACCACCTCGCCTGAAGGCCCTGATCTGGCAACTCAGGCTGTGCGTATAGGCGGTAAGGTCATCTTGGTGGGTATACCCGACGGGGATAAATTTACTCTGACTGCCTCGCTGGTACGCCGCAAAGGCCTAACCATTAAGCTTTCAAGACGCATGGGCCATATTTACCCAAGAGCCATTCAATATGTTGATAGTGGCAAGCTAGATGTCAATGCTATCGTTAGCCACGTTATGCCCTTAAGTGAGGTTAAAAAAGCCTTTGAGCTGCTTTCTGACTATAAGGACAATGCCATAAAAATAGTGCTCGAGCCCTAACTCTTTCACTTTTCACTGGTCACTTAATTGTTTTATGTCTAAACCTGGCGACAGCCTCTTTTCTTCAAGTGCTGTCGCGCTTTATGTAACAGGGCTAATTGCCTTTATCGGGCTCTATTTACCCCAGCCTGTCCTGCCTCTTATCAGCGATTATTTTGGGGTGGCGACAGGTCGCTCGAGCCTGGTCATCTCTCTAACGATCCTGGGCATTGGCCTTGCAGCCCCGTTTATTGGCATTTTGTCTGACCGCTTTGGTCGTAAAACCATCATTTTGCTGGCGGCCTTTTTGCTCAGCCTGATTAGTCTTGGGGCTGCCCTAAGCCAGCATTTTGGCACTCTGCTGCTGCTACGCTTTGCTCAAGGACTGGCCCTTCCTGGGCTCTTTGTTATTGCACTTACCTATACTTCAGAGCAAAGCAGCAAAACACAAATGGCAGGCATCGCCGGACTTTATGTAGCTTCGACCGTGGTAGGCGGCATCATTGGGCGACTTTTAGAGGGCTTTATAACCGATCTTTATAGTTGGCGACAGGGTTTTGCCGCCAGTTCTGTCTTGTATCTCCTGTTAGTCGTCCTTTGGTCCAGAGAAAAGGGTAAGGAATTTAGCTCGAGTTCCAGTCTGTTAAAAGCCCTTAGCGGCACCCTCAAACATCTGGGTAATACAACTCTGGCAGCTGGTTTGGCCCTGGGGTTTTGTCTCTTTTTCGCCTTTCAAACCTGTTTTACCTACTTACCCTTTAAGCTAAGTGCTGCGCCATTTTCCCTTAGTGCAAGCCTGATTTCATT
This sequence comes from Trueperaceae bacterium, assembly GCA_020431825.1. Classification (GTDB taxonomy): domain Bacteria; phylum Deinococcota; class Deinococci; order Deinococcales; family Trueperaceae; genus JAHEBB01. Next base: position 37,077 of record JAGQHN010000001.1, on the reverse strand, counting down.
GGTTTACCTGTCTTTTATTGCAGGTATTTTGTCCTCGAGCCTGGCTGGCAAAATCAGGCAGCGCTATGGCCTGAGAAATGGTTTTGCCCTGGGTTTCGTTGCGGCCCTTTTAGGCAATGTCATCAGCTTAAGCTCGAGCCTGCCTCTGGTTTTTCTAGGACTACTGTTTATCTGTTTTGGCAACTGGCTGGTTCAGGGTCTGGCTGTTGGTTTTATAACGACCGCTGTTGATAGTGACAGGGCAGGTGCCAATGCCCTCTATCAGCTTGCCTACTATCTGGGAGGTAGTCTTGGTGCTTACCTGCCAGGTCTTATTTATGACCGTTTTGCCTTTGCTGGCGCCATTAGCATGGGTCTCCTGGCTCTTACCGTAGGTTTAAGCATTAGCCTGACGCGGATAAAACTTCGCTAGGTAGTCACTTGCACTTCTCTTTGCCGTTTGGTCCAGTTAATACCTAAAACCACTAAAACCAGGGCAAAGCCTGCGATTTCAAACCAGTGATTGGGCCAGAAAATGCCGATCATACCTATCACCACAAAGATACGCGAGAACCAGTACATATGAGTGAACATATATCCCTCGAGTGCAGCTGCAAACGCCCCAAGTGCAGCAATTGCCGTCACGATAGTCCAGATCACCAGATACCATGGTCCACCTGTAATCATCTCCGGGTTATAGATCATAAAAAGGGGTATCAGGTAGAGACCTTTGGCAAACTTCCAGGCCTCGACCCCCGTTTTCATAGGATTGGCCCCCGCAATACCCGCACCGGCGAAAGCCGCCAGAGCCACAGGTGGCGTCACATTGGAATCTTGCGAGTACCAGAAAATAACCAGATGCGCAATCAGTAACGGGATGCCAAACTCGGACTCGAGGGCAGGTGCCGCCAGAACCGCCAGCACAATATAACTGGCCGTTACAGGTAGACCCATGCCCAAGACCAGACTTGCCAGAATCAGTAAGAGCAGCGCAATCAGGAGATTCCCACCGGAAAAACTAATCATAAGCGCTGAAAATTTTAACCCTAGACCCGTTAGACCAATCATGCCGACAACCACACCGGAAATCGCACAGGCCACCGTCACAGCCATAGAATTTCTTGCCCCTGTTTCTAAAGCCGCAACAACACTCCTGAATCCTGACTGAACAACAGCTGTTAAAGGTTCCGTCTTTGCCTCTTTTACCTGTAAAAGATAACGCCTTATGAGAAATCTGGCAGCCGCCACCAAAACAGTTGAAATAATGGCAACAAAGCCAACGCGTCCTGGGGAGATATTTCTAAGCAAAAAGAAAATCAAAATACCAAGCGGAATAAGGTAGTACCAGCCGTCCTGAAAAACCTCTCGCAGTTTAGGCAACTCACTCTGGCTCATGCCGCGCATACCCCGTTTCGCCGCAATGATGTCAACAAACAAATAAACGGTAGTGAAATACAAAATGGCAGGTAAAATGCTCAGCTTAACAATGTCGATATAAGGCAACTGGGTGTACTCAGCAATTAAAAAAGCACCTGCTCCCATGATGGGAGGCATGATCTGCCCACCCGTGCTGGCAGCCGCCTCTACTCCTCCCGCCTCCTCTGGCTTATACCCCAGCTTTTTCATAAGAGGAATGGTGAAGGCACCTGAAGTTACGACATTGGCGATAGCACTGCCTGAAATACTGCCTAAAAAACCTGAGGCAACTACCGCAGCTTTAGCTGGACCCCCTCGCTGACGACCAGCAGCAGCATAGGCAAGATCAATAAAGAATTTTCCGGCACCTGTCGTTTCTAAAAAAGCACCAAATAGCACAAAGATAAAAACCACCGTTGCGGCAACCCCCAGCGGTATGCCAAAGATACCCTCGAGCCCCATATAAAGTGTTGAAACAATGCGGTCAATACGGTAACCGCGGTGCTCCAAAATCCCAGGAAGTAAGCCACTCAGCCACGGCAGTGTCCCTCTGGCACCTGCCATGGCATACACAATAGATACAAGAGCAATAACTGTAATGGTTATACCAATCACGCGGCGACTGGCCTCGAGCAGCACAATAATCAGGATGGCACCCGCCACAATATCCGTCTGATTGGCAAAACCTACACGCCTGGCAAAGCCTTGCAAGTCATGAAGCATATGCCAGGAAGAAAAAACAGCAGCAGCGATAAATGCCAGATCAATAAGCCAACCTAATAGCCCGCGCTTTCTCGCTCTGCCAAAAACAGGATAAACCAAAAAAACCAGCACCAGCATAAGTACCAGATGCACACCGCGCTGATAGTAAGCCCCCAGATATTTGATGCCCGCCGTGTACAGCTGAAAAAGCGATAGCCCTACTGCTATAGCCAGTACCGCGTTTTGTAACCACCGACCTTCTGACTTTGCGCCTTCACTCACTGGAGCACCACGCTAATGGATACGCGCTCATGCTCTACTAAGGCACTTAAGGAATACAGCTTGCCCTCATGCTCTATGCGGTGATTCACCTTCATGCTACCTACCCTTAAAATATATGTGTTGTCTTTAACTGCTTCATTAATATCATAAATAAAATAGCCCCCATGACCATCTGATGCCTGTACACCTCGGCCTGGTATGTGACCCAGCCCCGCATCAAAGGCAGGCGTATGAGAATCTGTTAAAAGCATTTGCCCACCAATAAAACAATAATAATCCGTTACCGTAATGCCCGTAACCGAGTGGTTCCAGCGAAGCATCCAGCAAGAGCTCTCTTTTAAAGAAATCTGGTATAAGCTCGAGCCGTCTTCACGTGCAACAAGTAAAAAAGGCTCTTCAGCAAGCGCTTGACCCAAGAAAAGTAAAACAAAAATCACCCTCCCATACAGGTAGAAGGATGATTTTTGCCGCATATAGCTTTACTCAGCCATTAACTTTTCAGGAACCTCATAGCCCATTTCCTGGTAATAGCGTAGTGCGCCAGGGTGCAGGGGAATCGGCGTTGACGCCAGACTAAACTCTGGCGTGGTGTCATTGGCAGAAGGGTGAACAGCAATGACATCATCAATGTGCTCATAGAGTGCAGATAGGAAATCGTAAGCCAGAGCTTCATCCATCTCGGCAGCAACCACAATGACATTGGGGGTACCAATAGTCGTTGTCTCGGCATCCTGTCCTTTATAAAGGCCACCTTTTATGGTGTAAGGTGCAAAGGTAGGTTCTGCAGCAAGGGCATTATCCACTTCTTCTTCGGTCAAACTAATCAGTATCATATCTCTGGTTTCTGCCAGACTTAAGAGTGAGCTGGTAGGTGGCCCAACACTTAAAAAGCCTGCGTCAATCTGACCATCACGAAGGGCGTCTGCCGTTTCATTGAAGTTTAAAAACTGCTCATCAATGTCATCGTAGGTAAGGCCATTTGCCTCTAATAGGGTTTTAGCTGAAACTTCGGTACCACTGCCCGGTGCTCCCACGGAAACCCGTTTACCAGCGAGATCACCAAGTGAGCTAATCCCGGAATCTGCCAGAGCGACAATATGCATGGCGTTGGGGTAAGCGCTGCCAAGTGCCCGCAAGTTAGCCAGCTGGGGAAACTCGCCTCCCTCACCAAAACGACCAATCCCGGCATAGGCCTGATAGACCGTGTCAGCCAGTGCCAAAGCAATGTCCGAGTCGCCTCGAGAAATGAGACCTACATTTTCTACCGAAGCACCTGTTACCTCAGCAACAGCACTGTAGCCCTCCAGATAGTTATTAATAAGTTCTGCATAAGCGCCACCGGTCGGATAATAAACACCCCCCGTGCCACCTGTCGCAATGGAAAGGCTTGACTGAGCTAAGCTCGAGGTAAAGACCAAAAGCACTACCAAACCAACAACTAGCCTGCCAAATACAGTCATACGTTCCTCCTTAAATAATGTTTTCTCTCCAAAGATAACAGAGAAGCTTTTGTGTATTTTGCAAGCTAGACCAAACTTAGGACAATGACGATGACAACCCCGGCACTGGCCCGACAAAGTTAAAAACCAAATTTTACGGGGGAATTATGGTATTTTTCAGTGACCAAAAATATCTTTTACTCTCAGCCAAAAAACATTTTGACCGTTTTAGACTTCCGTCATTTCAGGGATAAAATCCCTTGCAATATGACGCAGAGTAACCAGAATAAATCTTTAGATAATCTAGGAATTCGCCCCTAGGGGTAAAGAAAGCGAAAATAAAGCACCTTTTGGTATAAGATTTTTAGCTGAGACCTTGCCACCATGCAGATCTACCAACGTTTTTACAATGGCTAAGCCCAGACCACTCGAGCCCCCCGTATCTTTGTCCTGTATATAGCGCTGGAAAATATGAGGCAGGAGTCCCTCTGGAATACCAGGGCCTTCATCTTGCACTGAAAGTTCAAATGCGTTGTCTAATTTGTCAAGCTTAACCAGAATCTGCGTACCCCTTTCCCCGAAGCGCAGCGCATTATCTAAAAGATTGCTGAGCATTTGCATCAGCCTTGCTGGGTCAACACTGGCCTGAATCACGGGAGCTGAGCTTTGCAGATACAGATGAATCATCTTTGCCTGAGCTTTTTGTTCAAAATTGCCCAGCACGGTTTCTACCAGCTGCACCACGTTGGTATCTTCCTTGTGAAGTGAGAGCTTACCGGCATCGGCAAGCGAAAGGGTTCGCAAGTCTGAAATGAGCCGCTCGAGCAGTTCGGTTTGCGAAAGCAGTAAACTCACTTCCTCCTGACTTAAAGGTATGAGCTCTTCTTTGAGAGCCTCGAGCCGTAGTTGCATAGCCGTAAGCGGGGTACGCAAATCATGAGCAATACTGGCAATCATGTCCCGACGTTCTTTTTCGTAGCTTTCAAGGGCGCTTGCCATCTGATTAAAGTTGTCGGTAAGGGCTTTGGCCTCGAGGCTCGAGTAAACTGAGCGCTCGAGGATGCGCGCACTTAGGTCACCCCTGGCGACCTTAGCCGAAACCGACATAACTCGTTCTATTGGTTTGGAAATACTGCGCGCAAACATGACAGCAATGCCCGCAGCCACAAGTGCAGCAATGCCCACCCCCCCATAAAGAAAACGCTGCTGCAACTGATGACTCTTGCGAAAACGCTCTGCCATTTCACTGTTTTCCGTTTCTTCACGCTCACGCCGCTCAATCATCCGCGCCTGAACATCCTCGGGCAACGTGCGAAAATCAAGTTCAAAGGCAATGCGCTGACCTGCCGTAATGATAAAGGCAGTTATCAAAGCCACCGCAATCATGGCCAGACTTAGGCGAGTTAGCAAACGGTTCATGGGCTTACCAGGCGGTAACCTACACCTCTTACCGTTTCAATAAGATCAGGCACACCAGCTTCTCCAAGCTTATGGCGCAAATTTTTCATGTGAGAATCAACGGCCCGCTCGAGTGCATCACTTTCAGGCATGCTGGCTTCTAAAAGTTCAAAGCGAGAAATAGCACGTCCTGGCGTTCTGGCAAGGTGGTGCAGCAGCTTAAACTCGGTTGGTGTCAAATTAAGCGGCTCCTGCTCAACCGTCGCCATAACCCGGTAAGTATCTACTTCTAGCAGGCCAAGTTTTAAAACCGTAGGGCTTTCATAGCTACCACCCCCAAAACGGCGCAACACTGCCTTAATATGGGCTATAAGCGTACGGGGACTAAATGGCTTACTAATATAGTCGTCTGCTCCTAGACCCAGACCCAAAAGCTCATCGACTTCTTCTGCCCGGGCCGTCAGGAAGATGACCGGAGTTGAAGCATGGGTGCGAATCTCTCTTAAAACCTCGAGCCCATCAAGTTTAGGCAGGCCAATATCCAGCACGATTAAATCTGGTTGATAATGTCGCCAGAGCTCGAGCCCTGCCACACCGTCCCGTGCCTTTTCCGTCTGATAGCCTTCCTTTCGCAAAAACAGCGCTACCGTATCGGCAATGGTGGGATCATCTTCAACAATCAGTATCTTTTGCATGGTTCCCGGTTTCCTGGCTGCAGCTAATTTAGCTTTGCGCGCTCCAGCTCTATAAGTTCATTAAGTAATGCCTGGGCATTTGGGTTATCGCTAAACATATTGACGGGTTCACCCGCCATGATCTTTTGAAAAAAGCCTCCCGGCCCACCACGACCGCCTGGTCCACCATTAGCAGGTGCATTACCATTTGCCTGCTGCGGGGGTGTTCCATTCTGACCTCCTGGAGGTGGTCCGCCAAAAAAACCGCCCCTCGCTTCTGGCCCGGTTTCTTGCCGCTTAAGAAATTCACCGTCAATCCAGATCAACTGCTCAGGCGTGAGGATGTCCAGTTCAATCGTGTCAAGCAGCTCGCTGGCCCGCTCGGAGCTATAACCAGGCGAAGTAGAGAGCTCACTGAGAAGGGGCAATAGGGCACTTGCCTGCTCACTGGACAGCGGTAAATCACTGTTTTTCTCAAGCTCGAGCACCAAACTCACTGTTGTTACCAAGTTAAAATAGGGCTCCATTTTGGCGCGCATTTCCGGGCTTGGTCCTTGAAACTGCCCCTGAGGCTGAGCTAAAACGGTAGCAGCAAGCAAGCTAAACACCAGTAACAAAACCTGTTTCATATATCTCCTTAAAAGCTTTATTCGTATCTTAGGGAATCAACTGGGTCGAGCTTGGCAGCGCGGCGAGCCGGGTAAAAGCCAAAGAAAATGCCAACTGCAGCCGAAAAAGCAAATGCCAAAACCATGCTGGGAATACTCACAACAAAGGGAACACTGAGGGCGCTGGTTGAAAAGTAAGCAATCACCATGCCAATACCAATACCAATCAGCCCACCTGCGCAGGAAAGCACAATAGCCTCGAGTAAAAACTGACTCAAAATGTCTCTGGGCTTTGCGCCCAAAGCTTTACGCACGCCAATCTCACGGGTTCTTTCGGTGACCGACACCAGCATAATATTCATGATGCCAATACCCCCCACCAGCAAGCTGATGCCTGCAATGGCACCCAAAAAGAGAGTCAGGGTGGAAAAAACCGCGGTAACGGACTCGAGCTGTGACGCCTGATTTCGAATATTAAAGTCATAGTCGTCACTGCTTGTTTTTTCATGCAAATTGGCCATAAGCGTGGTGAGATCTGCTTCAACTGCACTAACATCTCTGGCATCGGCGACTTTCACAGTGATGGTTCTAACGGTAGGTTCACCCTTGTACTCAGAGCGCTCGAGCCGCTGTGAAAAGGTTGAAATAGGAATAATGATATTAGTATTGGGGTCATTAAATCCTGCAGTTGCCTGCTCTTTTAAAACCCCAACAATGTCGTAAGATACATTGGAGATTTTGACACTTTGTCCCAGGACACTCGAGGCCTCAGCCTCTGGAAAAAGTTCTGTAACAATATCATTGCCAATCACCGCAACCCGGCGGCGTTTGTCGACATCATCGGTGGTGAAATACGTGCCTGCTTGGACTTCAGCATTTTGTACCACTTCATAATCGGGCCAGCTGCCAATCACCGTTGCGGTCGTGTTATTTGAACCAGCTTTCACCTGCTGTCCATTTGATTGAGATGCAGGTGCAATACCTTCAATCCGCGTATCCTTTAAATCTCGAAGGGCTTCGGCATCTGCCAAAGTTAGCGTCTGCGTAGCCCCGCCGCGCACCAGGCCCGGGGGGCCGCCAAACCCTGACTGACCACTCTGTATCGTGAGCAAATTGGTGCCAAAACTGCTAAAGCGGTTGGTCACATTCTGCCTGACCCCGTTACCTACGCTGACCAATGCCACAACCGCTGCCACCCCAATAATGACCCCAAGGGCGGTCAGGATGCTGCGCAGCATATTGGCGCGAATACTGCGCCAGGCAATCTTTAAGATTTCTAGAAAGCCCAGCCGTCCTGATCTGGGTTCATCTTCAAAGCGAAAGGCATTGTCTGGTGCTTCGGTTTTCATCGTATTCAAAGGTATAGGTTTGCTCATATCGCTCATGGCGCACCGCCAAACACCGCCTCATGCAAAATGGGACGCTGCTGTTCATGCCCCCGATCAGACTCCAGGAGTCCATCGCGCAGACGTATCGAGCGCTTGGTTTGCTGAGCTATCTCAGCCTCATGGGTCACAATCAGAACGGTTACCCCTTCATCATTGAGGCTGTGAAACAAACCCATGATTTCGTTGCCTGTCTGGGTGTCGAGGTTACCTGTTGGCTCATCTGCCAAAAGGAGGGCAGGGTTCATAGCCAGAGCTCTGGCAACTGCCACCCGCTGTTTTTGCCCCCCGGAAATCTGTGAGGGCAAATTGCGCCATTTATCCGCCAGGCCCACCCGGTTGAGCATATCCATTGCCCGTTCACGGCGTACCCAGGGAGCATATCCAGCATAAGTCAGGGGCACTTCAACATTTTCTAAAAGATTGAGTCGGGGCAAAAGATGAAAGGCCTGAAAGACAAAACCAATATAGGCATTTCTGATTTCAGCGCGGTCAAATTCATCAAGGTCACTGACATTTTCACCGCGCAAAATATAATCACCCTCGGTCGGATTATCCAGAATGCCAATAATATTCATCAGGGTTGATTTACCTGAACCCGATGGCCCCATAAGCGCCACCATTTCGCCTTCATGAATATCAAAAGACACGCCTTTTAAGGCCCAGAACTCTGTCTCTCCCATGACATAGGCTTTCTTGATATTTTTGAGGCTAAGAACAGCACTGCTCATCGCGGTGGCCCTCCCAGGAAAGGTATCCCTGAACGGTTCGAGCTGCTCGAGCTTGTTGATTCGGCGACCGGGACCTCAGGCACCAGCACTTCACTACCTGGCGCAAGTTCGGCCTGCACGATGGTATTCAGCCCTGAAGTGCTAATGACTTTAACGGGTTGCAGCGCAAATTCACCATCCTCGCCTTTAACCTGAACATAGCTGCGGTTACGCACGCTTTGCAAGGCACGGCTAGGTACGCTAATGGTGCTATCAACTTCCTGAACCAGGACCTCAGCTTCAGCCGTCATACCGGGTCGCATCAGTCCTTCGGCATTATCCAGGGTAATGGTGACATCAAAAATAGGGATATTGCTCTCGACTCGAGCCACCGGGGAAATGGTAGTGACTGTACCGTTAAAGGTATGGTCTGGCACAGCGTCAAGCGTTACTTCAGCGCTTAAGCCCAGACTAATGAGGGCAATCTCTGTTTCATCAATCTGCGCTTCTAATTTCACCTGAGAATCATCAATAAGGGTTAACACTGCGCCACTAGCTGTGTTGCCCTCACTTACGTTGACTGCCGATACCACACCTGTAAACGGCGCAGTTAAGGTAGTGTCTGCCAGATCTTCCTGGGCACGCTCGAGCCCAAGTTCAGCAGCTTGAACAGACAGATCAGCACTACGCAAATCCTGCTCATTTGAACTTGCCTTTAAACCCTGAGACTCTTGCAGGGTTTGCAGATTGAGCTGCGCCTTGGTCAGCGCATCAAGGGCACCGTTATAGGCATCTTGCGCTGTTTTTACGGTTTCAGCACTCTCACTGCCTGCCGCTTGAAGTTGTTGTTTTAAATCCAGATCCGTTTTGGTACGACTGACTTCTCGCTCGGCATTTTGCACATTTAACTGCGCCGTTTGAATGGATTCAGCAAGGCTCATCAGACTGTCGCTCTGGCTCGAGGCCGTGCTCTCCCGTTTACTCTGGGCCTGCTCCAGGGCAAACTGGGCGTCACGCAGGCTCCGCTCAAAGGTTGTTGTATTTAGCTGGGCAAGTACCTCTCCAACCTGGACTCGCTGACCAACTGCGGGAATCTGCGTGATTACACCCGATACTGCAAAACTCATATCGAGCGTACGAACAGGCTCGAGGCTACCCGTACCCGAAACCGTTTCGCGGTAAAGCTGCGGAAAAACCGAAACCGTTTGTGGTCCAGTCGCCACTTCGGCAACCGTTTCAGCAGGGCGAAAATAAAAATACCAGGCGGCAAGCCCCGCAGCTACTAAGACGATAGGAATGAGAACTAACCGGCCTCGTCTATTTTTGCGACGGCTGCGACGTCGGGGTCTTACTTGCGTGGTCATTTTAAGCTCCTTGGTTTAGTGGTCAGATTTATTCAGCCTGTGGCTGGCTCAGAACCCCGCTGGAAGGTTTGCTTGCCCTAAAACTGCCTCACTTTATTGTCCAACGATGCTTTGCTCGAGCCTGAGTAAACTCAAGTAAAAAGCATGTTTGGCGCTGTTAAGTGATGAGGCTGTGGTTTGAAAATTCAGTTCAGACTGGGCGTAGCTTAGGGGTGAAATGCTCCCGGCATCCAGCCTGGTTTTCTGGGCGTTTAAGTCCGCCAGCGCTGTCGAATAATTGGCCAGAGCACTTTCATAACGCGCCTGAGCGGAGCTGACCGAGTTATAGCTATTTTGTATATTTAGGTCAAGGGTTCGCAGGCTCTCGGAGTAGCTAATTTGGGCACTTTCCAGATTATCTCTGGCGGCCTCAATTTCACTGCGGGAACTAAAAGCATTATCGACGGCAGCAAGTCTGGTTTTGAGCAATTCGACATTGCGACTGGCGGCTAGAAGCTGAGCATTTTGTCCCTTGGCTCTACTTTGCACATCCTCGAGCTGAGGTACATTTAGCAGTTCATCGCTTATGGGCTCGAGGCTCGCAACGGGTTGTCCCAGAAGGCTTGATAGTTCGGCATAAGCCAGGGAACGGCTGGCCTCGGCATCAGCACTATCACGCAGGGCTGCCTGATAGTCATTACTGGCTTTATCCACATCAATCTGAGTCACCGCCCCAGCAGAAAAGCGAATCTTTTGCGCCTCTAAGGTTTGTGAAGCAATGGCTTCTTGCTTTTTGGCTATTGCCAGAGACTCATCAGCCTCGAGGGCTGCCGTAAATGCGCTTGCCAGATCAAGGCGAGTAGCTACTTCGGTTGAAGTCAGCGAAGCTTCAGCTGCAGCAACGCCCTGTTCAGCCTGTAAGGAATCAAGTCGTAAAGCCAGCGGATCAGCCTGCACCCGCCGCAGATCGCGCTGCGCACTCTCCAGATCAGAATGAGCACTGAGCAAATCAGCGTCACTGGCAAGCGCCAGCGTAAAGGCTTGCTCAAGCGTCAGGGGTGGGGGAGCTTGCGTTTCTTCCTGTGCCCAAACTATTACTGCCAGAACCAAAGCAAAAAAGACAAGTAGCCTTCGCATTAAAACACCTCCATGGGGTTGAGACCTAAACTTTGTAAATAAGCAAGCAGAGCCAGCACCAGGCTATCTTGCGCCTGGCCAAAGCGCAATTCCTGCTCGGCCAGATTTTGCTGCGCGCCAAGCACATCAAACTGGGAAACCAGACCCAGTTCAAAGCGTTTTTGCGTGGTTTCCAGGGTTACTCTGGCCTGCTCTAAAAGCTCCTGGCTTAGCGCTAAACTTTCTTCTAATGAACGGACTTGCTGCTCGGCATTATGAATTCTGAGTCGGGCTGTGTCCAGGGTCTGCTCATAGTTAAGCTGAGCCTGATTGACACTGATATCCGCCAGCGCCAGAGCATCTGGCAAACTTGCGTCCAGCGGAATACTCAAACCAATGCTAAAACCAAAGCTATCTGAACTCGAGTCCTCTGGGGTAGCCCCTGGCGGACTATAGTCAAAATCATAGGATGCCGATAACGACGGCTGAAAGTTAGATGTGCTAAATGACGCCCCAAGTCCAAGATTCTGATTATCTGTGGCATGGTTATAGGTTAAGCCTACTGTGCCACTGGGCAAATTATCGCGCAGCGTTGCCGCCGCATCTCGCCGGGTTTGCTCGAGGCTTAAAAATGCCTTTTGCACATCGGAACGGGCCAAGACCTGAGTTTCCAGGTCATAGTCCTCTTTAAGCTCGAGTGTTATAGCTGTGTCGGCTACGGCCTCTACTGGGACACCGAGCAAATTTGACAGGGTTAAAAGATCACCAGTAGACGCAAGCTGAGCACTCGCAAGATCAAGTTGCGCTTGCTGCAAAGCCAGTTGGGACTGAGTGAGTTGCGACGCCGAAATAGCCCCTGCATCAAAGCGACTCTGGTTAGCCTCGAGTTCACTCTGGGCCGTACTTAAGGCCAGTTGCTTTAGCTCGAGCTCTTGAGTAGCCCGTAAAGCTGTGAAGTAAGCCTCCACTGTACTTATTAAGGAGCTTGCCTGCGCATCTCTTAAGTCCAGCTCTGCCTGCCGGAGTCTGGCCCTGGCTTGTAAGACACTATCAAAACGAGGTCCATAAGGTATCAGATTAAAATTGGCAGATAAACGTAAAGGGTCAAAACTGCTGCTATCGAGGCGTTCTGGCTCACTCAAGGTGGGAGCAGTTAATGCCCCTGCACTGCTGCTATAGCCCCCTGTCAGAGTACCTGAAACAGGCGATGAGGCAATAGCCAGTTGTTTTTGCGCACTCGAGACTTGCACTCTGGCCAGTTCAACCGCCGGACTTTGCTGCGACAGGTTCACGGCTTCTTCAAAACTTAAGCTTTCCTGCGCCACCGCAACAAAAACACCGAAGCAGAAAAGACTTAGCAGGACAAAGGCTCTGACTGACAGACGAGGGGTCATACGCTTATTATCACGCTAAATAGTGCAGACTTTGTTTTGTGAATGTGTAGATTTTGTGTAGAAGCCATCTCAAAAACAGTCTTGAACCAGAGATAGTGGCTTTGATTGCTGAGTGCCGGCTATTCCTTGATAATACCTTCGGTTCATGACTGATAGGGGAATGTCATAAGCCCCATTCAGTAAACGAATCCCATTTTTGAGATTGGCTATCGATAAGCGTTTTGCTTTTTTACGGTTCATGCTTTATACCTCCTTTAAAGTAACAAACTATCTTGAATTTAAGCAGCATAAGCAAAGTCTGTCATCTACTAAAAGTAGGGGTACTGGCTGGCTCGAGCCCTTAAGCAAAGTTTACAAACCAGTTCCTAATGCTGTTTTGCGAAAGCCAGCTTGAGACCCGCGCCAATTAAGAAACTGCCTGCAAAACGGTCAAGCCAGCGCGAAAAGCGACTTTCTCGCAGCCAATGTCCGCCCTTTTCAGCCAGCCAGGCATAGCTCAGGAGAATACTGCCCTGCACAGTTATTGAAATTAGGCCAAGCATCACAAATTGCGGGTTCGCTGGCGCAGTAGGGTCAATAAACTGGGGTAAAAGTGCGGTAAAAAAGAGAATGGCCTTGGGGTTTGACAACTGCATAAGTAAGCCCTGGCGATAAGGTTTTGCCTTTACACTGGTTTCTGAAGCGGTTAAAGCTTGTCTCTTGAAACTTTCCCAAATCATTTTGAGACCCAGATAGACCAGATAAGCTGCCCCTACATATTTGATGAATAGAAACAAGGGCTGCGAAGCAATAAGTAAAGCCCCTAACCCTAGAGCCGAAAGGCTAAAAAAAATGAGTTCTCCAGTTATAATGCCAAACACACCCCGAACACTCCCCTTAAACCCAAGGCGCATTGCCTGAGATAGCACCAGAAAAACCGCTGGGCCGGGAGACAGGGAGAGCAAAAACTCGGTAAGGGCAAAGAGCAAAAGGCTACTGAGTAGCATAACTACGCATCCTTTTGGATGATGGCTTCAGCCACCTCGATGAGGCTCGAGGCCACAATATCTGGTTTTTCGTCATAAGTTCCCAGGTGAGCACCCGCCCTCGCTACAAACGCTCCTTTACACCCTGCTCGTATCGCCCCTGTTATATCCCAGTTGTGAGCCGCCACCATGCGTATGTCAGACAGGGCAATACCAAGCTTCTGTGCTGCCATCTGGTATACAGCAGGATGAGGCTTGAAGAGCTTTACCTCATCAACAGAAAACGTCTGTTCAAAAAAGTCCAGAATGCCCGCATAGGAGAGCTGGCTTTTCAAAATTCGGTAAGGAGAATTGGTCAGAGCAATCAGGCAAAACCCCGCCTCTTTTAGCCGCGTTAGCGCTGGAATGACATCGCTGTGAGGACTAAGGCGGCGCATCCCGGCAAGAATGTCAGCGGCATCTTCACTGCGCAAGCTGAAACCTTGCTTTTTAGCGCTAAGCTCGAGGGCATCTCTGGCAAGATCAGCAAAATCCTGATAGTGCCCACTCAGACTAGCCACCATTGCGTTTTGCAGCAATTGGGCAAACCAGCGATCACTGACGCTCTCCTCCCCAAAAATACGCTTGAACTGAGGGTTTAAATTTGATAAATCAAGCAAAGTCTCATTAACATCAAAGACGATATGGCGCATGGTATCCCCTTTCGCGCTACACTCGAGAGTTTATAAAGCTTATTGTGGTTCAATCAACGTAACGTCCAATAAGGTGGTTATATCAACTGCAGGCATCACAACAAACTCTATGCGCAACTTATTAGGGTCTCGTTGCGGAATTTCTACCACCTGACCCAGGGTTAGACCCCTTGGAAAAAGGCCTCCGCGGCTGCTGGTCTCCACCGTATCTCCAAGTTGGACTGGCGCATCCTCAATAAAATTGATGACCCTGATTCGCCCACCGGGCATACCAACCGCGATACCCTGCCCGCCATGCTCACGCAAAGTGATGCCAACTCTCGACTGCGGGTCGGTAATGGTTCTTACGGCAGCCGTTCGGGCTGTGACATCGGTAACGATGCCAACCAGACCACCAATTGTAGTGACAGGCATATTTAGCTTGACACCATGAATGTCGCCTCGAGCCAGCATAAGTTGTTTCAAAATGGACCCAGGGCTGGTAGATGCTACTGGGGCAATAAGGGCAGCACCCGTAGTTTGCGTTTCGCGAATTTCTAATAGCTCACTTAGCCGCTCGACCTCTATTTCTAAATCACGCTTGGCTTTGCTAAGACCATCGAGTTCCGTTTTTAACGCCTCATTCTCGAGCCTGACATTGCGCCGATCAGCGGCACTTAAAGCAATACTTCGCAGGTTACTACCTGTGCGGTAAAGCAGTTGCGTCGGCAAAGCTACCGCACTACTAAGGGCAAAAGGTGCTTGTCCCAAAAAGGACACAAACAAGAAAGTCAGAAAACCAAGCCCCAGAAAGACGTACCAGGCCCGAAAAAAACTAGACAAGCTCGACTCCCAGTGTCTTGGCAGCCTCAACCACAGTGCTCACACTTAAGCCAACCACATTAAAATAGCAACCTTCAATGTGATTAATCAGTGCTGCTCCGTAGCCCTGGATAGCGTACCCTCCTGCTTTATCCAAACCTTCTCCGGTAGCGACAAAACGTTCAATCTCCGCCTCAGAAAGCGCCCGAAACTGTACAGTGGTGCGCTTGACTCGAGTCTCAACTTCCCCCCCATAAACCAGCGTATGCCCGGTAAAAACTTCATGCTGGCGGTTTGCCAAACGCTCTATAAAGCGCCTATTTTCCGCTAAATCCTTAGGTTTATTTAGCACTTCCCCGTCAATTACCACAACGGTATCAGCAGCGATAACAAGAGCATCAGAAACCTGAGCAGCAATCACCCTGGCTTTTTCTGAACTGAGCAGACTCACCAGCTCAGCCGGGCTTTCAGCTTTAAAACTTTCTTCGTCAATATCAGCAGGTTGTACTGCAAACTTTAAGCCCAAACCTGCTAATAGCTCACGGCGTCTGGGAGAACCACTGGCTAAAACAATCGGAACGGTCTTCACTGGCACAAGTCTAACCTGTAAGGCTCGAGTCCCTCCTGTAAGCTATGTCACTAGTGGGCAGGAGCAAGTAAAAAGTGGCAAGTGTCTCGGTGAAAACTTATGCGCTAAGGGCTAACACCGTTTTAACAGATATTCAGGCTAAACTATAGGTATGAAATTAAACTCTGGCGACACCGCACCAGCATTTAGTCTTCCCTCGACCCAAGGCACCCAGTCTTTAGCCGATAACCAGGGCAAATGGACCGTTATTTATTTTTACCCTAAGGATGATACCCCTGGCTGCACGACGGAAGCCTGTGACTTTAGAGATGCTCTGCCCGGCATGAATGCCAAAGTTATCGGCATTTCTCCTGACGGGCTTGACTCACACAGTGATTTTGAAAGCAAATACAGTCTACCTTTTCCCTTAGCAGCTGACGAAAACCACAGCGTCGCAGAAGCTTACGGTGCCTGGGGTGAAAAGCAAAATTACGGTAAAACCTACGAGGGCATTATTCGCTCGACCTTTATTATTGACCCTGACGGCAAGGTCGCTGAAGCCATGTACAATGTCAAGGCGACCGGGCATGTCGAACGTGTCCGTGAAAAACTTGCCAGCTTGCAAAAGGCCTAATTCTATCTGTGACAGATTTAGAATCGCTAAAGAAACAAGCAGCGCTAAAGGCGCTCGAGCACGTACAAAGCAATATGCTGGTCGGTCTGGGCACAGGTAGCACCGCAAAATATTTTATTGCGGGCCTTGGTGAAAAATTGGCAAAAGGCGATCTGAAAAACATCTCCGCCATTGCAACCTCAAAAGCCAGCGAAGATCAGGCCATAGGTCTTGGCATCCCAATGGTAGAACTAGAGGGTCAAAGCATTGACCTGGCCATTGACGGTATGGATGAAGTTGACCCGCACTTAAATGCCATTAAAGGCTTAGGCGGAGCGCTGACCCGCGAAAAAATGGTGGAATCCTGCGCCAGGTTTTTCATCTTGATCGGTGACGAAACCAAAACGGTGCAAAATATCGGCGAAAAAGCGCCTATCCCGGTTGAAGTCGTGCAGTTTGCCTGGAAGGCAACTCAGAAAAAGCTCGAGGCGCTTGACACTCGACCAGTTTTGCGCCTGAAAGACGGCAAGCCCTTTGTTACCGATAATGGCAATTTTATTCTGGACTGCCATATCCGGCCTCCAAGGGAAGTCTTTTCACTGGCCCAAACGCTCTCCGCGACACCCGGCGTGGTTGAACACGGGCTATTTCTAGACATGGCCCAGATTGCCTATATTGCCACCCAGACTGATATTCTGGTTATGACTAAGGATAGCTGATGATTGTTGCTGTTGGCATAGATGTGGCGAATTTAGAGCGCCTAAGAGCCGTCTGGCAGCGCCACCCTGAGCGCTTTTTGTACCGCCACTTTACCCCCGAAGAAATCAGGTATTGCCGCTCAAAGGCTGACCCTCTGCAAAGCATTGGGGCGCGCTTTAGTGCTAAAGAGGCCTTTCAAAAATGCTGGCCCGAAACCCACGGCTGGCAGGATGTCTGGGTCGAGATGGAAGGGGTCAAACCCGTCCTGAAATTTAGCCCGGAAATCCAGGCAGAAATGAATAAGCGAGGCTGGGTTGCTCACCTGAGTCTGACCCATGACAAAGATATGGCAGCGGCTGTGGTGGTACTGGAGAGGCCTTAAAACGCCATGGCAAACCCACCTGAAAACAGTGTGCTCATTCTGACTCGAGCCCAGTGGCGTGACTGGCTGAGGGTAAATCACCAGAATAGCGAAGGAATTTGGCTAATAAGGTATAAAAAAGCAACCGCGAAACCCTTTGTCAGCTACGATGAAACCGTTGAAGAAGCACTCTGTTTTGGCTGGATTGACAGCAAACCCGGCAAACTTGATGAGGAGCGAAGTATGCTCTACTTTGCCCCCCGCAAAGCAGGCTCTGGCTGGTCAAGACCCAATAAGGAACGCATAGCGCGTAATTTAAAGGCAGGTCTAATGATGCCTGCTGGTCTGGCTAAGATTGAAGCTGCCAAGCAGGACGGGTCATGGGAACGCCTCGATAGCGTTGAAAATCTGGAGTTTCCCATAGATTTGCTCGAGGCAATCTCTCAGTACCCTGACGCTCGAGCCTACTGGGAAGCCTTTCCTCGCTCTGTCAAACGCGGCATTTTGGAGTGGATTATTAATACCAAAAGACCTGAAACCAGAGCCAAACGCATTGCCGAAACAGCCTTGCTGGCTTCTAAAAATCAGAGGGCCAATCAGTGGAAAGCCAAACCTTAACCTGTCCCGAATGCGGTGCCAGCAGAATAAACGGACTTGACTGTTTTGGACAGTTAGGACAAATCGGTGTTTGGGAATATAACGACTCTGAGCTGCTCGCAGAACATTTTCTGACGGTGGCTTCTTATAATTTGCAGCATCCAGCAAAGTTTACTGAAGCAGCCATAGAAGGCTTAAGAACCGTTTTTCTAGCCTATCTTAAAGGGGAAATGGGCGTTAGTGAGATTCGTAAAAAAGTAGCTTACTTCGCTAACGGAAAGGCTCGAGTCCTCAAGCCTAAAGCTGACCGCCAAAACTATAAGCTAAAACGATGGCCTATCACGATTGCCAGCGTCTACCTGGAAAATCAGCCAGCAGGCGCAGCCACCCGAGTTCGAACCTGGGCGCAAAGCATCGCGCAGGAGCTATAGAATTGACAAGCTTATTTTTGGAGCAAATCATTTGGCTACTCATTAGTACATAACTGTGCGGACTCAACTCCCAAGGAAAACATGCAACACAATATCAGCTAAGAAATGGGCCAGCATCGCGTATTCTAAGCCCGCTTTCCAGTAAAGAAACCCAAAGGCCAGTCCTAAAACACCATTTAACACGATAGCTCTTGTGATAACGATAGCTGTTAAAGGCCATATACCGGCTGTCGCAGGGAGGTGCCCTAAACCAAATAAGATGGCTGTGCTGATAATACCGAACCAGAACACCCAGGCAGGTATAGCTACGCCGCTTCGGGTTACTTTGGCAACAAGCCAAACAACCAGGGTCATTAAGAATAAACGCAGCAACAGCTCTTCGGTAATGCCGCCATAAATAGAGGCCAGGGCACGCTTCCAAAGACTGATAGTTAGATCAGTCGCTTGCTTAGCTGGTGGCATAAAGGGTTTAAAAACGTTATCTAACCCTAAAACGAGAAAGGCACCTATAAGCCCTGTCAGAACAGCCAGGAAACCGTAGCTTTTTGAAAACTCTGGCATGCTAAGTCTATTAACTAAAGCATGGGCTAGTGCTGACTTAAGGCCAAGCTTTTCTCCCAAAAACAATCCTAGCCAACTCAAACCCAATAACAGAACTCCTGTTTGCAACGCAGATAGAGCAGCAAGGATAGGGAGTGGAAAAGGAGCCTGCTTTAGCTGGTCTAGTTGGGAAACACTTAGAAGCTCGAGCTGATAAGGAAACACGGCAAGAACCCCAAGACCTCCCAAGAGCGCCCAAAACAGGGCAAGCTTTACTCGAGCTAAACCAGGTCTATAAGCTTGATGATTACGAGACAACACAAGCCATAGTACCTTTAGATTTTTTCAAACAGGACTACGAGATTTGTATAAAAATCACCAGACAGGACAAGCACTAGAAAAAGAGCACCCTATAGAGTTTGTTTCCGGTCTCTGGAGCAAAACCTTAGCCAAATTCTTTTTTTACTTGAAAAGCCGTCCATTCGATAGTATCTTTCACCATCATATCCTTTGCTTTTTTCATACCTGCTTTAAGGTAAAAAGGAATGGCATTATCTGCTGCGCAGAGAATTTGAATAATCTTTCTCTCTCCTCCGGCAAGCTCATGTGCCAATGCAACCAGGATTTTACCAATACCTTTTCTTTCATAGTGCTTAGTAACACCAAGGTCGGTTAAAAAGAGCCAGTAGGCAAAATCAGTCAGTCCAAAGCATATAGCAACAATGCTATGCTCGGCATTTCGCACAACCAAGCTAATTTGAATATTTTGAAGCAAGGTTGCAATTCTACTGGCAAAATCCTCTCTGGGATATTGATTCCCTAAGTCAGTTCTCGTTAAAAACTCAATATACTCCTGAGCTTTAATGCGTTCATTCTTAATCACCAGCTTTTCTCCAGTGATCGTGATTTCTTTTTCAAAACTTGGTAGTTCGTTCATCTTCGGTAGGTCAGCGGTTTATAGCTATTAAAGGAGTAAATTCACTTGGAATCCTAAATGACATTATCTGGTCAAATTCACATACCTTTATACTGAGCATTTACCGCTAAACTAAGTCCTCGCTTTCTGTTATCAATTCGCCAGTGACCAGTTTTTTGGCCAAAACGTTAGCTAAATGGTAGGAACAAAGAAATCCACGACCCCCTAAAGCGCCAAAAAACCAGAGATTGGGATGCAGTTCGGTCAGGAGCGGCTTATTATCTGCCGATTTTGCCCGTATGCCTGACCAGACCTGAGTAATGGCGGAATCTTTCAGGTCTTTAAGAAACCAGCTCGAGCTTTCCTTTAAGCGCTCAATATCCTCTGCTTCAGGCTCGAGCCGCTCGCGGTGATTGCCTCCCATATAAATGAGGCCCTTATTTTGCATCCCGTAAATTGCTCCGGCAATCGGGTAAGGCATAGTTATATTGGCTTCTAAAGCAATCACATCACCCGCCATAGGTTCAAATTCGGGTAAGTCAAAGCCTCTGTTTTCACTGGCACCGGTACAAAAAATGACCTTGTCCGCCTCTTCTATGCCTGCGGTCGTTTCTAGTTTAAAGCCTGTTTCAAGTGTCTGAACTCTGACATTCTCAAAAAATTGGACCCCTTTTGCTTCAGCAGCCTGTTTAAGCGCCCTCAGAAGTTTGTCTGGCTCGAGCCAGCCAGCCTCAGCACTGAAAATGCCGCCAAAAGGTGCGTGGTAAGCTGAAGAGATTTCGGAGGGCTCGAGCTGCTGAACTGTGAGCTTTGCCCACTTTTTTCGCTGTTTTTCATTGGAGGCAATACGTAACACGCCTGTCCAGTGAATGCCTGCATCCAGCCCCTGAGCCCTCAAATCCTGGTCCAGTTCTTGCATGGCATGAAGCCCCGCCAAATCTAGCTCTGAAGCCCTCGCCATTCTGCCACGGTGCGGATTCATAAGGGCCATAGGAACACTCGAGGCCCCGGTTTTACCAATCTCTCCAGCTTCGATCAGCCTTACCTCGAGCCCTGCTTGACCAAGCACATACGCCAGCGAACACCCAGCTATACCCCCACCTACGATAAGATAACGAGGACGTTTGCCTGCTGGCTTTGATGTCATAAAAACAGTATAAAGGCCACGGGGATTACCTAAGGGAGCATAAGATGTATATTTTCCTGAAAGCACTGCATAGTATCGTTCGCTGGATTGTTGTTTTGGGAGGGGTCTATGCCATTATCCTGGCACTTAGAGGCTTATTTACCAAAGCTCATTGGGGCATAAATGAAAAACGCGCTGGCCTCATTTTTACCAATGCCCTAAATATTCAGTTTGTTATAGGGCTGATTCTTTACTTTATCAGCCCCCTGGGTGCCAGGCTCTTTAGCGCAGGTGATATGGCGGCTGTCATGGGCAATAAAATTCAGCGCTTTTTTGCTGTTGAGCATTTAACCATTATGATTCTGGCCCTTGTAGCCGCCCAACTTGGCTATTCATTAGCAAAACGGGCCAAGACCGACCAGGCAAAATTTGTTCGCGCGAGTGTGGGTTATGTGCTAGCAGGTCTCCTCCTGGCCTACGGCATCCCTTGGTGGCGCCCGCTTTTTCCAGGTCTATAGCTTTAGAAGAGGTTTGGTCAATTTTTTGACAAACACGTGACTCCTTTAGGTTTTAGGATGAAAAACGTTAAAACCGCGTGATAGTTTTGCGAACTTTATGCGTCACACTAAAACCTAAAGGAGTATAGTTATGAAAGCCAGTTTTAACGTTTTTTGCTTAGTCATCAGTTTGCTGATTGGTTTCAGTTTTGCTCAGGATAGACCGGCCTGGCAAATGCTCGAGCTAACAAATGCCGTTACCGGTGAACCTTTTACCCTGGGTGGCTTTGAGGGTCAGACGGTTTATGTCGAACCCATGGCCACGTGGTGCAGCAATTGCCGCAAGCAACTTAGTAACGTCACAGCAGCCAAAGCAGAACTAGGGGAAACGAGTAATGTTGTCTTTGTCGCCGTGAGCGTTGAAGGTAATTTACCCAATGAAACTCTGGCAGCCTACGCTGAAAAAGAAGGCTTTGATCTCACCTTTGCCGTAGCAACACCCGATCTCTTAAAAGCACTTATTGAAACCTTTGACCGCTCGATCGCCAGTCCACCTTCCACGCCTCATTTTGTGATTCAGCCAGACGGAAGTTTTTCTGACTTAAGTACGGGGATTCACTCAACCGAAGAGATTTTGGCACTCCTGGGCTATTAGGGCTTAAAGGTCTAAAGTCCGAAGCAAATCATGGAACACCTTTTACAAGGCTTTTTACTGGGCAATGGTGCCATTCTCACCAATGTCTGTCTATTACCCCTCTATCCGGGTTTAATTGCCTATTTAGCGGGGAACGCAGGGAGTGACAAAAAACAGTCCGCCAGCTCCTGGCTGGGACTTATGGTACTGGCTGGCGTTCTCAGCATGATGATTTTAGTTGGATTCTTGCTATATTTCCTGCAAAAATCTTTTGCTGGACTCTTACCCTGGCTATTACCGCTTATTTATCTGGTGGTTATTGTTTTGGGTGTCCTAATGCTGTTAGGAAAAAACCCTTTTAACCGACTCACCACTATACAGGCACCCATTCTAAAAAATCCCATTCTGACTTCTTACCTTTATGGCCTCTTACTTGGTCCCATGACCCTACCTTGCACTGGCCCCATTATTCTTACGGCATTCCTGGTAGGAAGTGGCAACGCCTCTGCTCTAGCGACCGAACTCAGTTACTTTCTGGCCTTTGGCTTAGGTTTTGGTTGGCCCCTTGTTTTGTTACCTTTTTTAGCTATGCCGCTGCAACGCCGTGCAACTGGGTGGCTCGGGCGAAACTACAAACTCCTAACCCGCATTTCAGGCATTTTACTTTTAGGTATTGGGCTTTTTGGCTTTTGGACAGAAGTCATTCCAAATCTGACATAAAAAAAAGCGGTCAAACTTGACCGCTTAATACGTTCAAGTTTGCCTAGTTAGCAAATTTAAATCTATACCCCAGACCTCTGACAGTCTCGATAAAGAGAGGCTCGCGCCCATCTTCCCCTAATTTTTTGCGCAAAGCCACCATACGCACATCGACTACCCGGTCCATACCGTAGTAGTCAGAACCCCAGATGCGCTCCAAGAGACGCTCACGGCTAAATACATGACCGGGGTACTGGGCAAGGGTTACCAACAAGTCATATTCCACTTTGCTCAGGGATAAAAGTTTATTTTCCAGATAGACTTCTCTGGTTTCAGGCACGATGCGTAAAGGTCCAAAAGACAACTCATTATTTAAACCTGAGCGGCGCAACAGGGCCCGAATACGAGCACGCAGTTCGCGCAAATCGTAAGGCTTGGTAATGTAATCGTCAGCGCCAGTTTCTAAGCCCCGCACTTCATCGTCAGTGGTGGACAGTGCTGTAAGCATGAGAATAGGCATTGTAGGATGATCATGCCGAACCGCCTCGGCAACCTCGAGCCCACTCATAACCGGAAGCATAACGTCAAGAAGCATCATATCGGCCTGGGCTGCCTGTTCTAAAGCCTGACCACCATCCATAGCAGAGAGCACGTCATGACCTTCGCGTTTTAAAAACTTGCAAAGGAATTCGTGACTCGCAGGGTCATCTTCCACAACTAAAATCCTTGGCATCGCTACTCCAGACAAAGAAAGCAACAGGCTTCCTTTTCAATTGAAACAAATTATAGGAAGGCAAAGCTTACAAGTTTCTTACAAAACTGTAATAAGACTATGCATATGATGAAAAGTTAACAGACTTAGCCTGAATTTTGCCCCCAACTAAGACTTTCGTTAGTTCTTAACGTAATACTGCACTGGAGAGATAGCCGTGCTGCCCCTTTTGGGTTCTAAGTAGAAAACGCTGTGCACTCGTCACAGCGCCAAAGCAAAAGACAGCGGTAGACTCAATTCTGGATGAACACCTGTTCTTGGAGACCATCATGTTTTACGTCATTCTCTTTCTAAGTCTTATTTTTGCTTTTGTTTTACTCTTTTTTCTCTGGCTATTCATCTGGGCCTTTACCATGACCGAGCCCCTTTACAGTGAACCCCGGACAAACGAACCACAAACTGCTGCTAATCTGGCACTGAGACCTGCAAATCTTAAGGATTTAAACAGCGTCGCTTCTTAACGGGGGGCGCGTCCGCTCGAGCCTCAGCGGTATAAATAAACGCATCTGAAGCCACATAAGTTATGGCCTCTTGTTGTAAGCTACGGTCCATCACAATTTTATTAACCTTCAGGTCTCCCGCAAGTAAACGCTCAAACTCGAGCTCAAAAGCATCACCGTAGGTCAAAATAAGTAGCTTCTTCCCATCGGGCGAAAAATCCATAGATGTCGCCAGATGACTCAAAAAGTCAAAAGAAACACCTGACAGCACATAAATATCTAAACTTAAAACATACTCGAGCGTTAGAGTCTCATTATCCTGTAAGTCGGCAATTGGCTTAGGTAGTCTATAGAGTCTGGCCGCTTCTGTTCTTAACAGGTTAAAACTGGCCTTGGTCAAAAGGTACAAACTACCGTCTGGGCGGACAGCCAAACTTTCAGCGTCATAGCTGCCATCAGGGTAACGCAGGTTAATTTTCTTAAACTGAGGATTTGAGGCGTAGCTTTCCTGTTCAGGAATAAGATAAAGGGCAATCGTATCGCGCTGCCGCAAATTATCGCCAATATCTCCAAGTACCAGACAGTTTGCAAGGCCGCAATTGCCGACATCACTATCTTCAACATCGCGCAGCGGAATACCAAGGTCAAAGCTCGAGTTTACTCTACCTGTCTCATCGGTCAAAAACACCTGGAATGATCTGGCAGAATCATTCACCTGATAAAACCTTTCAGGAAAGTCCAGAGATTGGCTTATGCCACTGGCTTCAGCTAAATACTGCGGGTCCAGATAACCCATAATCTCTGTCTCAGACCAGGCCGTGCAAAGCTGAGCCTGGGAAAACCCCAACCCAAAACCCAAAAAAATAAGCAGTCTTAGCAGCACAGACTTAATCATAAAATAAGCTTTTTAAAGGCTCTGCTCATTTGATGAAACCTGCTTCATAAATAATAAAATTGCAGAACACAAGAAGTGTAAAACAAGCGTAAATGACCGAGCTATTCACGGCTTTAGTAACAGAACCGTAATACTAAATTCTTAAACTTCCTGGAGTGTGGTTTAGCTGATAAGCCCTCAGGTAAAAATCTTAGCTCAGAAATGTGCGGTGGTTCCGGTGCAAATGATTTCCAGAGAATCTTTGCTAAAAACACAACAAAAAGAGAGTTTGACCGACACATTAGACTTTAGTAAACGCTTTAGCTCGAGCAAAGACGCCATAAAACTATTCCAGCATATTTTTGAACATTCGGCTACGGGTATGGCTATTGTCAGCAGCGACGGTTATTACCTGGGAGTTAATCCCAGTCTTTTAGAAATGCTTGGTTACACCAGGGAAGAGCTTATTGGCAGGCATTTTGCTGACATCACCCATCCGGATGACACCAAAGAAGAAATGTACTATTTGCCACTTATGCATAAGAGTAAGCAGGAGAATTTCAAACGCGAAAAGCGCTATGTGCATAAAGATGGCAGCCTTGTTTGGGCCATCTTGAGTGTCTCAAACGTCTATGATGAGGCAGATAATATCTTGTTTGTGGTCAATCAAATTGTTGATATCAGCCTGCGTAAAAAAACAGAACTCGAGCTGCGCGAAGCCAAAGAAGAAGCGGAGCGGGCCAACCGTACCAAAAGTGAATTTCTCTCTAAAATGAGTCACGAGCTGCGCACCCCCCTAAATGCCATTATTGGTTTTTCTGAACTGCTCGAGCTCGTCAGTCAAAACAAAGCCAGGGACTACGCCCAGCAAGTCCATAAAGCAGGTAAACATCTGCTCGGCATGATTAATGAAGTTTTGGACATCGCCAGAATTGAAAGCGGCGGCATGTCCCTTAATATGGAGAGTATTGATCTGAGGAAGGCTGTTCATGAGGCTTGTGCCCTTATCGAACATGATGCAAGTAAACACAGCATTGCCATGCACTGCCGCCTGCCAGAAGCGCCTATCTATATACAGGCAGATGCCAAGCGGCTAATGCAAGTGCTTATAAATCTCCTGTCAAAT
The DNA here is from genome assembly GCA_020431825.1 of Trueperaceae bacterium. Classification (GTDB taxonomy): domain Bacteria; phylum Deinococcota; class Deinococci; order Deinococcales; family Trueperaceae; genus JAHEBB01. Next base: position 11,280 of record JAGQHN010000001.1, on the reverse strand, counting down.
GCCATTAAGTACAACAAAGAAGCTGGCAGTATTTTTCTGCGCAGCTATCTTGAGGACGGTTTTGTAAGCCTCGAGGTAGAAGACACAGGTATAGGCATCCCTGAAGACAAGCTAGACGATGTCTTTATGGCTTTCAACCGGCTCGGTGCCGAACAAAGCAATATAGAAGGAACCGGTATTGGCCTTACGGTCAGCAAAAATCTGGTCGAGGCCATGGGGGGAAACTTAAAGGTTGAAAGTAAGTATGGGCAGGGCAGCAGCTTCTTTTTAAGATTAAAGACCTCGGCAAAATCAGCTACTGACTCGTTAAGAGAGATTCAAGCAACAAAGCCAGCTGAACTAGGGCGTGACCTGAAACTGGTCTATATCGAAGATAATCTTGCCAACCGAAATCTTATGCAAAGTATCATCAGTCGGAACAAAGAGATGACTTTGTATATGGCGACCGACGGTATAAAAGGCCTTGAACTCATAAGGCAGGAGCTGCCCGACATTATTTTACTTGATCTGCATATGCCTGGCCTATCTGGCGATAGGGTGCTCGAGGAACTCAAGGCTGACCCAAAAACTGCAGCCATACCTGTCGTTATCTTGAGCGCTGATGCAACTCCGCAGCGAGTAAAGAGCCTGCTCGAGCATGGGGCGTCAGCGTATCTAACCAAACCCCTCGAAGTCAGACAGCTTTTACAAACGCTGCAAGATCTTAGCGCTCGCCAAGCGGTTAAACCCACAGATAGCAGCCCAAATACCGGCCCAACTGTTACAAAAACGTAATATCGGCTTTTTATGCTTAAACCAGAGTGATGCAGCAGATAGCGAAAAAGTAAGGTTTATCTGAGCCAAGCCTGCTTCTAAGTCAGTCACTTCTAAGAGCTTCATCAGCTCACTTTTGACTTCTATGATCTTAGCCTACACCCCGCAACTTCTTTCTTTTTTAAAGAAACAGCAACAAACCCTTATGCTGCTGGGCTTTGTGAGCGGGTTTGTAGTCTTTAATCTGGCGCTTCACAGTCGGCTCGAGCCCAGTGTAAAAACCTTTATTTCCTTACCTTATCTTTTTGATGGCAGTTTAAAAGGCTGGGAAAGCAAAACGGGGCAATGGGAAAGCACCAAACAGGGCATCCGGCAAACCAGAGCAGGCGAAGCCTTTATCGCCAGTCCTATTTATCTTAAGGATGCAACGCTAAAAATCAGCCTGAACGTAGAACCCGGGACAGGTATACATTTCTTTGGTCAAACGCGTGGTAAGAGCCAGGAAAGTCAGGTAGTCTATCTTTTGCCCCAGGCAGGCACAAACTTAGTGGTAGCAGGCTATCTGGATAAAGAAGGAAGCCTGACAACCCAGAGCAAAGTGAATTACCAAGCCCCAGACGGGAAAAGCTTACTTTTAAGCGTTGAAACGACAACTGATAGTTATTCGCTTTTCTTAAATAATGATCTAATTGCCAGAGACTTACCGCTCACCTATACCCAGGGCTGGCTCAGCCTGAGTAGCACGCAGGCCGCAGAGTTTTATGGCTTAGCCATTGATAAGACGCTGATTAATAGCAAAGAAACAGCGCTGGTAGAACGAACACCAACCGAAGAAACCCGCGCGCTGCTCTATGAAAATGATTTCAGTTTTCCCCTCGAGCGCGAGTGGCGCATTTTATCGGGCAACTGGGGAGTTGAAGACGGCAGGCTCTGGCAATATACCCGGGAGGGTTTTGATTATACGATTCTCTATCCTCAAATCTTTGAAGGCTACCGCGTCAGTACTCATTTCAGACAAACGGAAAACCTGGGAGCGGGCCTCTTGTTTAACCTGCCAGAACTTGGCAGTTATGGGGGTGGGCAGCTTGTACGCTTTACCCATAGCGAGCAAGATGAAGGGATTTTCTGGGGTTTCTACGATGAGGCAGGCAGCTTTGTTGGTCAGGGCTACCTGAGCCTGCCTCTTAGCAAAACTGAAGACCATGAGCTAAGGCTCGAGGTCAGTCAAACAAGCTACAGCATTTATGTAGATGGCAAACTTATCCGTGACGCCCTAGCCTTAAAAAGTCCTGCTGGCTATCTGGGGCTCACCGTTTCTGAAAGCAGTGTTGCCTTTGATGATTTGCGCATTGAACCCTTAGAGGACAGTCATGATTCTCCCTAAACCTCTGCGCCAAACCCTCCTAACTCCTAGTATTGTAAAGCGCCTCAGCGCCCTAAGCTGGTTTAGTTATCCATTTATTGTGTTTACGCTTAGCCGCCTTTTTTTAACGCTGGTTGGCTATGTTGCCGAAGTCGCACTGCCCAGTCAAAGTGGTAATGGCTTCTGGCAAATCAATGCTGAGAATCTTTTTTTAGATATCTGGGCAAGGTGGGATAGCAGCTATTATCTCAATATTGTCGATGCGGGTTACTTCTTTCACCCTGGAGAGAAAAGCACTGTCGCTTTTTTCCCTCTCTACCCGCTACTCGTAGACTTGCTAAATAGTCTGCTGCAAAGCCCCGTTTTGGCGGGCATCCTTGTAAGTAATTTCTGCTTTTTGCTGGCTCTGGGCTTTTTGTATCAGCTGACGAAGCTCGAGCTTAGTGAAGCGGCCGCGCGGCGCACTGTCTTTTTCCTCTGCATTTTTCCAACCAGTTTTTTCTTTAGTGCGGTTTACACCGAAAGCATCTTTTTGCTTTTTGCCTTAGCCAGTATGTACTTTGCCCGCACCAAACGCTGGGGCTGGGCAGGCATCATGGGGGCACTTTGTGCCAGCTCGCGGATTGTAGGCGTCATTATGTGGGGAGTGATGGGGCTCGAGTGGCTCAAACACCACGGCTGGCAGCTGACCAAAATACATAAGAAAACTACCTGGGCCTGTCTCTGGCCAGCCTTAAGACAGGACTGGCGAAGTCTGCTGGCGATTTCTGCAACCCCACTCGGCCTCCTAAGCTATATGTATTTTTTACTGCTGAATTTTAGTGACGCTACGGCCTTTATGACAGTGCAGGCAGCGTGGGGGCGGGAAAGTCTGGGAACTCTAGCAATTTTGTACCGGGATTTTAGTGGTCTTAGCCATCAGCACCTATTAAGCGGACAAGGCGATATCTGGTGGCACGTCATTTTTGACAGCAGTGCCTTTTTCCTGGCCCTAGGCAGTAGTTTTTTTATCTGGAAACGTCTGGGCTCGAGCTACGCCCTCTACGTTATCTTAAGTGCCCTGATACCAAGCCTGAGCTCTACCCAAAGCCTCATGCGCTATATCCTCGGCATGTTTCCGGTATTTATGATGCTAGGCCTATGGAGTAGAAACGAACGCTTAGCAGAACTACTCAAAATGCTTTTTCCGCTGCTCGGAGGTCTGTTTTTTGCTCTCTTTGTCAACTGGTACTTTGTCGCTTAAATACTTTGTCACTCAAATACTTTGTCACTCAAATACAATGCGCTTCCAAACTCTCTAAACCTAATGATCGAGGCTGATTTTGAGTGAGTCCTCGCTTAATTTGTGATAAGGCGTTTTCTGAGACTTTCCCAGAACCACCTGAACGGTTGCCAGGTCACCCTCTATCTCTAGCGCGGCATTACCTGCAGGTTCATAACCATGTGCCTTAACATAGGCATAAATAAGTTCCTGAATGCTTGGAATGATAAATTGCAGACTGGGCGTACTAACCATGTTTAACGCTACTTCAGGCACACTAACCTCCCTCGAGTTCGTGCATCTCCCAAAAACCGAAGTCTTCTACCTGCCACTTAACCTCCTTGAATACATAATTTTGGCTACTTATATAGTCTAACGCAAACTGACTAAATAGCTACTTCACTTTCATCACAAGCTTTTCATTGAGGGAGTTCTGGCAGCAGGAAGTCAAGCAGTAGCGCTAAACTCGGACTATGAAACTTCTGCTTAGCCTGCTTATAAGCTCTACCTGTATCAGTTTTTCCCAAACCATCAGTGCTTTTTATACGCCGATTGACTTTGAACACTGCGTAACTCTGAGCAGTTCCGAATGGGATGCAGAACCTGTTATTGACTATATTGTTCAGGAATGTCCTGGCCTGGCTGGCTATCAGCTTTTTGTTAAGGGAGGCGATGCCAGAAGCTGGCTCGAGCTTGCCCACAGTGGGCACCCTTTCCCCTTTGCCCCCTGGGATTTAGGCGACGCCATTCAGGGTTTATTTCCTTATGTTAAGGGAACGGTTGCCGAGTGGCGCTATAGCATAGCCGGAGATGAAAGTAACCCAGTGCTGGTTCCTCATGCGCTGATTTACCGCATGGCGTTTCAAGATATCAACGATGAAACCAAAGAAATAGATCAGCTCATCGTCTTAAGACTTGCAAATGAACAAGCCTGTTTTTTAGGCGCAACCAGCAACAATGAAGCAGCACGTGAATTGGCTGATACTCTGGAGCTAAGCTGTTTTGACGAGTAACTTATTTAATTTTTGTTGCCACAATGGCCGAGCTTCGCTCGGTAAGTAAGAGCTCCGTAGCAATAAGACGCTCATTACTGAGCCAGCGTGCTCGCCTGATATCCTCGCGGCCTTTCCAGTCAGCAGGCCAGTATTTATGCGGCGTAAAATCATCAAGGACGATAAGACCTCCTAAACGTACGGCATCTATGACCTTTTTAGCACCGTGGTCTTTGGCAACCCCAACATCTACAAAGACAAACTCAAAGGGTGCAAAGTCAAGTAACCTTTCCCAATCACCCCAGATAAACTGTGCCTGCTGATTTTCGTATAGCGCTTTTACTGCTCTATGCCGGGCCTCATCACGCTCCACACTGTAGAGCGTCTGATCTGTACGCAAAGCACTTAAGAGCCAGGCAGTTCCAAGCCCACAGCCCGTACCAATCTCGGCAATGCTGCCTGCTTTTGCCTGAGCAAGCAGAGTCCTGAGCAAGCGCCCGCACTCGTTACTCGAGGAATCTGCGAAACCAAACCGAGCAGCTAGTGCTTTGGCCTGATCATAGTGTTCTGGTCGAAACTCGAGGGCGTCAAAAGTCATTGTTTAGACCTTTGGGACAAAACTCGAGCATTTCTTAAAGCAAGCATAAAAAAACTGTAACAAATATGCATTAGCTTGGTATTTAGAGTGACCGACAGGTCTCTAGGGCAAAACTCGCACGCTCGAGTCTGCCCTCAAAATTTACCCAGTTTTTCGCGTGAGGTTTGTTTATGAATAAGTTAGTCAAGCGTTTTATCAGTCTGTGTCTGTTAGGGGTACTTGCCTTTGCCGCAGCTCAAGACGGCCTTTATGCTCCTGAACCACCCGCCAACTCAGCTTTTGTTCGTGTGGCAAATGCCCTTAGCAGTGGTTCAGCTTTTAGCAGCCAGCTAGGAAGTGCTGGTTTTTCCGAACTTGGTTTTGGTGGCGTAAGCAGCTATCAGGTTGTGCCTGAGGGTAGTTACGATTTTGCAGCAGCGGGTAGTAGCGCCAGTTTAAGCATTAGTGCTGGAAACTTTTACACAGTAGCTGTCATAGATAACGGGAGTGGTGCACACATCGTTTTACTAAAAGACCCCAGTAACAGCAACATGGCAAAAAGCCTTCTGGTTCTTTATAACCTTTCCGGCCTCGCTACTACCCACATGAAAACAGCTGACGGCGCACAAGCAGTTATCAGCGATGTTGGTTCTGACACGCTGGGAAGCATTGTGGTTAACCCCATCAGTGTTGAACTGGCAGCCTTTAGCGACGCTTCCATTGCCGCCTTTCCTGCAGAGCTCGAGCGCGGCGCTGCTTATAGCCTCTTTGTTATGGGCTCAGCCGGTAGCCCAAGTGCTTACTGGATTCCTAGCGTAACCCAATAAGGGTTACGCCCAACGAGGGCAATCATGGTTTTCTCTACCAATGTTTTTCTGTTTCTCTTCTTACCCCTTTTTTTAGCACTTTATTACCTTCTCCCCTTTCGTTTCCGCTCGGTGCTCATCCTGGTAGCCAGCTACCTGTTTTATGGCTGGTGGCGCATTGACTTCCTTGGTCTCTTTTTTGGCGTGACTCTGTGGAGTTATCTCATGTCTTTAGGAATCGTACGCGCACAAAATGCCGGAAAAGACCAGCTTGCCAAACGCTACATGATTGCAGGCGTCGTAGGTGGCTTAAGCTCCCTGGCCTATTTTAAATACTTTAACTTTGGTCTAGATAGCCTTAATGCCCTCCTGGGCACAATGGGCGCAAGCAGTCTCTCTGCCTGGCAGGTCATCTTGCCAATTGGTATTTCGTTTTATGTTTTTCAAGCAGTTAGCTATGTCATAGACGTTTACCGCAAAGACGCACTTCCCGCCCAAAATTTCTGGGATTTTTCTGCCTTTATTGCCCTCTTTCCGCAACTCATTGCTGGCCCGGTATTGCGCTACAAAGATGTTGCTGACCAATTTGTTGAACGTACGCACACGGTCGATAAGTTTTCCGAAGGCGTTCTGCGCTTTATGATTGGCTTTGCAAAAAAAGTAATGATTGCTGACACACTGGCTCCCATTGCTGACGCAGCCTTTGCCCTGCCTCAGCCGACCATGGGCGATGCCTGGTTAGGGGCGCTTGCCTATTCCATTCAGCTCTTTTTTGACTTTTCAGGTTACTCGGATATGGCGGTTGGCCTTGGCCTGATGATGGGCTTTCGCTTTATGGAAAACTTCAATCACCCTTATATCAGCCGCAGCATCACCGAGTTCTGGCGCCGCTGGCATATTTCCTTATCAAGCTGGCTCAGAGACTATCTTTATATTCCCTTAGGGGGCAACCGAAAAGGCAAGGTTCGTACCTATATCAATCTCTTTCTGACCATGGTTCTGGGTGGGCTGTGGCACGGTGCTAACTGGACCTTTGTCCTCTGGGGTGCCTGGCACGGGGGCATTCTGGCTATAGAAAAACGCCTTAAAGAGACGCAAAACCGCAAACCCATGCGTCCTTATATTACGATTCCGGGCACACTCATACTGGTCATAGTTGGCTGGGTTTTTTTCAGAGCTGCCAATGTTCAGGCTGCCTTCGCCTTTTTAGGCGCCATGATTGGTCTGCACGGTTTTGCCTTAAGTGACGCCATCAGCTGGCAAGTCACCGGCTTGCAACTGAGCATCATGACCATTGCCATTTTGATCATTGCCTTAAGCCCGCTCTGGTTAAAGCATCTTGATAGCGTTGGCGAAGTGCGCAAACAGGCACTCAGTCATGTTCATCTGATTATCATCCCGATTTTTGTACTGGCCATTTTAAGGCTCTCAGCGCAAAACTTTTCGCCCTTCTTGTACTTTCAGTTTTAAGGATTCCCTATGCAGCAAAGTTTAGCTCTTCCTCAAACTCGGCGTCTGAACCTCCTCAGAATTTTGCCCATCAGTTCTTTTTTACTGATTCTGGTTCTGGGTAGCATCAGCCTGCTCAGTCATTTTCCAGCCTTACCTGATTTGCAGAACCACGATCTGGTCAAAGGCTCATGGGCAGCCGCTTTTGAGGCTGATCTCAACAAGCAAATTGGTTTTCGGCAATTTGCCATAGATACCTGGGGCGTACTCGAGTACGGACTCTTTAAAGACGGTCGCTCAGGCGTGCTGGTCGGTAAAGACAACTGGCTTTTTAGCGATGAAGAATTTAGCTTTTACCCTGCTGAAGCTGCGGAAACACAAATTAAGCTCGAGTACATCAATCAGGTAAAGGCTGAGCTTGCTGCCAAAGGCATTGATCTGGTGGTTTTGCTGCTGCCTGCCAAGGCCCGAGTCTATGAAGAAAATCTGGGCCGCTATCATTTGCCTGATTACACCGTAAACCGCTATGACAACTTTAGACAGGCGCTGCTTGCCAGTGGGGTAAGCGCTCCTGACCTGCTCACCCCCATGCTCGAGGCCAAAACGGGTGGCAAGGTTTTTATGCAGACTGACACTCACTGGACACCTTATGGGGCGAGGGTTGTCGCTGGGGCACTGGCTAACGAACTTGGTAGTTTTAATCTGGCAAGCTTTTCAAGCCAGCTTGCTAGCAAGGAAACTTATACGGGCGACCTGCTGAACTTTATCCCTCTGGGAAATTTCAAAGCCATGGGCCCTGGCGATGAGCAAGTTCAGCTGGAAAGCACTGAAGGACAAGTGGCCAGCGGCGGCCTGTTTGATACGGTTAGCGTACCTGTCACGCTGGTTGGTACCAGCTACAGCGCCATTGACACCTGGAACTTTGAAGGTGCCTTAAAGACCGCACTACAGACCGATGTGCTTAATGCTGCGCTGGAAGGCAAAGGCCCCATTCAACCGATGCAAACTTATCTTGCAGATGAAGCCTTTTTACAAAGTCCCCCTGAGCTGGTCATCTGGGAATTCCCAGAGCGCTTTATCCCGGTAGCTTATGAAATGGACAGTAGTGCAGATGAATAAATGGTTTCTGGCCCTCGTCCTCCTTTTTTCGCTAGCCCAGGCGCAGCGCCTTGCTCCTTTACCACCCGGTCAGGACGGCTGGCTTTTTCACCAGGATGAGTACGGGTTTTACACTGCCAATAATCCGACTTCCACCCAAAAAGCCCTCGAGCACATTGTTGTCATCAAGAAACTTCTGGAAGCCAAAGGTATTCAGCTGATTGTCAGCTTAACTCCGGCCAAAATTGGGCTCTATGAAGATAAATTGCCTGAAGACTATCCGCTTAGCTCGAGCCTCCAGGACCGCTATAATCACGCTCTCGAGTACCTCCGCGCTGAAGGCGTCTTGGTTGCCGATGTCAAAACGGCTTTTGCTGAATCCGAAGATTTAAATGCTGAGTTTCCCCTATTTCAAAGACTTGACCATCACTGGTCCTCCAAAGGGGCCCTCCTGGCAGCGCAGATCGTGGCTGATAGCCTAAAAGAAAATGCCGCCGAAACGTTAGACAGCATTGCAACAGTAGAGTATAGCCTCACAGAAACGGGGGAATCGCCCTACACGGACTCGAGCCTGTATAACCTGGCAAGCCCTGAACTCAAAGCTTCTTTGGAGACCCAAGGCTATTATCCTGAAGAGCATAAAGTCTTTACGTTTGAACGCTTGACCGAAGCCACCACTGGCCTCTTTGGAGACAGCTATCCTGAAATTGCGCTGGTCGGCGCCAGCTTTTCAAATGGCGAACCGGGTAGTGCCTGGCCTTTTTACAGCGCTCTGCAATATAGTTTAAGTAAAGAAATCGTCAATGTCGCCCAAACAGGTAAAGGGCCGTGGGAGCCTATGTCAGATTATTTAAACGACATTACCTTTAGCGAACAGCCACCCAAAATCGTGATCTGGGAAGTCTGGGAGCTGTTCTTAGAGGCTTTTGGTCAGGCAAACCTCTCGCCTGATTGGCTGATAAACAGCTCGGCACAACTTTCAGGCGCTTGCAGCGAACCCTTGCAGACCCTGAGTAAAGTACGCTCAAACGGCCTGCTTGACTTGAAAAATGGCATCTTTCTTCTAAATAGTGAAGCAGATACCTACCTCGAGTTTCGTCTGGAAAGTGCCAGTCAGCTGGATCAGTACCTTAGCTTTACCGGACAATTCGAGGGTGCCAATAGTCGCAATCTGAGCATTGAGGTGAGTGGCGAAGGCTGGACGCGCCAGCTAACTATGCCTATTCAAGAAGGCTATTTACAGCATATGAATGTCCCGCTTTACCCAGAAGGTGGCAATCTGCCCCAAAGCGTCAGGATTTATCCGGGTGAAAGCGAACGGCTCCAGTTAAGTGAAGCTCAGCTTTGCACTTTGCCTGACTATGTTATAGCCGCTCTGAGTCATCCACTAGATTTGGACGAAGCCAATGTGTCCATGGTGGAGATACCCTCGAGCCTCTTTATTGACGGCCTGAGAGGGGTTGAAGCCAATTATGGTCGCTGGGGGCTCGGCCCAACTTCAGAGCTAAGTTTTTATTTACCCGAAGACAAAGCCTTAGAGCTGGCCGTAGCGTTTAGCAATCAGATTGCAGGGCAAGGGCTCGAGCTTCGTTTTAATGGCGAGCTGGTAAAAAATTACGGTGAGCTTAGTGCTGGCGACTTCCGACAGGATAGTTTTCCCCTTGCGGCAAAAGCAGGACTTAACAGGCTCGAGCTAGCTTACCGTGCCTGGAATGGGCTAGACGGCTTAAAAACCAGTGATGATAGCAGTCCTTTTGCTGCCTTTTTTCAGACCCTTGGTTTTTTTGAACCTGGCAATGTAGCTTATACACCTCAGCCAGAAGTGCGAGAACCCGTCGTTGTAGAAACCCCAGCAGTTCAACCTGGCACCCAAGTCATAGCATTTCTAAGTCAGGACATGGCAAAACTCAGCGAGGCCAAAAACATCGTCGCAGAAGGCTTTTCTGCTGTCGAGGATGGGCTCAGGCGCTGGGCGCTAGGTCCGGGTAGTAACTTGACCATCACGACTCCAGAAGCCACAACTCTTCAGCTAGACATGAGTTTTTATAACCCCATAGAAGGGCAGAGCGTTGACGTAAGCTTTAACGGTCAGACGATTGAAAGCATCTCTGGCATACCAGCACAAACCAATGTTGATCGCAGCTATACTCTGCAAACCCAGGCTGGTACCAACACCTTAAGCCTGGCTTATAGCGACTGGAATTTAAACAAGGCAGTTATTTCCGAACAAGATACTCGCCCTATGGCAGTTTTGTTTAATCAGCTTGCCGTTCAAGATATAGCTGCCCCCAGTGAAGCCGTTGTGCCAGCCTCACTGGTAGCAAACCCTCAAACCAGTCTCACTGCTCCCACCGTAATTCGTGCCAGCGTCACCGAACCTCTTCCCCAGGTAGTGCAGGTCAATGCAACCCCTTCTGAGGAAACCCTCACGATTTCAGGTTTGGCTGAGCCCGATAACAATCAGTTCCGCTGGTCACTTGGGCCCGAAACCAGGCTTGACTTTCTTACCAATGGTGCCGAACCCATTGGCGTTGACATGGCCTTCTTTAACCCTATCGATGGTCAAAACGTCACGGTAAGGTTTAATGGGGCTGTTGTTCAAGAACTTACCCAAATCGATCAGGGCACCGAAATGAGCATGAAGTTCTTTGTTAACAGCTCCCCTGGCATGAATTACCTGAGCATAAGCTATAGCCATGTCAATGGTGACCAGATTACCTTTGCCCCAAACGACAATAGACCTTTAGGAATCCTTTATAAAAACCTCGATTTACTGCGTAAGCAATAGACCAAACTTAGCCTCTCAAATCGCTGAGCCTGAACGCTCAGCGATTTTTCTTTTTTGATAGCAGGACTATTCTTTCTAAATTTATTGGATGACGTTATAACAAACACCCTTTATGCGGTAAGCAGATAAATATCTCTCAAATTGGACAAGCCTGTGAAGTTTCATAAAATTTCCATAACGTTCAGCTTCTACC
>JAGQHN010000019.1 GCA_020431825.1 Trueperaceae bacterium | reverse complement strand
TCAAGAACTGCCAGCAGGCGCTTGGCAAATATGTCATCTAAGGCTTTACCCACATAGACGGATTTCCAGGAACCAGTTAGCGCCAGAGCACTTAAACCCTGCTGTGCCAGAAGTGAGGCTAGGGCTAGCTTATCGGCATCTTGAGGCAGGGCCAACCAGAGCAGATTGCCTCCAACACTGTAGCGGCGGACAAAAGCCTTATCAAGGCGGGACTCGAGCCCTGCAATCTTTGAAAGGGTTAGAGGAACTTTGAGCAGATCAAATCCTTCTGGCACAAAGTTAAATTCCCGAACCCCTTGCCAGTAGCTTTCATCTACTTCTCCCTGAACTATGTCTGCCTCGAGCCCTAAAAACGCCTTAATACGCTCGAGGCGTTTGTGGCTGGCTTCCTGCTGCCCCCCAAAGCGCAAATAGAGCGTCCCCGCTGGGTCAAAGTCGAGACAGCTTAATTCAAAAGAACTCATAGCTAGTTTCCCGACGTGCTCGAGAGCTTTTTCCAGACTTCCGGTTGCTACTTTTAACGTAGTAAAAACTTCAGGTTTAGGAAAGACTTTGAGAGTGGCTTCAGTCATTATTCCAAACCTTCCCAGGCTACCTACCATTAATTTAGGCAGGTCAAAACCTGACGCATTCTTTATGACCTTTGCACCGCCACGGTGCAATGTGCCAGAACCCGTAAAAAAATGAATGCCCAGCAAAAAATCACGAATCCCGCCGTAGCGGTAACGCCCGGAACCAGATAAGCCACTGGCAATCGCGCCACCAAGGCTTGAACCTGCCGATACCATAACCGGGTCAAAGGGCATGTACTGCCTCTCTTTGTTTAGCAAGCCTTCGATGTCTGCCATGGGAGTTCCGGCTAAAGCAGTCAGGGTGTACTCCTGTGGATCGTACTCGAGCACTCCTGAAAGACCCCCCAGGTCCAGATTTGCCCCCTCCGAAAGTGCAGTTTTGGTACCCCCCCCTCTGGCTTTAAGCTCTGCCGACGTCTTTATGGTTTCAGCTAAGTTAGCAATTTGTTCCCGATACTCTGCCATATTATTCCCGGAAGGCAATGCCCTGTTTTTCAATAGGATGAGCCCCGTGCATCGTTAGCGCTGGCGCTTTATTAGACGGAAGCATTTTGCCACGATTAGCGATTTCCTTGTCATCTACTGCGATGCGCAGAAAACGCATCAAATCCATATCGTCATCGCTGTACATATAGGGCAAATAAGCCAGTTTTTCCACGCCAATGCCGTGTTCACCGGTCACGGCGCCACCCAAATCAACACAGAGTTTTAAGATCTCTCCTGCCAGTTCTTCGGCCCGCTCAAATTCACCCTCGAGCTTGCCATTATAAAGAATGAGCGGATGCAAATTACCATCGCCCGCATGAAAGACATTGGCAACACGCAGCCCATAGGTTTTACTCAGCTTTTCGATTTCTCTCAGGGCTTCACCCAGCTTGGTACGCGGCACCACGCCATCTTGCACCACATAATCAGGACTGAGGCGACCCACCGCAGAAAAAGCACCTTTGCGCCCCTTCCAGATTTTCATGCGTTCGGCTTCATTTTTAGCCACTCTGATTTCATAGGCACCTGAAGCCTCTATAACCTGCATAAGTTTAGGAAATTCAGCTTCAACTTCTTCACCTGGGCCCTCTAGCTCAACAATCAGAAGACCCTGAGCTTCTGCTGGATAACCAGCTTTGACGGCTGCCTCAGCCGCGTCCATGGCTAGCCTGTCCATAATCTCCATAGCACCCGGCAAAAGCCCTGAAGCAACGACATCCGCGACTGCCTGCCCAGCATCGGCCAGGCTATGGTAGGCGGCCAGAATGGTTTTAAAAACTTCAGGTTTGGGTAAGAGACGTAAGGTGACCTCGAGTGCCACCCCAAAAAGTCCTTCAGAACCGCAGAACATACCTGTTAAATCGGGGCCAACCATCTCGAGGCTTTCGCCACCTAAGTCGGCTACGTCACCATTGGGTAAAACGACCTTTAAGCCCAGAACATGATTTGAGGTCATGCCGTATTTAAGGCAGTGTGCCCCACCACTGTTAAAAGCAACATTGCCACCAATGGTACAGACAGGGCCACTCGAGGGGTCTGGAGCATAGTAAAGGCCATCTGGCACTGCCTTTTTTGTGACATAAAGATTAATGACACCCGGCTCAACAACGGCGATACGCTCGGCAGCATCATAGTGCAAAATACGGTTCATGCGGTTCAGGGCAATCACCACGCCGCCCTCAATCGGCATAGAGCCACCACTTAAACTCGTGCCGCTGCCCCTTGCGACAAAAGGCACATCATAGCGGTAGCAGAGTTTCACCACTTCAATGATTTCTTCCTGGGTTTCAGGAAGCACAACCACCAGGGGCCTCGAGCGAAAAGCGGTAAGACCATCTGACTCATAGGGTAGTACTCCGGCATCATCTTGCAGGCAGCGTTCTTGAAACAGCGTTTGGAGTTTGGTTTTCAGGGCTTCAGACACAGCTAGCACCCTTCGTAAATTCTTTGGATTTAAGCACTAGAGTTCTCCTCGGTAGAGCTTGTCAAGCAGTTGAACCGTATGCATTACTGGAATACCTTGCTCTTTAAGATGCGTCCGGAGTTGCGTCATACAGCCAATATTGCCTGTCACTACCATATCTGCCCCAGTTGCCAGTACATTTTGGGCCTTTTCCTGACCCAGTTTAAAAGCCGTATCTGGATGCTCAATGTTATAAGTACCGGCCGAACCACAGCAGACTTCGCTATCGGCAATATCAAAAACCTGAATATCTGGAATCATACCAAGCAGCTCTCTAGGTTCATAAACCACGCCCTGGGCATGAGCGAGATGACAGGCGTCATGATAGGCAATTTTCAAAGGCTGTTTTGGCGCAGGGGGCGCCTTGATACCCAGCTGGCTCAAAAACACCGTGATGTCCTGCGCTTTATGGGCAAAAGTTTTAGCCACTTCTTCTTCGGGCTCCCCTTTTAACCAGAGTGGGTACTCGTGCAGGCCCGAGCCGCAGCCCGCGGCATTGGTAATAATGGCGTCAAGCTCGAGCCCGGCAAAGGCCTTGAGGTTTTCTTTAGCAAAGCGTTTGGCCTGCCACATGGCTCCGGTATGTGCTGCCAGCGCCCCACAGCAGACCTGCTCTTCTGGAATTAAAACCTCGACCCCATTTTGTGCCAATACATTCAGCGTTGCGCTATTTATATCCGGCTCTAAAACTTGCTGAGCGCAACCCGCCAGCAGAGCAACTCTGGCTCGGGTCTCACCTTCTGCAATTTTCTTTACAGGTAATAAAACACCCTTGGGCAACCGTTCTGGCAGGAGTGCCAGCATATCAGCCATACGGCCTCTGAGTAGGCCTTTAAATGGTTTGGCAAATTGACCCATAAAGGCTGCCAGACGAAATCGATGCGGGTAGGGCAGGGTCTCGAGCACAAAACGCCGCAAGATTTTATCCATGAGTTTGCGCTCCCGCTTTTCTTCAGCAAGAGCACGAAAAGGCGTGAGTAAATCCTGATACTGTACCCCAGAAGGGCAGGCGGTTACACAGGCCATGCAGCCCAAACAGTTATCTATATATGGGCTAGCCATATCAAGCTCGAGTGAGCCCTCGAGCACTTCTTTCATAAGAAAAATGCGACCTCTTGGGCTGTCCATCTCTTCACCCATCACCCGGTAGGTTGGGCAGGTCGGCAGGCAAAAGCCGCAGTGAACACAGCTACTAACCGCCTCAGTCATAGGCTCTGCATACGCACCCAAAGGCTCAGCAGGAATATTATGCTGCATTATTTATACATCCAATGCTTATAGGTCCTAACACAAACGTCTCCAAAATTAACATCTTGACTTTATCTTACACGCAAACAAGAAAGGACTAAACCAATGAAGGGCCTATAAAAACATGGGCTGGATACCTAACCCTTTTGCTACGACCAATCGGCAACTGCCTCACTCTCTCAGTGCCTGATAAGCTGCCACGCGAAACTCACGAACAACTCGGTAAAAATCAGAGGGCATAAACTGGGTCATAAAAATACCCACAATATCTTCCACCGGGTCAACCCAGAAGTTGGTCATGGCAGCACCACTCCAGCCGTAGACCCCTTTAGAACCAAGAGTAGCAGACGCGGCGACATCCTCTATAACACTGACGCCTAAACCAAAACGCGTGCCCGGTATGGGGTTTCCGCCTATTTCAAGGGGAGGAACTTTATCAGAGAGGTGATTCATAGCCATAAGCTCAACCGTTTTTTGCCCTAAGAGTTCTGCACCCTCAAAAACACCTTTATTGGCAAGCATCTGCGCAAAACGGAAATAGTCAGGCAGGGTTGAAACCAGACCGCCCCCGCCAGCCATGCCATTGATAAAGGGCGGATCAATAAAGCGACTATTTTCAGGGGTATCTACAGGGTAAATAGGCACACCAGGCTCGAGCGTTGAGTAATCAAGCGTAAAACTATAGTTCTCACTAGGGCAGTAAACACTTGTTAAGCGGTCAGCCTTGGCCTTGGGCAAACCAAAAGCCGTATCTTTCATAGCCAGGGGCTCAAAGATGCGCCGCTGCAAAAAGCTTCCCAGGTCTTCATCGGCTATAACTTCGACCAGATGGGCTAAGACATCGGTTGCATGGCTGTAGCGCCAGTGACTACCCGGCTGAAAAACCAGTGGCATGGTAGCCAAGAAAGCCACAAAATCCTGCAGTTTTGTTGCCGCTGGAGAAACCTTACTTTCGCGGTATAAGCGATCTACTGGCGTATCAATAAACCAGCCATAACTAAGCCCTGCCGTATGCGTCATAAGATCACGTATAGTCATAGGGCGCTCTTGCTCTACCAGCTTCAGGTTTTTTGGCTCTGACACGGCATGCACCCTGGTGTCTTTAAAAGCCGGAAGATAGCGCGCTACCGGGTCATCGAGAAGTAGTTTGCCTTCTTCAAAAAGCATAAGCGCGGCAACTGTGGTTACAGGTTTGGTCATGGAGTAGATGCGAAACAGGCTATCAAGCTCGAGCTTCTTATTTCCTGTACCTGTACTGCCTGCAGACTCGAGATGTACCACCTCGCCTCTACGGGCCAAAAGTACCGAGCATCCTTTAAGCAGGTCATTACTTATATAGCGCTCGAGTAAGGCAGATACCTGACCCAAACGTTTGCTGGAAAAACCTTGTGATTCGGGGACTACTGTCGTTGGAAAAGTCATGTGCACGTCCTTCTTGTCTTCAAACTTAAAGGTGTCCGATTTTGTGTCCAGGGCGAACCCGGGCAACATGGGCATTCCCTAGACCAAGCAGCCAAAATCTGGTACACCGTCCAAACTTCAGGAGAAAGTTTATCCCAAATGACCCTGACTTAGGAAATTGTTTTTGAAGAAAACTTATATGTAACCCAATTTCAGTTTTCTGTATGTGACCTTTGCCCAGGACTAATCCAGTTCTCATGATATTGTTTTTTCACCATGTTGTGGGGAATTAAACCAAAGAGATACATCGTCGAAAAAGGCAGCTTCAAATGCCCTAAATGTGGCAAGATTCGGTCTTACCAAAGAACACAAAGCAAGTACTATTTTTACCTGCTGTTTATTCCTCTGTTTCCCACTGATAAATTTACCCTTATGGATATTGTGACCTGTGAAAGCTGTCAGGCACACTACGATCAGGTGAATTTAAAACCCAAATTCAATAAGCGTATTGCCCACTAACACTCCCCTTTAACAGGCTAGTCCCTCACTTTGAGAAACTATAAAAGAGCTTTTTGGATTAGTAGTTTGAGAACCTCTAGATTGAGAGCCAGTGCTTCTGGTAAATGCAGTTCCGCTCATAATAGGCTTTGAAAAAAGTGTACTATATCCGGACTATCTGCTAGGCATTGTACGCTCAAAGTAACTACCCTGATGCGTAAAAATTGTTCCAGCCAAAAACATCCTGAACTACTAATCTTCTAATAGGATATCTGCTTGACTTCTATCTGATAGGCTAAAGCATGCTTCAAAGTACCCAATTTGCCCTGCGTGAGGGTGAAATTCATCTGGGCATTGGTCACCCCGAAGAAGCCCTGTTACCAAAAGACCTGCTGGCACAAGCCGCAGCACACCGCTTTGCGCAAAACGGCGCAGCCTTTCTGCAATACGGGGCAGATGTCGGCGATGATCTCTTTCGCCTCGAGCTTGCCACTTTTTTAAGCAGGCATTATGGTTTTAAGGTCGAACCTAACACTCTCTATATCACCAACGGCATTTCTCAGGCGCTTGACTTTGTCTGTCGCTATCTAAGCCAACCCGGTGACGTCATCTTTGTCGAAGAACCCAGTTATTTTCTGGCACTTCATATCTTTGCCGATTATCAGTTAAACATTATCCCCGTTCCTTTAGATGCCGAGGGCCTTATGGTAGATGAGCTCGAGCCTCTTATCAAAAAGCACCAGCCAAAACTGCTCTACACCATTCCTATCCATCAGAACCCCAGTGGCGTGAGTTTATCTGAGGCACGCAGACAAAAACTGCTCGAGCTGGCCGAAACCTATAAAATACTGGTACTGGCCGATGAGGTTTATCATCTTCTGACTTATGAAGGCCAGGCACCTACGGCAATGGCTGCCTACACAGAGAGTAAGCAAGTAATTTCCCTGGGTTCTTTTTCCAAAATTCTGGCACCTGGCCTAAGACTTGGCTGGCTAAACGCCCACCCATCCTTACTGGATAAACTTGCGCAAAGTGGCATGGTACAAAGTGGCGGTGGACTCAACCCCTTTGCCAGCGGAGTCGTGCGCAGCATGCTCGAGCTTGGCCTGCAAGACAGCTATTTAGCCTCAGCAAAAGCTATTTACCACAGCAGATTAGACGCCATGGATGATGCCTTAAAAGCCTTGCCTCTGCGTTACCAGAAGCCAAAAGGAGGCTATTTTTTCTGGCTCGAGCTTCCTGAAGCCATGGACGCAACTATCTTACTTGAAGCTGCCGTCAGACAAGGGGTAAGTTTTCAACCCGGGCCAAAGTTTTCAGCACAGGAAAAGCTAAGCCATTACCTTCGGCTGTGCTTTTCTTACTACGATTCAACAATTTTAAAAGAAGGCATTGCAAGACTGTATACAACTATGAATACTATGTAATTTATCTGTCATACTCGCTGATTATAATGGTTCATACTGGACTCTGGGCAAAACCCGCCCAGAGTCAAAGTCAACTTTTGTATTACTTAATTTCCAAATCCTTTTCGGAGTACGTATGACCATTTCTCTCGCTGACAAGCAGCTTAATATTGACCCAATCGACCGCCTGAGTTTTCAGTGGATGCTCGAGCGCCTCTTAGAGGAACGTCCTAGCTTTTCCTTTTTTAAGGCTCAGCTAAATGGCGAAAGCGTAGTTATTTTTACCCGCCATCAAAACTATCTTGGTAAACGCTGGCCAAGTTTGCTGGTAACTGCCCAGGGCTGGGAAAACCCGCTGATTATTGCTGATAAAGATATCTGGGTAACCTGCTATAACGACATGCTGGCTCAGGATGTAGCTAAAACAGCTTAAGTCCGGGCAAAATCAACGCCTCTATAGTTCGCCTTTCCGGTTAGCTCCTCTCGCACAAAAGCGGGAGGGGCGTAGTTTTGTGCTGCTGCTACAGTGTCAAACTCGAGCTCATAAATCCCTACACGTTTCCCTGCCCGCTGATAAATGTCCAGACTGCCTTCAGCAATAGGGTAACGCCACTTTTCCACAATTCCACCCTCGAGCCCGTCAAAAACCGCAAATTCCTCAGCGCTCAAATAAATAGAGGTGACAGGCTGCGACAATGCATCTGTATGTCCGTATTTTTTACCAAGTTTGTAAACGGTCTCATTACCCAGGTTGATAGAGCGTAGCCTCATATGGCTGTGCCGCAAATATTTATCTCGAATAAACCTTGCTCTAGATTTGTCCAGCTCGCCTAGCTCTGCAAGGTCAACCAGCCACCTGCGCTCAATCTCGAGCCTGGCATACCTGGGTAAATCAACAGGGTTTTCAGACACGTCAAACTTTATTGAGGGCCTGCTCAAGATCCGCAATGAGATCATCTTTGTGCTCGAGCCCTACACTTACCCGAAGCAGATTTTTAGGCGTTTTTGAGTCTGGCCCCTCAATGCTGGCACGGTGCTCAATCAGGCTCTCTACTCCACCCAAGCTGGTTGCTCTGGTGAACAGCTTTAAGGCAGCAGCCACCTCCATAGCAGCCCCTTCCCCGCCTTTCAGCAAGACTGAAAGCATAGCGCCAAAACTGCTCATTTGCTCCTTAGCAACCTCATGATTAGGATGGCTTTTTAAACCTGGATAGGCCACCCGTTCTACCTTTGGATGCTCTGCTAAAAAGTGAGCGATCGCCTCAGCATTTTCCACATGACCACGCATGCGGTAGGGCAAGGTTTTTATTCCTCTCAGGGTTAGCCAGCAATCAAAGGGCGAGGGCACCGCCCCTTCATTTTTTTGCACAAAGACAATCCGCTCCCAGAATGCATCGGCCTCTCTGCTAGTCAGGGTTCCGCCTAAAACATCACTGTGACCTGCCAGATACTTGGTACTGGCATGCATAACCATGTCAGCGCCAAGGGCAAAAACGGGCTGCATACCCGGTGGGGTCCAGGTATTATCACAAGCTACTTTTGCCCCGACACTTTTCGCCAGTTTGACCACACCAGCAATGTCGGTAATTTTGAGCATGGGGTTTGAGGGTGTTTCAATCCAGACCAGTCTGGTATTGGCTTTAATATGGGCCTTTACCTCATCCAGCTTGCTCATATCAACTTCGCTAAGCTCTAAACCCCAGGGTACAAAGACCTGCTTTAAAAGCTTGCGAATACCCCAGTACATATCATCAGGAATAATGGCGTGGTCACCCGGCTCGAGAGCACGAAACACCGCTGAGGCCGCCGCCGAACCCGAAGAAAAGGCTGCCGAAGCCTCTCCCCCCTCTAAGGCGGTAATACACTGCTCTAAAGCAGCCCGGTTGGGGTTATGACTGCGCGTATAAATATATCCATGAGGAAAGCTACCATCAGCATTTCGCTCAAAGGTCGTACTCAGGTGAATCGGAGACGTCACCGCAGCTGTTGCCGCATCAATTTCTGAACCTGCGTGTATGGCTAGGGTTTCCAGTTTAGGCTTCATAGCTTTTTATCTTATCGGAACGGCTAACTGGATATGAAAGCAAACAAGACAGCTCGAGCCTTAAGTCAGCTTCTTTGCCATATTGATATTGGTAATTTCGTAACCAAGCTGTTCATAAAGCTTTCTGGCAGCCTGGTTATGACCAAAGACATGTAAGGAGAGGGTGCTTATACCCAGAGCTTTTGCCTTTTCTTCGGCGGCAAGTAAGGCAGCTTTACCGTAACCCTTACGCCTGTAGGGCTCATCTATAAGAAAATCATAGATAAAAGCGTTACTTTTTAACCCTTCAGGGTTAAGTGCAAACCAGATCACACCCACCTTTTCCCCGGCATCCCTTCTGATGCTAAAGAGATAGTTGTTGGCAGTCCTAACACCCTCTGGCAAGAGCCTCAGATAGTCTCGCCTCGAGTTCTCCAGGGCTTCAGAAACCTGCCAGTTACCTGCGGCAATCTTGTCCTCCGCATAGTCTTTAATCGCCTGTTCCAAATAACTGTCAAACTCTTCAGCACTAAGCGGCAAAAGCTGAACCATAGCCCTATAGTAGCAAGAAAAAACATTCGTCAGCGAACCTTAACTTTAAGCAGAAAAAGTTACTAAAATAGAAGATTATGAGCACCCCTTCTTCCTTTAACCTGAGACCTACCCAAGCCCAAGACGATGTCATCGTTGCCGATTTTTTCCGGCTAATGTGGCAGGACTACGATATGGATAAAATCCTGAGTGAGCGCTGGCGCGAGGAAACCCTCGAGTTCATCGCTGACGCCAGAGAAAAGCACCAGTATGCCGCCTTTATCGCCGAAAAGAATGGTCAGCCCATCGGAACTGCGGCCTGCCAGCTTTTCTACGGTCCTTACCCCATGGTCTTTCAAAAGGATAAGCGGCAATATGGCTATATCTGGGGTGTTTATGTCACCCCAGAGGAAAGGGGGAAAGGCATTGCCAGAACCTTAACGCAGGCATGCACAGACTACCTCAGAGATATTGCTTGCACCAAAGTAGTTTTACACGCGTCGCCTATGGGCAAACCCGTCTATGAAAAACTCGGTTTTGTACCCAGCAATGAAATGATTCTGGATTTTTCAAAAGCTTAAAGCTGCGCTAAAAGACCACCATCAACATAGATCATATGACCATTTATGAAGCTCGAGGCTTCCGAAGCCAAAAAGATAGCTGCACCTTTAAGCTCATCCAGGTTTCCCCAGCGTTTGGCAGGCGTGCGGCCCGTCAACCAGTTGGAAAACTCAGGATTATCAACGAGCGCCTGATTGAGTTCAGTCTTAAAGTAGCCCGGCCCAATAGCATTTATCTGCAAGCCTTTTGGCCCCCAGTCTATCGCCATGCCCTTGGTCAAATTGAGCACCGCACCTTTTGACGCGGTATAAGGCGCAATGGTTGGTCTACCTGTCATGGACTGCACCGAACCGATATTGATGATTTTTCCCTGTCCGCGCTCAATCATGTACTTAGCCACAACTCGAGTCACATAAAACATCGAGTTGACATTGGTTTCCATAAGACGCCGCCAGGTTTCCAGGTCATAGTCCTCGAGTGCTCCTCTGGCCTGCATACCCGCATTATTTATCAGAATGTCAATGGGGCCAAGCTTAGTTTCTATATCATCTATAGCCGTCTGGATTTCGCCAGGCTGGGTAACATCAAAACAAAAAGACGCTGCCTCAAACCCTTTTTCCTTTAAGGTCTTTTCTGCTGCTCTTAAGCGCTCAGCTGATCTTGCATTAAGAACTATACTTGCTCCAGCCTCGGCCAGGCCTTCTGCCAGCGTAAATCCTATGCCTTTACTCGAGCCTGTAATAAGCGCCCGCTTCCCCGTTAAATCAAAAAGTCGATTCATGAGCAACTGTATCAGGAAAACAGCTAGTCAAGCGCCCCAAACTGTCCATCTAGGCCAAGGGCTTAGCTAACTCAGACATCACAAACTTGTCATGAATATCCATAACGACCTGCGCTTCAGGATGTGGTGGTGCGTCACCCAGTATCTCAATAAGGATACAGACATCATAGTCTTTTATCTTCTGGTGATAAGCCAGTTCCCAGTCACGTTGCAAAAGTTCTTCCTGAGCACTTTGCCAGGGATAGCGCCCTGGAGGACGCTCGAGCCTAATACGGTAGTATTTTGGGGTCAAACGGGCACGAAAACAGGACTGTATAGCACATAAACGGCGGTAACGGTTATCACATGCCAGTTCTTCCATGATCTTTGTCACCAGAGGACTCTCAGGATCAAAAAGCGTATGGCTTACCAGCAAACGAAAACCCGCTTTGGTTCTATAAACTCGCAGGGTAAAATCGGTATGGTTCTCATACCACTGATGAATACGCTCGAGTACCTGTTCAGCTCGAGGCTTAGGTTTGCTTTTAGGCCATTCAAAGATGTTTTTCAGGATTTGCCGCCAGGAGACTCTTTCCCATAGATGGCTTTGCATGAGGTCAATGTCTATAAACATGACCCTGGCGGTATTTAGCACCAGAGAACCCGCTGAATTACGCGTAATCACAGCAATTCGCTCCTGATTATGAATGATATCTTCAATGATCTCTTCTCTTAGAGGCGCTCCATGTTTAGGGTAGCTGCCCAGAGGTTCACCCCGTTCTTTGCGAGCAATACGCTCAGAAAGTTCCGTGCTGGCAAGCACCTGTGCAGCCTCGAGACTTTGATCTGAGCCCTTGTATGCAATAAAGTTGTAAGCCTGTCCTTTTATAGTGACTTTAGCTTCAGCTCGAGCCCAGTATCTAGGAATGTCCATGCGTCAAAAGTGTAACAGGTTTTTGCTTCTCTGCTAACAGCTTTGCTGTAGCTGTAATCAGGTTATATCAGATGGGATAAAGTTTGCGGAAAGTTCTTCTGAAATGACTGATCAACCCAAAACTCAAGCAGATGGCAAAACTTAAACCATTTAGGAAAATTGGCTAATCAATAAGCGCCAATACATCTTTTGGAATAATCTTTTCCTTAAACCAGATCACCTTTGCCAGAACGTTCTCAACCTTAACGCCAGCTTTCTCCAGATTCAGCTTTTGCGAAACAGCTAAAATCAGATTATTAATGCCTGAACGGGCCACCTGCGCAAACTTTTTCTTAAGGTATTCGGGTCGCCAGTAACCTACAATTTCCAGCACAAAATCACGCCCATCGGGGTGAACTAAGCGAAAATCAGGCACCATAACGCTGCCTGGAATTGGCAAGAGATTGACTTCTCGTTCTAAGACCCAGTCGGTCTTGGTGCTCTCCCAGCGTTTAGCAAAAGCTTCCTCAACCATGCTGTCGTAAACCTTTCCGCGTTTATAGTGCGACACCAGACCACAGTCTGAGTCCAGGGTAAATCTGGCAGCGGCAGGACTACCATCATAGAGTTGACGAGGCAAAAGGTTAGCCTCCATACTCCATTTAGAAACATTTAGAAGAGCAGGCAAGAATTTAGCAATGTCGGTACCGTAGCGGGTACTGCTACCAAAGACGCTGGCAGGACCATCAATAGTTACGCTAAATCCGTGGTCAACATCTCCCTCGATATAGGTCATAAGGCCAAAAAGTTTCAGGTAGCGAAAAAGCTGCTTGTACTCTCCGGGTACATTGCGGTGCGCATGAATCACAAGCTCTTTCGCCCGGTACAAAATGCCCTGCACCTGCGACAGGTTATAGCGGTGAAGCAGCGCCTCAGCGCTTGGCGGTTCATAGGTCGTCAGGATGGCATTTTCTTTTAAATCAGCATAAAGTCCTTCCTGCACTTGTGAAACATCTACGTCTTTACCCAGTTCTTCACTTAACACCGCAGCAAGCCCCGAAATGAGACTGTCTGTAGTACTTACAGCAGGAACATGCTTAGCAGAAAGGGCAAAAATGCGCTCTCGCAAAAGCTCGGGCTCTATAGGGCTGACAGTTTCAAAGGTGCAAAAGCCGTTGCTGAGCAGATGCGCTAAGCCTCGCTTAACCCGGTAATTGGTGGCCTCACCTTCTAAAACAAGTAAACTTTCATCGAGTTCAGCCCGCTTTTTACCCTGACAGGCAGCAAACAGATCAATGATTTCAGCGGCAAGCTCTAAGTTCTTTTTATCAAGCTCGAGTCTCTTGGGTACGACTTCCTCTCCGTTATAGCGGTGCATCAGTAAATCGCTAGGAAGCATAGGCACATTATGACCCTAATTAGTCCAAGTCTTCGTTTTGCCCTTTGAGAAGCTTCTAAGTCAGTTCTCATACTATTGACCGAGGCAATGTCGCCAGTCAGTCTCTATGGTAAGGAAACTCTTTTTTAAGGTAGCTTTATTATGACGACAAAACCCCTAGTGAAACCTCGAACTGGACTTGCCAAAAAAATTGGCTGGACAAGCATGCTTGTTTTATCTTTGTTTATCGTACTGGTCTCGAGCCGTTACTTTAGCCTTAACCCAGACGTCTTTTTTTCTGAGCAAATGCTGGTCTATATGGCACACCGCTTTGGCCTTATCCTGCATATTAGTGGTGCTATGCTCGCCCTCATTATTGGTCCTTTGCAGTTTTTACCTAGACTGAGACGAGGTCGTTTTCTTAAACTGCACCGCTGGCTAGGGCGTATCTATCTGCTTGGCATTTTGCTTGGAGGACTGGGGGGGCTTTACATGGCTTTTTTTGCCTTTGGTGGCATAGTTGCAAAACTTGGCTTTGCTAGCCTCTCGCTGCTCTGGCTAGGTAGTGGCTACGCTGCCTATAGCCTGATTCGCAAGGGCAATATAGAGGCTCATAAAGCCTGGATGATTCGCAACTTTGCTCTGACGTTTGCGGCTGTCACCTTAAGGCTCTGGATTCCTTTATTTATGATGCTGGGGCTCGAGTTCAGAACAAGTTACATCATCATTTCCTGGCTCTGCTGGGTTCCTAATCTGATCTTTGCTGAGTGGTTAATCAGGAGGGACTCGAGGAAGACAACGCCTTTACCCTCTCTCTCTAAAGTAGACGCATAGATACTGTTAAAGCACTTACTCGTCATAAGAGCCTTCGCTGGTATCCAGAAAACAAGGACTTAATCCACAACGTCAGCAACAAAGGGCATGCTAGAACTAAAACATTGATATGAGTAATCCAAAGGTTTTCTCTCAAAAAGGCCTTTTTGTGTACGTCTGGCTTATTGTGCTATCCATATTTACGCTATTCGGGGTTTGGGGTATTGTGACACGATTTCAAAGCCTTACTTCTCCAAAAGATTTTATAGGGGCTTTCTTTGGTATTCCTTTAATGGGTTATGTGGTTTACCATTTTTCAACATTAAGGGTGGAAATTAGCACAGAGGGAATAAAGACCAGAACTTTTTTTCAAAGACATAATATCCCCTGGACAGAATTTAGTTACATTTCTACACTTACTGGATTTGGCTATATACCTTTTAGAGGTTTGCAAATGAGATTGATACACAAAAATGGGAATTTTGCATTAAATATTCCTATTCCGTTTTTCCGTAATCGGGAGCAAATGGCTCAGGCAATAATTGAAGCTGCGCGATTTGCTAATCCTTCAATAAGGATAAATTCGATTTTTATAGACAAATATGGCTCCCCGCCTTATGGCATATTCACTGAAAACAGTAGCGTTCAACCTTAAATTAACTTTACATCCTATCGAGAGAATACATTCTGATAATCTGTGGTTGATCGCAGATTACTTCTAACTCACAAACCCTCTTTGACTAAAGTATCAGTGTTGTGAAAAGCAACTCACAAATCCTCAAAGTCTATCGTCTCCTCATCATCTATAGGCGCAAAGAGGGTGGACTGTTCACCAGAACTTTCGGTTGTACTTCCGCCAGGGCGCTGGCGGCGACGCTTGGAGACATTTTCCTCGGCGGTATCTTCAGCAATGACCTCGTAAAGAATTGCCAGTTTGCCTTCGCCTTTGCGCAAAATGCGCCCCAACCGCTGCACATATTCACGAGTAGAGCCCGTACCTGAAAGCACAATGGCAACATTGGCTTCGGGTACATCTACGCCTTCATTTAGCACCCTCGAGGTCACAATGCGTGGATAGGTTCCGTCACGAAAATTCTTTAAAATCTCATGGCGCTCTTTGACTTTGCTCTGGTGAGTTATAGCAGGAATGAGTAAGGACTGGGAGATGCGGTAAACCGTGGCATTATCATCGGTAAAAATAAGAATGCGGTCTGAGGCATGCTTAGCTAAAAGGTCATAAAGCACCCTGATTTTAGCTTCTGTGCCAAAGGCCAGCTTTCTTGCCTGACGGTGCGCCAGCATGGCAGCTCGCCCTTCTGATGAGCGAGCTTTCTTGCCTGACGGTGCGCCAGCATGGCAGCTCGCCCTTCTGATGAGCGGGCACTGGCAGCCACAAATTTCTGCCAGCCATTAAGAGAGCCTAAAAAGATACCTGACCGTTGCAAAAACTCATTGCGCTGCTTAATGCAGCTGTCGTACTCGCTTCGCTCTTCTTTAGACAAACTGACTTTAATCTGCCTGATCTCATGTTCAGATAGGCTTTTGCCTGCCAACTCTTCAGGGCTTTTTCGGTAGACAATCGGGCCAATCAGACTTGTCAAATCATCATGTTTGCCGTCACTGCGCTCAGGCGTTGCGGTAAGTCCCAAACGGTAAGGTGCCAGAGAATATTCGGCAATGCTGCGCACAAAATCACCGGGTAAGTGGTGGCATTCATCAAAGATAATCATGGCGTAACGGTTACCTATGCGCTCTGCGTGAATGGCGGCACTGTCATAGGTTGCGACCAAAATCTGACTTTCGTCTTTTGAGCCGCCTCCCAAAAGCCCCAAGTCCGACTCGGGAAAGGCAGCCTCGAGGTTGGCATACCACTGGTGCATCAGGTCTAAAGTAGGCACCACAATCAGCGTGCTGCGCGGAGTTTCTTGCAGTGCCAGTTGCGCTACATACGTTTTTCCGGCGCCAGTAGGCAGGACCACGACGCCTCGCCGACCTGCCCGTTTCCAGGCCTCGAGCGCCTCTTTCTGGTGGCTAAAGGGGTCTTTTTCGTCAGCAATGATTAGCTCGAGTTCTTTAAATGCCTTCGCTGCATCCTGTATTTCAGTTCCTTCACGGCGCATCGACTCGATAAAGCTTCGGTACTTAATCGCCGGAATGCGAAACTTTTCAATCCGGTCATCCCAGGTTACAAACTCGAGCCAGACTTTACCCGGCGGTGGTGGGTGCAAAATAAGCGTACCCCGGTCAAAACTGAGTGTACTTTTGCGGCTGCGGTAAGACATTCAGCTTTTAGTGTAAGAGAGTGAAAAGTAGAAAGTGGAAAGTGACAAGACTAAACACGATTCACTGACCCCTACTATCTAAAAAAAATACCCTCCCGGCGGGAAGGTTTCAAGGGGCAAATAGAAAGAAAGTTTTTAGTTTGTAATAGGAACAGCAAAAGTTTCTTTAGAGGTTAAAAAGCGCAGTACATAGTCATCATTTTTACGGCAGTGCGCTTCAAAGTAGCCATTTTCATCCAGGTTTAATACAGAGTCCATGCTCGACATAACATGATGCTGTAAAAGCGTGACATCCTGGTTGTCCTTCGTGTCTGAGCTTTGCTGAGCATGCAAGAGACGCCCTCTAATGATTAAAGCGTCAACACTGTCTACACTCTCAACATCCAGCGTATAGTTATCAAAAGTAAAGGTTTTTTTATCTTCCTGATCCAGTTTTTTAATAGAAGAGTCTTGAGACATGGTCTATTCCTTTACGCCTAGAGTTGTTGAATACCTAACTTCAGGATAGACCAAAGTCTCTTACAAAAGCCTTACAAAAATTTCACATTTTGCCTGAGTGCTTTTGCCAGCCGTCGTTTGTACTCAGCACGCGGAATTTCTCTGGTACCAAATTGCGCAATATGTTTATTGGTAAATTGCACGTCAAACAGACTAAAGCCTTGCTCCTTCAAGTGTTCAATTAGTTTAATGAGCGCTACCTTGCTAGCATCCGTCACACGGCTAAACATACTTTCCCCGGCAAAAAAACCACCGATACTTACACCATAAACACCACCGACCAGTTCACCCTCGAGACAGACCTCGAGCGAGTGAGCATAGCCGTAGTTATGTAGCGCGGTATAAAGGTCTATGATGTCTTCACTGATCCAGGTACTCATGCGTCCTGGGGCAGGCTCAGCACAGCCACGCATGACAGCTTCAAACCGGGTATTCAGACAAATATCAAATTTCTCCTGGCGCAGGGTGCGTGCCAAGCGTTTGGGCACATGATAAGCGTCCAGGGGAAGTATAGTGCGCGGATTGGGGTCATACCAGTAGATGGCATTGTCTTCTTCAGGGTGCGCCATCGGGAAATAGCCCTGGCTATAGGCATTTAGCAGGATGTCGGGACTCAGCTCCACACCTTACTTTATAAGAAAATGCTAAAAGTACCGTATACTCGAGCCTTATGAAACTAGACAAGGTGCGCTGGGGAATTATTGGCTGTGGCAATGTCACTGAGGTGAAAAGTGGCCCTGGTTTGCAAAAAGCAGAGCATTCAGAACTTGTCGCCGTGATGCGGCGAAAGGGTGACCTCGCCAGAGACTACGCCCAGCGGCACGGCGTTAAGCGCTGGTACAATGATGCCAATGCGCTTATAAATGACCCTGAGGTTAATGCCGTTTATATAGCCACGCCACCCTCGAGTCACCTCGAGTACGCTCTCAAGGTAGCTCAGGCAGGCAAAGCGGTTTATGTTGAGAAACCTATGGCACTCAATTATGGCGAGTGCCTGGAAATGCTCGAGGCCTGCCAGGCAGCCGAAGTCCCACTCTTTGTTGCCTACTACCGCAGGGGTTTAGCCAAATTCAAAAAAATTAAAGCCCTTATAGATGACGGTGCTATTGGCGAAGTGCGCAGTGTAAACATCAGTATGTATGGGCTGGCAAGACCCGCAGAGCCAGGTAACGAGCCCTGGCGCGTCAAGCCTGAAATCTCCGGCGGTGGCCATTTTGTTGATCTGGCTTCGCATATGCTTGACTTTCTTGATTATGCGCTTGGTCCTATTCAAGCGGCCAGAGGCTTCGCCTCAAATCAGGCAAGGCTCTACCGCGCAGAAGATATTGTCACAGGTACTTTTCTCTTTTCCTCTGGCGTCCACGGCACAGGTACCTGGTGTTTTAGCAGTTTTGAGCGCCGCGACCATACCGAGATTCTGGGGAGTAAAGGGCGACTTGACTATGTTACTTTTGATGATAGCCCCGTCCGCCTGACCACCCAAACGGGTACCGAGGAATTCTCTTTGCCCTATCCACCCCACGTGCAGCAACCCCTCATTCAAAGTATCGTTAGTGAATTGCGCGGCGAGGGCCTGAGCCCCAGTAGCGGCGAAAGTGCTGCACGCACCAGTAAAGTCATGGACGCTTTACTGGCAGAGTACTATCAGAGTTGAGTTTCGTGACGAGTGTCAGGGAATAATTTTATTTAAGGCTATACTAGGAACGCTGTGGATGAGGTCTCCGGGAACTATTTAACCAATGTCTCGAGTTTAAGCTCAGAGGTCAATGTTGTCAGACGCCTGACCACTGATAGCGAGCGTCTTTTATACCTCGAGGCCTTACTCTGCGCCTACGTTACCAACGGCGTTGCCGAGAATGAATATTTCCAGCAATTACGCAATTATTTTGCCACCAAATTTGATACCAAAGGCATCTTACCTCGCTGGCTCAAAACCTTTAAAAGCCTACCCGCCCTCTGGGAATTCTTGCGCTTTCAGGGGTCAACTCCAGAAGCCAGACGAAGCTTCATTCAGGAAGCTCTTATACCCCTAAAAGATTATCTGAGCGGAAGCGAGCATTTGAGCAAAATGCCCACGCCACTCGCCGAAACAGATCAACCTGAAGTCACCCCGACCATGTGGACCAAGGCCAAAGAGGAATGCTGGGATAACCCCGATGGTGCTGCCACTATGGCAGCCATGGCCTTTGAGACCGAACTTAATAGCTTACTCAGTGATACCGACTTTGATGAAAACAGCCCTGCTTATACCAATTTAGGACTCTATGCCCGTTATCAGGAATTGGTTAAGCGTCTGGGGCTTCATCCTGGCTTGCAATCTACTGTGTCTTTTGGTTCCTTACTGGATGGTCTGGCAGAAATCGTCAGCGGTCTAGATCTCTTAAGTTCAGAAATTGGCGAACGCTCAGAAGACCGTCTGAGTCCCGGGCAGGCTGAACTGACCGTTAATCTTGCCTCAGCTATTTCTGAATATCTGGCGGAAACAGCTAGAGAAGTCAAAGAACTCGAGGAATAAAGTCTCTTTCTCTTAAAGACCCACGCTCAGTTTAGAGAAAACGTATTGACATATATCAATACGTTCATTAAACTCGAGCCATGTCTCAAATTACCCTTGACGTTTCTAAACCCGAACAGCTTGATGAACTTGCCTGGGTCTTTAAGGCACTCGCTGACCCTGCCAGACTCAAAATCTTAAGGCATCTGGCTCAGGTTAATGCAGGGCTTTGCTGCCCAGAGGGTAACGGTATCTGCGCCTGCGACTTTGAAGCTGTCACGGGCTTATCACAACCTACCGTAAGTCATCATATGAAATGTCTGATTTCTGCTAACTTGGTTACCGGGAAAAAGCGTGGCAAGTGGATGTACTATCAGCTTGACCCAAAAGGTTTTGACCTTATTGAAGCTACTCTTAAAACGTTAAGAGACTAAATTTTTTTGGCAATACATATTGATAAACATCAATATAAAAGGAGTAACGTATGACCAATCTGGAATTTTTAAGTGAACTGCATAGCATTCAGGACAAAGGCTCGAGCCTCATCTTTGGCGGAGCTGACGTTTTGGTAGCACCTGGCTATCATGTGACCGAAATAAAGTCGAGTCAGGTCCAAAGCATGGACTGTGGTGGTCAGGGCAATAGCTGGACAGAAACCATCTTGCAACTCTGGTCACCGGCCAACCCCAGGGACGGCTTTATGACCGTAGGCAAGTTTTTGAGCATTTATAACCGGGTAAGCTCGAGCCTAACGCTAGATGACTTTGCCCAAATGCGCGTGGAGTACGGCGAACCTGGACAGGTTGCCGTCAGTTATCTGGTCAGCCAAATTGAGTTAACCGAAGGAAATGTTCGGGTTCAGTTAGAGGCGCCTGGCGTTGCCTGTAAAGGCGCTGACCGTTCAGTTGGCGATATTCCTGTACTAAACATAAATACTTCGGCTTGCTGCTCACTCAGTAACCAGAAGGAATCTGCTTGCTGTGGCTAAACCCGTTCGTTTTAGTCTCTTTTTGCAGCCCATACACTCACCAAAAGAAAACCCCACGGTCGCACTCGAGCGCGACCTCAAACTCATAGAATGGCTGGATGAGCTGAATTTTGATGAAGTCTTTGTCGGCGAACACCACTCGAGCGGCTGGCAGTATATCGCTTCACCTGAGATTTTTATGGCTACTGCTGCCGCCAGAACCAAACGCATTAAGCTGGGCAGTGGCGTCATCCCTTTATCTGTCCATAACCCGCTTTATGTTGCAGAAAATTTTGCTCTGCTTGACCATTTAACCAGAGGTCGAGTCATTTTAGGCATGGGGCCGGGGGGCGGCCTTAAGTCTGACCCGTATGTTTTAGGGCTGGACCCGTCAAAACAATCTGAACGCTTTTTACAGGCCCTTGATGTCATTATGCACTTACTCACTTCAGTAGAACCCCTCACGATAAAAACAGACTGGTTTGAGTTAAACAATGCGGTTTTACAGCTACGCCCTTACTCCTATCCTCATATGCCTTTGGCCCTAGTCACCGGAGCTAATGAAGCAACGCTCGAGCGCATTGGCAAACATGGCACGCGCTGGCTGGTCGGCGGAAAACCCGAGCAGTTAGAGGCAAACTGGCAGAAAATCAGTGCGGCAGCCAGCAAAGCTGGTAAAACTGCTGATAAACATGATGTTTATGTGCCTGTCAATTTGCATCTGGCAGAAACCAGAGAACAAGCCCTTGAAAACATCCGCGAGGGCTCGAGCCATGAGCGCTTTGATTTTTCGACTCGAGTAAGTGGTTCACCGCTGCCACCCATTGATAGAGATGCCTGGCCAGAGCATCTATCCTCGAGACCAACCGATATCATTGGTAGTCCTGATGATGCTATAGAAAAACTTGGTCAACTTTTAGCCGCTACCGGAGCAGGCAGCATCCTCATTACGATCAAGGAATGGGCCAACCGGGAAGCCACCTGGAAAAGTTTTGAACTCTTTGCTCGCTACGTCATGCCACAGTTCCAGGGAAGCCTGCGTAATCTGGCTAGCGCCGAAGAAGTAGCGATAAACTATACACTCAGCAGCAAGGGTTAAGGCCCCTGGATACTATCAGTAATACAAAATAGACCGATGGGTAACGTGAAGGTTTCAAAACATGCAGGCTGTAGACTTGTCCAAGCTAAAAAGTAATCAGTTTATTTGTCAGGATGCTACCACCACGTGTCAAGATGCTACCACCACGCGTCAGGATGCTACCACTCGACAGAACACTAGCACTGCGAGGGTAAGTTGAAAGCGTCGCAGTTTTACTATGGCTGGACTATTGCCTGGGCTTTAGCCATTACGCAAACGGTTGGCTTTGGCATCCTCTTTTATTCCTTCAGCGTTTTTATCAAGCCAATGGAGGCTGAGCTTGGCTGGACCAGGGCGCAGACGTCCGGAGCTTACTCGGTAGCTCTCTTGCTTTCAGGCCTGATTGCCTTGCCCATAGGGCGCTGGGTCGATAAACGTGGTGCAAGACTACTTATGACAGTAGGCTCGAGCCTGGGCGCTCTACTCGTTCTGGCCTGGTCATTTGTGACTGATATTCGTGTTTTTTACCTCATACAAGCAGGTATTGGCATGGTCATGGCAGCCACCTTTTACGAGGTTGCTTTTACTGTGGTCGCAGTCTGGTTTCGCAAACACCGCAAGACTGCCATGCTTATTGTCACACTGGTGGCAGGTCTGGCAAGCACTATTTTTATACCGCTCTCCAGCTATCTGGTGGAAACCATGCCCTGGCGCATGGCACTCCGGGTACTGGCAGCGGTTTTGCTGTTTGTGGCGGTTCCCCTGCACGCTCTGGTGTTACGAAGAAATCCGCAAATGCTGGGGCTCGAGCCTGATGGACAAAGTCAAAAAGATGCCCCAATTGAAACCAGTCAAAGTGTACGCGAAGCCCTGCACAGCTCTCATTTCTGGTGGATAGCGTTCGCCTTTACCCTTGACCGCATAACCATTATTGGCGTAGCGGCGCATAGCGTACCTATGCTCCTGGAAAAAGGCTACAGTCCGGCGACCGTGGCAGCAGCTACTGGCGCTATCGGCATTATGCAACTTGCAGGAAGGCTATTTTTTACCCCAAACACGGCGCGCTTTTCCTTAGCAAGTTTAAGCGCGGTTACCTTTGCCTTTCATACCCTTGGCCTTCTCATGCTTTTATTTGTTCCAGGCATCCTTAGTATCTGGCTTTTTGCCGGCTTTCATGGCATGGCCAATGGTGCCAGCACCTTGGCCAGAGCAGGCATTATCGCTGATACCTTCGGACCAGCCAACTACGGCAGTATCAGTGGCAGTATGGCAACCATCATTGCACTGGTGCAAACGGTAGCACCTCTGGGGGCGGGCGTTCTGCATGACCGTTCTGGAAACTACACGCTGGTGATCTGGCTACTGGCACTTAGCTCGGGTTTGGCTGCTCTCACCGTTTTACAAGCTAGACCCAAACCTCGCTTATAGCGGGGCATGTAAGCCTTTTACCCCTTGCAGCCTGAAGGTGAGCCCTCTACTGTAAAAAGAGGCACTCGAGTTTGCCCCCCTACCTGCGGCAAACCGTTTGCCACAGATATGGAGGAAAGTCATGGCTGCCACCGTTAAATCCGTACCTTACTTTTACACCCGCATCGAGGCCAGCCCTGGTCAGGCTTACCGCCTACTGGCTCAGCTCGCCCAGGAAGATATCAATCTGCTGGCTTTTAGCGCTGTGCCTTTTGGTCCCAACTTTATCGAGCTGACGATTTTTCCTGAGCTAGAAAGCAATCTTATGCAGGCAGCCAGAAGACTCAACTGGGAACTCAGCGAAGCGCAACATGCCTTTCTGGTTCAGGGTGATGACAAGTTAGGTGCTCTCGCTGGCGTGCATGAAAAACTCTTTGCTGCCGATGTTGATATTTATGCCTCAACAGGCGTTACCGATGGTCAGGGTCACTACGGTTATGTCATCTATGTCAAAAACCAGGACGTCGAAAAAGCCGCCAAAGCCCTCGAGGCCGACTTAAGCTAGCTGCTCTCCGGGCACTAAGGGACGCAGGCTAGCTATCCATGATGGGAAATAACTACCCTGCCCTTTTCTTAAAGACATAATAGAAAGACTTATGACTCGAGCAGATTCTTCTTTTTATGTTGTCAGAGAACGGCAGCGGCTGGATAAATTTCTGGCAGAAACTTTGGAGCTTTCCCGTAGAGAAGTGCAGCTTTTGCTTGGGGCTGAAGTCGTCTGGGTTAATCGCCAAAGGGTAAGTGAAAAGGCGAAAGGGCGCATACTCGAGCCCGGTTTAAGCATAGAGATTGAGAGCCTCGAGCCTTTAAGCACGCAAATTCTGACCAATACTTCCAAAACCCTGACAGTTTTATACGAAGACTCAGAATACCTGATCGTTGACAAACCTGCTCCTATGCCCGTCATGCCGCTCAGAACAAGCGAAACAGAGACCGTACTGAACTTTCTCATTCCTCATTACCCGGAACTGCAAGGCGTGGGTGACGGTGGTTTAAAGAGCGCACTGGTTCACCGCCTGGATAATGAAACTTCTGGCTGTCTCATGCTGGCAAGAAACCAGGTCGCCTGGGAAAGGGCTAGAGAAGCCATCCAGGCCAAAGAAAGTTACAAAACCTACCGCGCTATTGTTGCTGGTCAACTTGACGGTCAGGGGCAAGAAAGGGTTCTCCTGGAAATAAGCAGCCATAGGCCAGCTAAAGTTCGGCTTGCTTCCCAGGAAAGCAAGGCCAGTCGGCTTTGCTACTTAAGTTGGAGGGTCTTACAAACATTTAATAGCGCCAGCTTAGTAGAAGTGGACCTAGGTACTGGTTTTTTGCACCAGATACGAGTCATTTTCGCCCATATGGGTTACCCCTTGTTAGGCGATACGCTCTATGGTCAGGCCCAGGAAAAGCAAAGAATAAATCGGCATATGCTGCATGCCAGTAGGCTAAAAGTTCTGGAGCGAGAGGCATATAGTCCAGACCCGGCTGACTTTCAGAGCCTTTTAGAGCAGTTAAGCAGGGAAAAGTAAGAACTTTGTGATACCAAAAGGCGCAAACTAGAGGTGTGCTGGGTAGAAAAGCGCTGGTGTTCTGTAGTGTCGTCTTTGCATTGTTGAGCTTAGGTCTCTACTTTGCTATTGCGCAGTTCTTTTTACCCTATATAGATAAACCTAGCTTACTGCTTATGAGCTTAGTTTTAGGAGGAAGCGTAAGCGCTGCCCTCTACCTTTTTATTCATAAAACCTTCCTCGAGCCCTATAAACAGTTCAAGTCTCAGTTTGATGCGCTGGCACAAACAGGGACAGTCTCGGACCGTCTGACGAGCAGCGAAGTCGCAGGCTACAGCGAGCTGGAAGAAAGCATTAATCGACTCCTGGAGCAGGTTGAGCAAACCCAAAAAGACCTGCAGCAAAGCGAAACGCGGTACGCCATCGCTGCCGCCGGAACCAACGATGGACTCTGGGACTGGGATCTAAAAACCGATGAGGTTTATTACTCAGCTCGCTGGAAAAACATTCTTGGCCTTGGAAATGGGGTTCAAGCTACCACGCCTGATACCTGGCTAAACCGGATTCATAAAGATGACCAGGCTCGAGTCGAAGAAAATCTCAAGGCTCATCTGGCAGGCAGAACCGACTGGTTTGAATCTGAGCACCGTATCTTGCACGAATCTGGCACCTATCTCTGGGTTTTGACCCGTGGCGTGGCTATCTGGCAAGATCAGAAAGCCATTCGTATTGCAGGGTCACTAACCGATATGACCAAACGGGGCTATTTTGATCCACTGACTGACTTGCCCAACCGCAATCTGTTAGAGGATAGGCTCGAGCATGCCTTTGAAAAGGCCAAGCGCGATAGTCAGCGCAAAGTTGCCCTTTTATTCATGGATTTAAACCGCTTTAAAATCATTAATGATAGCCTGGGGCATCACATTGGAGATAAGCTCTTACAGGAGTTGGCTCAGCGCCTGAGTCTCTGTGTGCGTAGCGGCGACACGGTCGCGCGTCTTGGCGGCGATGAATTTGTTATCTTGCTGGAAAACCTCGAGTCTGATGCTGCCCTCATGCATATTGTTGACCGTATTCAGCGCTATATTTGCTCTGACTTTAAGATTGAGGGGCATCACATTGTAAACAGCAGTAGTCTGGGCATTATTCCAGACATTGCCGGCTATCCGGACACCTCAGAAATTTTACGCAATGCCGATATTGCCATGTACCATGCCAAAAATTCAAAGCTGTCCTATGCCTTTTTTGATCCCACCATGCATAAACATGTGGTAGCCCAGCAAAAGCTCGAGATTGAACTGCGGTCTGCTTTAAACAAAGGTGAGCTTCATCTGGTCTATCAGCCAATTGTCTCACTGAATGAAGCGTCGGTTGATAGTTACGAAGCGCTGCTGCGCTGGAAACATCCGGTCAAAGGCTATATTCTTCCTTCAGACTTTATTCCTGTTGCAGAAGAAACGGGCCTTATAGTGCCCCTAGGGGAGTGGATTTTGCGCGAGGCTTGCAACGAGCTACAAAAGCAGCAACCCAATGACATAACAACCGTAAGTGTCAATTTATCAGGTAAGCAACTGGCGCAACCCGACTTGCTCGAGCGCATTACCATCATCTTGCAAGATTCAGGCTTAAAAGCCAACCGACTTAAACTGGAGATTACCGAAAGCAGCATTATCGAAGATCCAGAAAGAATTTCTGTGGTGCTTCACCAGTTAAAAGCGCTGGGCGTACAGCTCTGTCTGGATGACTTTGGCACAGGTTACTCGTCCCTTAGTTATCTCAACAAATTACCGCTTGACGTGCTCAAGATTGACCGCTCCTTTATTCAGGATATGGTGAGTGATAAACGCAGTCTGGCCCTGGTACGCACCATTACCGATATGGCAACTGAGCTTGATATGAAGGTCGTACCCGAGGGGATAGAATCCCTCGAGCAAGTCACCCTGTTACAAAGCCTGAATTGCCACTACGGGCAGGGCTTTTACTTTTCTCGCCCGGTAAGTTTTGATGAAGCCAAAAAACTAAAGCAAAAACCTAAAGGGTCAACCCTTACTGTTTAGCTATTTTGATAGACTCGAGCACTGCAAAATAGGCGCTTTGCTGATAATCGCTCAAGCTGCCTTTTAACGCAACTCTGCTCCCTGCCAGCGTATAGAGCTTATCTATGGCATAGCCTGATACCTTAACTTCAACCAGCTTGATGGTATTGTCCTGCGCAAATTCTCCGTTCTCAAGCGGAAAGCTAAGGGTCATAGGCTCGCTACCCAAGGCTACATACTCGAGTTCAACCTGATCATCCAGGAAACAATTGGCATCGACCTCTGCGGTCAATTCGTCGGATAAGACTGGCTCTTCATCTGCTGCCGCTCTGGCAGACAAAACATCCAGCACGGCGGTCAGGGTTGCCTGATCGGTACAAACCAGGGCCGAAGTCTGAATGATGTCACCTGGCACTTTATCCTGCAGCGTTTCAAAGGTATCAAAACCAGAAACGACGCTTACACTTTCCTGAGCTTGCCCCAGCGCCCAGATAAACCAAACCAAAACGATGAACAAAACCTTTCTCATAGATTTCCTTTTCTTCTGAAAATAACTCGTACTTTACAGCCAAATCGGCCAGCGCCTTTTTAGCTTCCCTAAGCAATGCCGATACCAGACCTCCTTTCCCTAGCTAAGCTTTGTTAGGCAGAAAATGACTTTGGTTAGCGTATCTCAAAGCCAGCTTCTGGCTCTTTGTTTAAGCAAAGGACAGTCTAGTTTAGCGAATTTTGGTCAGGAGGATATAAGATCAAAAAATGTGGCTGGTGGTATCAGCTCTAAAAAGGCTACTGGTTGCTTCGCAAACGAATGCTTGTCTGCCCTAGCTCATGTTCAGTACGACAGATTTCACTGTCATTCGCTAGTTGAGCCACCACCCAACGGTGTAAACGATTTTTACACCCTATTGCAGCACAGTTCAAAAACCAGTTAAGCACCAGAAGGCTCAAAAAAAGCGCTCGAGTAAAGACTCGAGCGCCCATCAAAAACGATGAAACCCTTAGGGAGTAACCTCTTTGGCAAAAACAAAGTCACCATTTTCAACTTTGATAACGGTCACGCTTTTATTGGGTACGCGGCTATCCCCTTCATAGCTAATGGTACCTGTTACACCGCTGTAGCCCTGAGTGGCAGCCAGCGCGTCACGTATGGCAGCAGAGTCAGCACTACCGGCTCGAGTTATGGCATCAGCGATTAAGCCCATCGTGTCATAGCCCAGAGCAGCAAAGGCATTTTCAGGGGCATTGCCGTAGGTTTCGGTGTAGCTCGAGACAAAGTTTTGCACCATGTCACCGGTATTACTCAGGGAAACATGCGTGGTGAAATAGGTATTTTCGGCAGCTTCACCGCCCACTTCGGTCAAAATCGGGGTATCCCAGCCGTCGCCACCGACAATAGGTTGCATAAGCCCTGCCCCACGGATTTGCTGAACCAAATTTCCGACATCATCAGGCACGGCAGCAATGTATAAAACATCGGGCTGCGGGTCTAAAGCTTTTAACCGGGCAATCTGAGCAGAAAAGTCCTTGTCACCGTTTTTATAGGTATCTTCTAGCAGAATGGAGTCAGCACCTGCCAAGTCAGCCCAGCGCTCTTTGAAAAAGGCACGTAGCGCAACAGAGTAGTCAAAGGCAGTGTCATAGAGTACGTAGACAGTCTTAGCACCTAAGTCGTTATAGGCAAATTCTGCACCGGCATAAGCCTGAATATTATCGCCAAAGGGAACCATAAAGGCGTAGTCACCAATCTGGTCAGGCAAATCAGGCAGGGTTGCGCCAGCGATCACAAAAGGAATACCGGCGTCCTGAAAAATCGGGCCAGAGGCAAGGGCAAAGGTCGAGTCATTTATGCCCCCAACAACGG
Source organism: Trueperaceae bacterium (assembly GCA_020431825.1). Classification (GTDB taxonomy): domain Bacteria; phylum Deinococcota; class Deinococci; order Deinococcales; family Trueperaceae; genus JAHEBB01. The sequence goes on along the minus strand of JAGQHN010000019.1, from coordinate 28,973 downwards.
CGACCTTATCAACATCGACCAAGCGCGAGGCTGCATTGGCATTGGCAGTTTGATCGGTTTTACCATCAATAACCACCAGTTGAATTTCTTGACCCAGCACTCCGCCAGCGGCATTGATCTGATCGGCTGCCAGCTGCATACCGTTGTAGCCCGGCTCATCGATACTTGACATGCCCCCGGTGATATTCCAGAGGGCACCAACTTTGATCTGGGCAAAGGCCATGCTCAAACCGATAAGAGCTAAAACCACCAGAATCTTCTTCATACAACCTCCTTAGCTCGTCTGCGAGCTTGATTGCGCCCTAGCAAACCCTGGGGTCTAAAAATGACGATAAGAATGAGCAAAACCGCCACCAGAATCTGCGAAAGACCAAAGCTACCTTGCCTCTCGACATAGCGAAGCGCTTCGGGAATAAGAAAGAGCAAACTGGCCCCTAAGACCGAGCCAGAAACGCTTCCCAAGCCCCCAACCACCAGCATAGCAACCACCTGAAAGGTGATGCCATAAGAGAAAACATGCGGACTTATAACCCGAACCAGATGCGCCCATAGGCCCCCGATTACCCCTGCCATAGCCGCGGAAAGCACAAAAGCAAAAAGCCGATAACGCACGGTTCGTATACCTAAAGATGCCGCAGCAATATCATCAAGACGGATAGCTGAAAAGGCAAGTCCAAAGCTCGAGTTCTTTAACCTTACCGTCAGATAGATAATCAGCAGGGTTATGCCCCAGACCCAGTAGGCATTGCTGTAAACTGGTATGCCACTGATTCCTCTGGGCCCTCTGGTCAAAAAGTCCATATTGGTTGCCAGCGTTTCAACAATGACCAGCAGCGCCAACGTGCCCACAGATAGATAGTGCCCTTTAAGCCGTAGGAGCGGTAAGCCAATGATATAGGCCACCAAAGCAGCGACTAACGCTCCCAGCAGCAACGCCAGCGGAAAAGGCAAAACCAGTGTTTGAAACCACTCAGGCAAAGCTGGAAAGGCCGTCGCCCGGCGACTTAAAGGTAGGGTCAACAGCGCGCTGGTATATGCACCAAGTGCCATAAAGGCCGCGTGTCCTAAAGAAAAAATATCGGTAAGACCATTCACCAGATTTAAGCTAACCGTCAGCGCAATGTATAAGCCTAAAAACATAAAAAGCTGTAACAAATAACCGTTCCAGCCAAGCTCTGCCCAGATCAGCAGCGGTATAAAGGCAATTACCAAACCCAACCAGCCCCAGGCCTTCATGCCCGCCTCCCTTTGCTCTGCCCCAGAATGCCCTGAGGTTTAACGAGAAGCACAATAAACAATAGACTGAAGACAAAAACATCGCGGTAACCACTAAAACTGGGCGGCAAGAAACCAACAAAGAAGACTTCTGCCAAGCCCAAAACGTAGCCACCGACAAACGCACCAGGAATGGAACCAATGCCGCCAATCACCGCAGCAACAAAGGCTTTCAGTCCAGGTAAAAAACCAAAGAGTGGGTCAACCTGACCATATTTCCAACCCCACAAAACACCTGCAACCCCTGCCAGCAAGGAACCAATAAAAAAAGCAAGGGCAATCGGCCTCGAGGGATTGATACCCATGAGCATAGAGGTATCAAGATTTTCTGATACCGCACGCATGGCAATGCCGGTGCGGGTACGGCGGGTAAACCAGGTCAGAAGCAAAGCGGACAAGATGGTAATGAAAAAGGTTGCCATGTCTGCCCCACGAATCTGCACCGAGCCAAATGAATAGAGTTTGGAGAGGGCTGCCACGGTTTCAAAACGTCTGGGACTCGAGGAAAAAATCATCTGCATACCCACCTGCAAAATGCTCGAGACCGCAAACGAGGTAATCAGCAAATTCACTTCGGGGGCGCCGCGTAGCGGACGGTAAGCAATACGCTCAAGGGCCAAACCCAACAAGCCTGCAACGAGCGCCAGGGCAACAAATAAGAAAAGGGGCGACTTGCTGAGCCACAAAAATAAGGTAGCGCCCAGCATCCCGGCAATCATCATAAGATCACCGTGGGCAAAATTGATCAGGCGCAAAATACCGTAAACCATACTTAAGCCCACGGCTACCAGCGCATAAAGGCTGCCAATAGCCAATCCATTAATGAGTTGCTGAATAAAATAACTGGCGCTCATGTCACCCCCAAATAGGCTTTACTGACCTGCTCGAGCCCTCTAATCTCACTGGCAGGACCATGGGTTTCTACCTCACCAGTTTTTAGCACATAGGCATAATCTGCCACCTGAAGCGCCAGTCTGGCATTCTGCTCAACCACCAGAACCGAGAGCCCGGTCTGATGAACCTGACGAATAGTACGGAAAATCTCCTGGGCAATAATCGGCGCAAGTCCTAGCGAAGGTTCATCTAAGAGCAAAAGGCGAGGTCTGGCGACTAAAGCTCTGGCCAAGGCCAGCATCTGCTGTTCCCCTCCCGAAAGACTGCCAGCTAACTGACTGTAGCGCTCTTTTAAACGGGGAAATAAGGTCAGGGCTTGCTCAATTCTTGCGGGCATTTCTTTGCTTGGTGCCAGGAAACCGCCAATCTGCAGATTTTCTCTCACACTGAGGCCTGCAAAAATCCCGCGACCCTCAGGTACATGTGCGACACCCAGAGAGGTGATGCGGTAAGCAGGCCAGCCCAAACTGCTCTCTCCCCAGAGCTTTATTTCTCCCTTGCTTGGTTTAACCAGCCCTGAAATGGCTTTTAGTAAGGAGGTTTTGCCTGCACCATTAGCCCCTAAAAGGACCGTTATCTGCCCTTCCTCAAGGCTCAGGGAGACACCTTTTAAAGCGCGAATGCCACCATAGCTAAGCTCGAGCTCACTAACCTCGAGCACACTCATAAGGCACCTTCTTCACCCAGATAAGCCTCTATAACCACAGGATTTTTTACCACCTCTTGCGGCAGGCCTTCGGCGACCAGTTCCCCGTGATGCATGACTTGAATGCGGTCACAAAGCGAGGTCAAAAAAGCAATATTGTGATCAATGACCAGTAAACTCAGGCCCTCTTCTCGCAGTTGCTTGAGAAGTAAGGCCAGGTCTTGCTGCTCCTCCTGAACCATGCCAGCCGCAGGTTCATCAAGCAGTAAGAGCTTTGGCTCGGTTGCCAGAGCCCGGGCAATTTCCAGACGGCGCTGCTTTCCGTAAGGTAATTTCCCGGCGGGTTGTTCCAGATCAGAGGCTAGACCCAGAGGGTCAAGTAGGGCCACAGCTTTTTTCTCGAGGGCTCTGTTACCCCTGTGAAATTTACGCGTTTGCAAAAAGGCATCAAGAATCGAGTAAGGACCTTTGATAAGGGAGGCCGCCATGACATTTTCCAGCACCGTCATCTCAGGAAAAAGTCGCAGATTTTGAAAGGTACGAGCCAGTCCCAGACGGGTCACAACATGTGAGGCCAAGCCCTCTATGGCCTGCCCTAGAAACTGAATCTTTCCCGAACTTGGTTGGTCTAAGCCTGAAAGCAAATTAAGCACGGTTGTTTTTCCAGCGCCGTTAGGGCCCATAAGCCCAAGAATCTCAGCTTTTGCCAGCTTGACATGATAGCCACTTACCGCCAGCAAACCACCAAAGCGTTTGCTGAGCGAATCTACCTCTAGAATGTTGGCTGGACTGAACATTTTCAGGCTCCCAAAGAGCAAAAATATTCAGGTAAAAGTAACACTTTATCTCTAAAGTGTCAATTAGAGTGAAAGCCATTCTCTCTCTTTTGGCTTTTGGTGTTGACAGCCCTCATAGAGCGCAGAATAATAAGCAATTAACAACAACCATGGATACCATTGACCGCAAACTCTTAAGCCTCTTACAGCACAATGCTGAGCTGAAACACAGCGAGCTGGCAGAGGCGGTAGGCTTGTCCAGTACCGGGGTACATAAGCGCCTCAAACGCCTTAAAGATGAAGGCTTTATCAAAAAAACCGTTGTTGTCCTTGACCGAAACAAATTAGAGCTTGACCTACTTTGTTTTCTCAAGGTGAGTTTTAAAAGCAACATGCTAGCAAATAATTTGCAGGATTTACCTCAGGCGGTAGCAAGCCTGCCGGAAGTGCTCGAGTGTTACACCCTGACAGGCTCTACCGATGCCATTATTAAGGTGGCAGTACCTGACCATACGGCCCTGCGCGATTTTTTGCGCCGTCTGGCGCTAGCCCAAAATGTCATTGACCGGGTCGAAACCTGCATTGTTCTGGAAGAATTTAAGGAGGGTACAGCCCTACCCCTGGAGGTTGCACCGTGACGTTACCCATAATGGTCTTAACACCCCATCAGTCTGGTTACTTGCCGACCGAAATTCTGGCGGAGATGTTAGGGGAACAACTCTACGAAAAAGAAGCTCGAGACGAGCGGCTAAGCTGGCTTTTTGATGAGGGTGACCCCTATACCGATATCATTTTTCACCTGCCCGAGGCTCACAATCTGCATGCGCCCTACAGCCGTTTTGTCGTTGATCTGAACCGCTTCCGCGATCAGGGTGGTGCCAACGGTGTTATAAAGCTGACCGATTTTGAGGGTCGCTCTCTCTACCCAGATGGCTTTGTCCTGTCAGATGAAGCCAGAGAGCAGCGTTTGAGGCGCTACTGGGACAGCTTTCATCAGGAAGTCGAGGCTTCCCTGCGGCTTCATGACATAAAACTCCTGATAAATGGTCACTCGATGCAGCCTAGAGGCCCCGTAATCGGCCCCGACGCAGGCAAACTGCGCCCTGCTATTACCCTGATGACCAATGGTGATGCCGCAGGAAATACCATTGGAGGCGTGCGAACCAGTATAGAACCAGACTTTGCCAGAGCAACGGTCAAGTTGCTCGAGCAGCACTTTGCACAACTACTCGAGGCCAGCTCACTCGAGCCTGCGGTTGCTCTCAACGACCCCTGGTCCATGGATGAAACTACCTTCCGCTACAGTGACCCAGAACGAGATAGGGCTGTTCCCGGCTTTGGCATCGAGTTTAATCGGGCACTTTATCTTACTTACAAAGAAGGTAAAGAATATCCGAATGAGCCTGTTATAAGAGCACTTAACGAGGCTTTTCGCGCCTTTATAGTTGATTTAGATGGGCTTATTTAGGAGGCAGCATGGAAATGAATTCGAGGCTCGAGCAAGCAGGGGTAAAATTCTTGCGCATTCTCTGGTGTGATAATGCCAATGTCATTCGTGCCAAGGCAGCCCATATCAGTCAACTAGATGATAGCTTTGAGGGCATAGGCATAAGTGCTGCGCAGCAGGCCTTGCCTGTTATGTACGACGCCGTTGCCACGCAAAGTGGCCTGGGTCCAGTAGGTGAAGCACTGTTAAAACCTGACTGGTCAACGCTGCAAATCTTGCCCTATGCACCAGGGCATGCTCAGGTCATCGGCGACATGCTCTGGGAAAGTGAACCCTGGGAGCACTGCCCAAGGGCCTATTTGAGGGAGCAACTAGCTCACCTGGCAAATCAGGGTTACACGCTAAACGCAGCTTTTGAAAACGAGTTTTTCCTTCTTAAAAAAGTTGAAAACGGTTATGAACCCGCCGACAAGACAATTTACGCTGCAACCTCTTCCATGAATCAGCACCGGGACCTCATCCTGGAACTCTGTGACGCGCTGGAAAAGCAGGGGCTCGAGCCTGAGTTTTACTACGCTGAGTCTGGCCCAGGGCAACAAGAATTAAGTACCCGGTACCGTGAAGGTATGGCGGCAGCCGATCAGCAAATTGTGTTTCGTGAAACCGCCAGAGGCGTCGCCCAAAATCATGGACTGGTTGCCAGCTTCTTGCCCAAAATTCTTGAGAGCGCCGCTGGTAGTGGTTGTCATATCAATCTGAGCCTCTGGCAAAAGGACAGAAATGTCATGCCTGATGGTACACATCCAACAGGCATTTCAGAAACAGGCAGACAGTTTATGGCAGGTATTATGCACCATTTACCTGCGCTTTGTGCTCTTACTATCCCTAGCCATAACTCCTATAAACGCATTCGCCCTCACTTTTGGGCTGGTGCTTACCGGAGCTGGGGTTACGGCAACCGCGAGGCTTCCTTACGGGTAACGAAGGGCAGTAACGGTGCTAGCCGCTTTGAAGTCAAAACGGCAGATGCCACGGCGAACCCTTACCTGGCCCTTAGCGCTATCATCGCAGCGGGTTTAGATGGTCTGGCGAAGGGGCTCGAGCTCCCCCCGGAAGTCACGGTTGACCCCGGTCACTTAGCCCTTGCCGAGCGCGAAAGATTAGGTGCAAGCTTACTCCCTCAAAACCTCGGCGAAGCCTTAGAAGCACTTGCCAATGACAGCATTATCCTGAACTCACTTGGCGAGGCGAGAGCCAAGGCTTACCGGGCCGTTAGGCAGATGGAATGGGAAGCACTTAAAGACTATAGCCTCGAGGATGAAGTCAAACTCCTGGCAGAAAGGTATTAGCTATGAATCTGGATGCTATTCCCATTTTTGATCATCATGCCCACGCTCTCTTTAAGGAAACTTACTGGCGCAGCGAACCTATTGAGGGCTGTTACACCGAAGCCTACGACCCACAGATCCTCGAGCATTTTGTTCATGAAACGCTTTATTTTCGCCGCAGCATTCGTGAGCTGGCAACTTACTATGACTGCGAAGCTAAGCAAGAAGCCGTTCTAGAAGCCAGACAAAACTGGAACTATCAGGAGCTTGCGCAAAAAATGTTTGCCCAGGCTAATATCAGTCACTGGTTAATTGATGATGGCATCTGGGTTGATCGCTTAATGAGCGTTAAAGAATCTGCTGAGTTTATCCCGGTAAAGGTGAAACGCGTCTTAAGGCTCGAGGCCGAACTGGCCAAATTTATTGAGCGCTTTGACCAGGTCGATGCTTTGCTCGAGGCTTTTCAGAATTTCCTTTACCAGGAAGCACCCAGCCTCGCTGGCTTTAAAAGCATTATTGCCTACCGCACAGGGCTGAATATTCAAAGACCCGCAAAAGCTGAATTAAACCGTTCTTTTGATGACCTGCGCAAAAATCTAAAACCAGGAGAACTGCCCAGGGTTAATACCAAAGCTCTGCTGGATGAATGTCTCTGGCTCGGCGCCGAAGTAGCCGCCAAAACCCAAAAACCGCTTCAGTTTCATACCGGCTATGGTGATCCCGACCTGGACATGCGTTTGGCCAATCCGCTGCACCTGCGTACCCTGCTAGAAGCCCCTGATTTAAGAGGCTTAAACGTCGTCATGCTGCACTGCTACCCCTATATCAAAGAGGCAGGCTATCTGGCAAGCGTTTACTCGGGCGCTTATCTTGATCTGGGCCTAACCATTCCCTATACCAGCCGCCACGCCATGAGGACGTCTGTTCACGAAGCCCTGCACCTGAGCCCTATAAGCAAGGTACTTTTTTCAACTGATGCCCAGCGCAGTCCAGAGATGTTTTATCTAGCCGCCAAATGGGCTCGAGAAGTCATTGGTGAGGTTTTAACGCAGACAGTCAAAGATGATGACCTGACCCATGATGAAGCCTACTGGGCAGCGGAGCGCATTTTGTTTGGGAATGCATTTGAGCTTTATGGAGCTGAGGAGTAGTGGTTAGTAGATAGGGACTAGTGGAAAGTTAAAAATAGCCAGATAACGCATTATCTCTTTGGGTTTTTGATACCACCTGCTCAGCAAACTCAAGTTCCCGGAAAGACTGTGCTTAGCTAAGGGCAGGTCAACACAGCTTTTTGCTGGCTTGTGGTATACAGTCACTTACTAAAATCTGGAGGACGCGTCTATGAAGGTTCTGTTTATTGGTGGCACCGGATTTATCAGTACGGCTGTCAGTCGCATGGCGTTAGCAAAGGGCATTGACCTGTATCACTTAAACCGGGGTAAACGGCAGGGTGCCATGCCGGGCATTAAACACTTGATCGCTGATTTTCATAACCAGCAAGAGACGGAAAAAGCACTTGAAGGGCTCGAGTTTGATGTCATCGTAGACTGGATTGCCTACAAACCTGAAGACGTAGCAAGGGATATTGCGCTATTCTCTGGACGCTGCAAACAGTTTGTCTTTATCAGTTCGGCATCGGCTTATCAGAAGCCTGTTACTGATTATCTAATCACCGAATCCACTCCGCTTGCCAACCCGTACTGGCAATATTCGCAGGACAAAATAGCCTGCGAAATCCTGCTCATGGAGGCTTACCGCAACACTTGTTTTCCTGTGACCATCGTGCGTCCCTCGCTTACTTATGATATGCAGTTTCCACTAGCGATTGGTGGCTGGGGCTGTTATACCCTGGCAGACCGCATGCTAAAGGGTCAACCCGTCATCATTCATGGTGATGGCTCTTCGCTATGGGTGGTTACTCACTCCGAGGATTTTGCCAAAGGCTTTTTAGGCTTACTTGGTAACTACGCAAGCCTCGGTCACGCCTTTCACATAACAACGGATGAAGTTTTAACCTGGAATCAGCTTTATGACACCCTTGCCGATGCGCTTGGCGTAAAAGCAACCATTGTGCATATGGCATCCGATTTTATAGGCGAGGTTTTGCCGCATATGCGGGGAGGTCTCCTCGGTGATAAGACCTGGAGTGTGGTTTTTGACAACAGCAAGATCAAGCGCTTTGTGCCTGACTTTAAGGCAACCATTCCCTTTAGAGAAGGCATTAGACGCACACTCGCCTGGTTTGATGCCGATGAAAGTCGCAAGCGCATAGACCCCAAGGTGAATGAGGAAATGGACTTACTGCTTAGAACTTATGCAGAAAGAGCCTCGAGTTAATGACTAACGAAGCCATAAAACTTGCTGTCATAACGGGTGGGCACAGTTTTAATGTACCCGAATTTCGGCATTTGTTTGAGCGGCTCGAGGGCGTGAAAGCCTATATTCAACACCTCGATGATTTTGCTACTGCCTCTAAGGAAATAAGAGAAAGCTATGACGCGCTACTTTTTTACATCATGATGATGGACGGCCCCAGTGATGATGAACCAGGCTTTCGGGGAAAACCGAAAACGGTGCTCGAGCAACTTGGCAACAGCGCTCAGGGGATTATTGTTATGCATCATGGTTTGCTGGCTTACCCAGACTGGTCACTCTGGAATGACCTGGTGGGTATCGAAAACCGCAACTTACAGAGCTACGAACACGATATTGGGCTTAATATAAAAGTGGTAAACCCGGATCACCCGATTACTCGAGGACTGAGTGACTGGCACATGGTTGACGAAACCTACGAATTGCAGGACCCTTTGCCCTCAGTAAATACGCTGCTGAGTGTCAGTGCTCCTAAAAGCATGCAGACCCTTGCCTGGACCCATAGCTTTAAGCAAAGCTGTGTTTTTTGTCTGCAACTGGGTCATGACCAGCGGGCATGGCAAAACCCACACTTTCAAGCACTGCTTGGCAACGGCATTCACTGGACTTGCCACCCTTAATGGAGAGTTATGACTGATTACCAAAACCGCATAAGCTACTACTTAGCAGCAGAAGCTTCAGCCCCCAGAGAAATCGGCAACGGCCGTGCTGAGATTTTTCATCAAATTGCCAAGCTGGCACAAAATCAGGGGCCACTGCAAGATGATTTTTTCGCCGCCTGCAACGATCTCATTAATACCCGGCTCGACTGCGCTGACTTTGCTCTAGCCGGGGTGTTACGGCTACTTTATCTTTACCGAGATCACCCCCTTTTAACCGACAAGCTGCGAGAAGAACTCGAGCAAACCACCCTCAACTTTTGCTACTGGTACGACCAGCCCGGCATAAGGGGCATGTGCTTTCATACCGAAAACCATCAGATTTTGTTTCATAGCTGCGAACTTTTAGCAGGCCAGCTTTATAAAGATCATATCTTTCCCAATAGCGGTAAAAGCGGACAGTGGCATGCTGAGCACGGCGCAGCGAGAGCCAAAGAGTGGCTCGTTCAACGCGCTAAATTTGGCTTTTCCGAGTGGCTGTCAAACTGCTACTTTGAAGAAGATTTGCTGGCTCTCTTAAATCTATATGACTTTTCCGAAGATAAAGAGGTCAAAGAACAGGCTGGCAAACTCATAGATATTGTTTTGCTCGAGCTTGCCCTGCATAGTTTTAAAGGAGTGCTAGCCACCACGCACGGACGCACCTACTCACGCTGGATTAAGAGCGGGCGCAGCGAACCCACCGCCCAAATCAACTGGCTTATCTTTGGTCAGGGTGAACTTTATAGGGGTCCTGGGCTTTACCATACCGGTACCAATTTTGCCCTCATTTCTTTTGCTACCAGTGATTACCGTTGCCCCCAAATCATTCAGACCATTGCCAATGATGAAGCTGATGAGATTTTTCTGCGTGAACGGCATGGCCTGGACGTAGCAGAAGCCAGCAGCTACGGCCTAGCCCCTGACAAGTTAGAGACTAATATGTTTTTTTGGGCCTGCCAGACCTCGAGGCACCCAGATGTCAGACAGGCGTCACTCGAGGTTGCCCATATCGCCGAACACCCCTGGCTGGTTGATTTTGTCGAAGGCGTAGATGAACCGCTCGAGACCACCAGAAAACTCATTGAGGAAGCTGGTGGCAGCTTTGACGGTGACGCGGTGAATACGGCACTTAGCGCTGTTAATCTGGTGACCTACCGCACCCCCGACTATCAGCTTAGCTGCGCCCAGGACTTTAGAGCAGGAAAACCTGGCTATCAGCAGCACCCCTGGCACGCCAGTCTTGGCATTGACGCTGTCGTTTTTACCAGTCACCCAGGTACCGATGATGAAAGCAGCGACCACCTTTCTCGTCCAAACTTCTGGGCTGGTAACCGCCATTTACCAAGAGCTATACAGCATAAAAATGTGCTGATCTGCATTCATCATGTCCCAGAAATGGACCCTCGCCCCTATTCCCATGCCTGGTTTCCTAAAGCTGCCTTTGACGAAGTCACGCAAAAAGGAAACTGGACACTGGCACGAAAAGCCGATGGCTACATAGCACTTTATTCTCAAACCAAAGCCGAGTGGGCAACATCAGGAGATTACAAGGACATAGAACTGCGTGCCCATAACCGTGACAATATCTGGCTGGTCGAAATGGGCAATGCCAGAGTACACGGCAGCTTTGACGCATTTGTCAAAAAAGTAGTCGAAAGCCGGGTAAGTTGTGAGGGCTTAACCATTGAGTATGATTCACCTACTCTCGGCAAGACACAATTTGGCTGGACCGAACCTCTGCTTATAAATGGCAAAGACATTCAGATTCACGGCTATAAGCGCTTTGATAATCCTTATATTCAGACTGAGTTTAGCACCACGGATTATCACGTAAAAAAGGGAGAAAGCAGCTTAAACATCTCATTTTAAATGGAATGATACGGATTCCGACACTAGAGAAACCCTAAAGGGATTTATGCCTTTTGTAATCAGAATCCGTATCTTTTCTTTCTCTCTCCGCTCAGGTTAACCTGAGGAATTAGCAAAGTTATGGATTAGTCCATCACTTTTACAATTTGAATAAGGTTTCCGCAGGTATCATCAAATACCGCCATCGTCACATTTCCCATTGTTAGCGGAGCCTGCGTAAAACGAACCCCCAAAGCTTGTAGTCTTTCGTGTTCATGATGTACATCGTCAACGGCAAATGAAGCTGCTGGAATACCATCTTCTACCAGAGCCTGTTTATAGGGACCTACAGCCGGGTGACCATCAGGCTCGAGTAAAAGTTCTGTACCTTCGGGTTGTTCTGCTGAAACAACGGTTAGCCAGCTGGCTTCTCCTAAGGGAATCTCTGTCTTTTTAACAAACCCAAGGACCTCTGTGTAAAATTTGAGTGCTTTCGCCTGATCGTCAACAAAGACACTGGTAACATAAATTTTCATTGCCTTACTCCTTTTAGGGTTACTTGGACCATCGTTTAGCTATTTCATTTAGCGGGCTGACATCAAGATAGTGAAATTTGTACCTTCCTTCTCGTTTTGTCCTTACGAGCCCAGCAGACTCGAGTACCTCGAGGTGCTGGGAGATTGCCTGTCGCGATAGTCCCATTCCATACTTCATCGTCAAGCGACTGCACAGTTCAAATAGCGTCTGACCGTCCTTTTCGTGTAAAGCATCGAGAATCGTCCGCCGCGAGGGCACAGCGAGTGCCTCGTAGATATCACTCATACAAAGATAATATGCAAGTCACGACTTGCCTGTCAATATCTTTCATGCGTCTGGCGCAAATGTTATTGGTCTTACGGAGGCATTAAACTCCAAGAGCTCACCTGGCGGGAACGCTCTCTCATTTGCCCAGCAATCAATTTGCCGGGTGTTTGACTCTCCATGTCTTAAGGCCTGATAAGAGTTCAAGCTTTTTGTTGACCAATTTAAGTTAGACTCTTAGAGCATGAAAGTCAGAGTTGCTTCGGCAGGCACCGGAAAAACCACCAGTCTGGTCCTACGTTACCTGCAGCTTATTGCCCAGGGAACACCTCTGCGCCGCATAGCTGGGGTCACTTTTACACGCTCAGCCGCCGATGAACTGCGCCAGCGAGTCGGTCTGGGTATCCGGGAGCTCCTGACTGAGGGAAGTTATTTGCATGTGGCGTTACTCGAGGCCAAACGACCCCTGTTTGAAGAGGCGCTCCGCGAGCTTGACGGCGCCACCTTAACCACCATTCACGGTTTTATGATTGAAACGCTGCGGCTTTGTGCCCCTATGCTGAGTCTCGACCCAGCTTTTTCTGTGCTGGGGGAATGGGAAGCTCAGGCCCTCTTTGAAGAAGAGCTGAAATCACTTTTTTACCTTGCCAGTGACGCTCAACATGGACTTTATGGTGCAAAAGAAGAACTTGGCGAAGAAGCCGAAGGGCTACTGTTACAGCTCTTTCGCAGCCGCTCCTTAAGCGAGCGTTTTTATGCCGATGATTTTCCCAAGAATATTGCGCTGGAAAGGCTGTTTGACGCTGCCTATAAAAAGTTTGAAATTCGGCTGGGCGCCAGCCTTTTACCTCCCAGTGAAATTGAGCGTAAGGCCCTTATGCTGGCACGTAGCAAGCGTGCCTTAGAGCGTCTGGGGGGCCGTTTTCGCATTATTCTGGTTGACGAATATCAGGATGTAAACCCGCTGCAAGGCGCTTACTTTGAGGCACTCGAGCACTCAGGCATAAGCACAGAAGTCGTGGGAGACCCCAAGCAAAGTATTTATGGTTTTCGCAATGCCGACGTGAATGTTTTCCGCCGCGCCCTTCATACGGGTGAAGTACTGACACCCCTGACCGATACCCGCCGTCACGCCAGAGTCATAAGCCGTTTTTTAAACCATATGACCAGTACCCTTGGCAAAGCCCAGATGGGTTTCAGCCTGGAAGAAGCCCCGCCCGTTAATACTAAGGGGCAGCAAGAAGAAACATCTGGTCGAATAGAACTGCACTGGGTAAATGGCGAAGCGCCGATCGCAAAGTTACGCGAACACGAAGCCAAGCTACTGGCAGAGCGGCTAAAGTGCAACCACGAGCAGTACCAGATTCCCTATAGTCAGATGGCAGTTTTAGCACGTTCCTATGCTGGCTTACAGCAGGTTGAAGAGGCGCTCTTAGCAGAAAATCTACCCTATGTACTCCTGCAGGGACGCGGCTACTACGAACGTATTGAGGTGCGCGACCTTTACCATGCCCTGCGAGTCGGTATAGATGCCAGCGGTCTAAGCCTGGCTGCCTGGTTACGTGGCCCCTATGCTCAACTACCCTTTCATGAAGTCGATAGCATCTTAAGGGCAGATGACCCGGTAGAAATGCTCAAAAGTTTAAACCAGGAAGTCTATGAGCGGCTCGAGCTAACTCAGGCACAGGTACGCGGCACCCCACTTAACGCTCTCAAATTTCTGATACGTACCCCCTTTATCGCCCAAAAACGCTACGTAGATTTTTTAGATACTCGAGCCAGAGAAAATGTCGACGCGCTGCTTTTTACCGTTGCCGGGCAACCCCCAGGTGACCTCGAGCTCTTACTAGACCGCCTGGATACTCTCAGTCGACAAACCGATGCCGGAGACGTACCCCAATCAGGTGAAGGCATACAACTACTTACAGTGCACCGAAGTAAGGGGCTCGAGTGGCCTCTCGTGGCAGTCTTTGACCTTGGTCGTATGAACTACCACCAGCCCCAACCGCTCTACCTGCACCCGACCACCAATCACATTGTTCACAGGGATAGCCCCCGCTTCGCAGAAACGCGCGAACTTCTAAAAAAACGTGAAGATGAAGAAAGCTACCGCCTGCTCTACGTAGCTGCCAGCCGTGCCAGAGACACTCTGATCATGACCGGCAGCGTTAAAGGCCAGAAGGTTGACGGCTGGATGACAGCTATGAGCGCAATGAATCTCGATCACACAACGCAGTCTTATAGCCGACCTGACTTCATCTTGCAGACCCACGCCTATCAGGAAGTGAATCGCCACCTTAAAACTGAGCAGCAAAGAAAAGGCTTGGAACCCGCAGCCTACATTGACCAGCGCTTTTACCCGCTCGAGTACCCCCCGGTCACCAGCCCAAGCCGCATCAAACAAGAAAGCTTTGACGACTACGAACCCCTCCCCTTTTCTGACCCCGAAGAAGGCGAGCGCCTACCAGGCAGAGCAACCACCGTTGGCACCCTGACTCACTACGCCATAAGTCAGAACTGGAGCGCCGACAACCCCACACATATAGAAAACCTGCGCGCACAAGAAGTTATGTTTCCTTTTACGCTGGATGAGCAAAGCGATATCTTAACAGAGGTCAAAATGCTCCTGAGCAACTATGAGGGTATACTTGGCAACGGCATACCTCACCCACAAGACCGCTCCGAAGATTACCCTGAGTTGCCTATGGCCTTGCCTGTAGGTGACACTGTTTTTCAGGGAATTATTGACAGGCTCTACTGTGCAGATGGCGTCTGGTATTTAGAAGACTACAAAACCGATCAGGAAATAACACCAGAAAAGTACCACTTTCAACTGGCGGTTTATTTGAAGGCTATACAAGAGGTAAAAGGACTAACACCTCAGGTGCAACTTGTCTTTCTTAGGTTTAAAGAAATCGTCAGGATAGAGCTTGACACTTTGCTCAAAGCCCTTGCTAAAGAGATTCAGTTTTAAATTGATAGTTCAGTGCTGTCACTTAGAGGACATCAACTTTAATGTCACAAGCAGAAGGCAAAATTTATCCACTGACTAAAGGTTTATGATATAGATTTTAGCTTTAGCTAGAAGGACAAAACTAAACAACTCAAAATAAAACTTCATCTCATTTGCTTCTTCCGAATTTTCTTGTGTCTAGCTTTTTATTACCTTGTTCTCGCCTGACGATGACTAGCGTGGCTACAAGCAGCAGGCCGATGGCAAAAAACTGGGCAGGGCTAAAGCGTTCATGTAGAACAACAAAACCAAGTAATAGGGCTATAACAGGGCTAACAAAATTATAAGTTGCTAATAGACTAATGCGCCAGACGGCCAGCAAATGCTGATAGAGCGTAAAACCGAGGAGTGAGCCTATCCCGACTAAGTAGAGATAGCTCACAAGGGTAGTGGGATGCGTCAGGCTGGCAAAAACTGCAAGGTTGGGCTGCTCGAGCCACAAACTAAGACCTAGCAAAACCAGTCCGCCACTTAGCATCTGTAAACCTGCCACCTTTTTTGCGCCATATTTGAGCAGGAAAGGCCGTGTCAGCATGGCTCCCCAGCCATTTGCTAAAGCAGCCGCTGCAATTGCCAAAATCCCTTTTAGGCTAAACGAAGAGCCGAGATTGGTGCTCCCCTGCGTCACGCTATAAGCTAAAAAAGCAAAACCTATAATGCCAATAAAAAGCCCTGACAATTTTCGACGACTGGGTTTTTCATGACCATACAGTAAGCCAAAAAGAGGAAGCGCCAGCGCTACCGAGGCAAAGCTGAGTACCCCGGTAAGACCCGAGGGCAAAAACTGAGCACCCCAGAAAACTGGGCCATAATTTCCGGCAATCACAACAATGCCGAAAAGCAGCAGCCTCCAGACATCCTGAGGCTCGAGCCTTTTGCGCCTTGACCAGATAAGCAGTACCGTACCCGCTAAAAGAAACCGTAAAGCTGCCAGTAAAAAAGGTGGTAAGTCTGCCAGGGCAAGTTTGAGCGGTAAAAAAGTTGACCCCCAGGAAAAACACAGAATGATAAATAAGACGACCGAGTTTAGCTTCATAAGGACTTTTCAAAACAAAGCTCAGCCTTATTCTGACTTAAGCAATCAATTGGCTTGTAACCCTGGTCTTTCAGGAAAGCAGCAAGGTCAGGTTGACTGGTTTGCAGGTTTATCTGCGAGTAGTTAATAAGACGCGCGGTTTGCTCGAGCACCCCTAAAAGCCCATCTACAACTTGCTTTTTATCTGGGTTTAAGCCAAACAATTTCACCTCTGCCGCAACTTCAGAATGGGGTTGTAAAGAGGCACAGGCAACAATCTTTCCGTGTAGACGGGTCACTACCAGTGCAGCACGACTTTGGCTCTCGAGTCTCACCAAGTCACGCTCAACCGACTCACCGTACAGGGGTACAAGAAAGCCAAAGACCTCTTTTGTTGTAGCAGGCTCGAGGGTAATGCTCAACTCCTCGAGTGCTATGGGCTTTGGCCTATCAACCAGGATTTTCTGCAAGAAATACAGGTCAAGCCAGCGACCAAACTTGTATCCCACCTGTTTAAAGCAGGCAACCTCCTCAAAACCAAGCCGCTTATGAAACTGCAAACTGGCTTCATTTTCACTGTCCACCGAGGCAATGAGCACATGGACGCTGTTCCTTCTGGCATGCTCAATTAGCGCCTCGAGTAGACGCCGCCCCAGACCCTTACCTCTGGCATCCTGATGTAAGTAAATGGAATGTTCACGGGTGTTGTCATAGCCGGGCCAGTTTCTAAAATAGCCGTAGCTGGTATAACCCAAAATGCGCCCCTCAGCTTCTGCAACCAGGACAGGAAAACCATCTTTCTGCCGGGTCCCCAACCAGCTAATCTGCTCGGCCAGACTGCGCGGGCTATAACTGTAAATGGTTGTGGTCGTTAAAATAATCTCGTTGTAGATACCGAGCATATCGACGAGGTCTCGAGTCTGTGCCTCACGAATCTGTATGCTCATAACGCATTCTTTATATAAAAAACTGTGAGTATAAAAAACTTTGATACTTGAACGGCGCTAGCCAGCATAAACTATGCTAAACAGCCCTATAAAGGCATTCAATAGGGGAAAGTCAATCTCTGGCATAAAGCTTTTTTATATACTCAGGCAATGGACAGCGAGCAACTCATTGCTTTTGACCGCGTGGTTAGAGAAGGTAGTTTTAGCAAGGCGGCCTGGGCGCTTAACCTCTCCCAACCTGCCATCAGTGCCAGAATCCAGGCACTCGAGAAAGAACTTGGGGGCGAGCTTTTTAGTCGTGGCAGGAAAATTGCCTTAACCGAACGGGGCATAAGTTTCCTGCCCTATGCGCGGCGCGCTCTCGCTGCTCTGGATGACGGACTTAAAGCTGCCAATCTGGCACCGCAGGGTGAACGGGGACGACTCGCCCTTGGCTCACTAAGGTCCTTAGCAGGCAGATTTTTGGGCAAGCCCCTGGCTGACTTTCAGAAGCAATATCCTCAGGTTGAGTGTAAAATTAAAGAGGGTAGCCACTGGCAAATGGTTGACCAGTTGACCGATGGACTTATTGAGCTGGCCCTTATCTGCTGGCCCTGCATAGACCCGCTGGTCACCAACCTGACGCCCCTCATCATTATGCAAGACCCGGTCATTCTGGTGGCCCATCCAAACCATCCTTTAAGTCAGTACTCGAGCATCAGTCAGGAACAAGTCGCACTCGAGAGTAATCCCTTTTTGCTCTTGCAGTGGTGGCAGGTCTGCCCCATGCCCATAGCACGCCTTGCAGCCAGAGCCAGCAATGCCGCAGAAGTGCCAACAGATATTGGGCGCTATCTCATAAGTGAAGGGGTGGGAGCAGGCTTTTTTGTCGAAGCCGTAGTGCAAAATGAACTCGAGCGCAAGGAATTTACCGAACTGAGCCTTAGCGATATGAACCCGATTTACCGTGGGGTTGCGGTAGTTAAGCTCGAGCGCCAGGAAAAGCTGTCACTCCCGGCGCAAAACTTTCTGGGCCACCTGCAAAAGGCAGCCCAGACAAGCATGAAACAAGTTGAAGTATTACTTTAAACGACTGGAACTTTGGTGAGCCACTGCTCATACTCGGTCACTTTCCCCCGAACAATGGCGTGAAAGCGTTCAGCAATGGCTCTGGTTATTTTGCCTGCTTTACCGTCACCTACTGGGCGGCGGTCCACGGAGCCAATCGGCGTTACCTGAGCCCCTGTTCCACAGAAAAAGAGCTCATCAGCAATATAAAGCTCGGTGCGGTCAATTGAGCGCTGCTCAATTTCTATACCCAAATCCGTGGCAATCTGGAACATCGTCCGGCGGGTAATGCCTTCTAAAATGTCTGCGGTAATGGGTGGGGTAACAAGGACACCTTTGCGCACCATCATGAGATTAGCTGCGCTGCCCTCACCTACTTTGCCCAGTTCATTCAGCATAATGGCTTCATCAAAACCGTAAGCAAGAGCGTCATCTTTGGCAAGCGAAGAATTAATATAGGCACCCGACACCTTACCTCTGGCTGGAATCATATTGTCATTAACCCGGCGCCAGGCAGAAACCATGGCACTCAGGCCCTCATCAGCACCGTAGTAGTCCTCGAGTGCCATCATGTAGAGGGTAAAACCATCATCTACATTGGTGAGTTTAGGCGTTAAGTCAAAGCCTGCCTTGTAGGCAAAAGGCCGATAATAGACATTGCCTTTAGGGGCGTTACGCTTGGTCAGTTCAACGAAAATCTCAGCCAGTCCTTCTGTGTCAAAAGGCAGCTGTATTTTGACCAGACCAGCCGACTGAATCACGCGTTCACAGTGGTCAGGCAAGCGGAAAATATTGATGGTTTTTTCGTCATGGCTCAGGTAACCACGAATGCCGCCAAACACCCCTGTACCATATTGCAGGGCATGGGTGGCTACGCTCACTTTGGCATCACTAAAGGCTACATAATCTCCGTCAAAATAGGCATAGGGTAAATAGCTCATACTGTCCTTTCTCTACGCGTTCTAGTTTAACAAGGCAAGCGCCTACGTTTGAGCATTGTAGTTTGCGGAACCGCCGTGATGTGAGCTAATCATCCCTATCGTCATTTCTGGGATAAACTTAGCTAAAGGAGCCCATCATGATTGATAGACAACTGTTTGGACGTACAGGTCATGAGTCAAGCCGCACGATTTTTGGTGCAGCCGCACTGAGTAGTGTCACTCAGGCCGAGGCTGACCGCACTATGGAGCTGGTTGAGAAACATCGCATCAATCATATTGATACGGCTGCCAGCTACGGCGACGCCGAGTTACGACTGGCCCCCTGGTTAAAAGACCACCGCAAAGAAGTTTTTTTAGCAACCAAGACCGGGCTGCGCACTTACAAAGAAGCCAAGGAGCAAATTTACCAGTCACTCGAGCGCATGGGGGTTGAACACATTGACCTGATACAGCTTCACAATCTGGTCGACCCTGAAGAGTGGGCAACCGCCCTTGGTGAGGGCGGCGCCCTGCAAGCAGCAGTTGAGGCCAGAGACGAAGGTATTGTTAGTTATATCGGCGTAACCGGACACGGACTAACCGTTGCAGCGCAGCATAAACGAAGCCTCGAGCGCTTTGACTTTGACAGTGTCCTCTTGCCCTTTAGCTACGTCATGATGAATTTGCCTGACTATGCCAGAGATTTTGAGGCCCTGTTTGCTCTTTGTCAGGAACGCAATGTTGCCATACAAACCATCAAGTCAATTACCAGGGCTCCCTGGGGCGATAAAACCCCAAGCCGAGCCACCTGGTATGAACCCCTTGAGGCTCAAGAAGATATTGACAAGGCTGTTCACTGGGTCTTAGGCAGAAAAGGCGTATTCCTGAATACCGTTGGCGACATTAATGTACTCCCCAGAGTATTTGATGCCGCTGAACGCTTTAGTGGACCCATTCCGGATAGTGAAATGGAAAGGGTATTCAGACAAAGACAAATGGAACCTCTTTTTACTTCGTAAAATTCTCTAACAAATGTAGAATCCCCCTTTTTAAAGGGGGACATTTATTTTCTCCTCGTTCTCGAAGGAGTGTAAAAGAGGATTATTTACCTAGCGAACTTTGGTTTGGAGTTCCCTCCGGGGCTTTACACTGCGGTTTACATATGACCTTGGGTAGTAACCATTCGCCAGATCAATGCAGGCCTCGACCGAAAGTCGCCAGGTTAAGTCCACTGATTCATCAGAGAAACCTGCCGTATGCGGCGTTACCACTATGTTGTCAAACTGCATCAGCGGGTTTTCCGCCGTAGTTGGCTCAACTTCAAATACATCCAGCCCAGCCCCAGCAATCCAGTTTTCCTCAAGTGCTTTAACCAGAGCTGTCTCTTCAATCACAGGGCCTCTGGCGGTATTAATCAAAATGGCATCTGACTTCATCTGCTTCAGCTCAGCTTCGCCAATAAGGTGATGGGTTTCTGCGGTCAGGGGGGTATGGATAGAAACAATATCCGATTGGCTTAACAAGCTTGCCAGGTCAGCTCGCCTTACCCTCTGAGACTCGAGCAAACTATCTGGCGCAAAGGGGTCATAGACCAAAAACTGGGGTTCAAAACCAGCAAGCTTTCTTACCAGAAACTGCGGGATAAGCCCAAAGCCGATCAGCCCAATCGTCTTTTGTCTGAGCCGCCAGAGCGGCAAAAAGGCGTCACGATTTTTCCAATCGGTCCGGCTGTATTTGTCCTGAGCAAGCATTTTCCGACCGACGGCAAACATGAGGGCAATAGCGTGATCAGACACAGCGTCATGGTGAGCGTGAGGCGTATTGACCACCACCATACCAAGCTCGGTCGCCTTATCAACATTGATGCGGTCAACCCCGCTACCAGAGCGAATCACCGCAATACAATCCTTTAGCTTGGGTAGATTTTCAGCATTGGCTAGCTGATTACCACCATAAATCCAGAGCACGTTGACGTCCTGGGCAAGCGTCAGCAAATCATCGGCACTCTGACAATTGCTGTAGACAAAATGAATCCCGGCAGCCTCGAGCTCTCCTGGAACCCAGTCTGGAATCTGGTCTAAGGTTTTATCAATAAGGGCAACTTTAAACTGCGTCATAGCCATTTCCCTTCGCTAAACAGGAGTAAACTTGGGCACTCCGTGGGCGAGAATATCGTTTTGCTTAGCGCCTAGTTTTCAACGCCTGTGCTTAAAAATCAAGCGGCTGGCTAACGCTAGTAGAAATTCGGCCACAAAGCATGCCTTTTTAAAAAAGCTAAACTCCTCTCGCTTGCTGTACATAGGCATCCCACTGATCTGTAACCAGCTCCTCTAAAGCTTCAGGGTAGGCAAAACCATACCGCTGCGCAAGCCTGCGTCCAACTTGAGACACTGCCATATTTAAAGCACTAATCGCTGAAAGCTGGTCTTCCAGCGTTAGCGTTTCAGAACTTACAACCGCCCTGAATTCCTGATCTTCTGCAGCCTGCAAAACCCTAACCACCGGGGTCATAGCATGAATGGTACTGCGCCGCAAATCGCCACAATCTTTGCCCGTTTCCTCTATGTAATGCAAACGAAGTAAAACCGGACGAAACAGATTTAAGCCTTCCCAGATAAGCAGATTTAAATCACGGTGTAAGCCTTTGCGGTGCTTATGGGCATTGAGCCAGTAAAAGTCCAAAAGCGTTTTGATCTCCTCGGCTTTGGCCTCCTGGTAAACGACTGTCGGATCGGTGGCTGGGGTTTCCAGCTTAGCTAAAAATGCCTCGTCCCGACAGGCAAAAATGAGCCTTGCTTCGGATGAAAGGGCTGTCTCGGTGCTTTGAATATAGAGGTCATAAATATCGCCATTTGCCACCAGCAAATGATGCAAAATCGGTGCGCCAAACTTCATTGTATGCTGAGATAAGATGCCCCCCGCAAAATAAGCCTCGAGCCCACGATTTTCCCAATCAGCAAGCTCCTCTTCTTTTACTGCGATGCGCAAATCGAGATCACTGTATTTATCCCCTGCGCCCCGTGCCAGACTGCCACCCAGCCAGACAGCAATAAGGCTCGAGTCCTGCCATAAGGTTTCGACTACTTTTTTGAGATAAGGTACCTGAGGCAATTCAGGAAGGCCTGTAAAATCAAGGTCAGTCACTACAGTTAGCCTAGATAATGCTCAACGACTGCCATTTCGGTCTTAAGCCCTTCCCATTCTCCTGGTTTCTCGCTATCAAAAATAAGGGTATAAGGGCCAGAAAACCCTGCCTGTTTGGTTATCTCGAGGCATTTTACATAGTCATCTTTGTCTAAAATCCCATTATAAAAAAAACCTTTGGTATGACAGGATTCGGCGTACTGAGCAATTTGCTCGAGCTGACGGTATTTCTCTTCACCTCGCCAGTTACCAAAGTCAAAACAAAGCCCAACTCGGCCCTCAAGACCCTCCATAAGCTGAGTGACGACCTCAGGACTATTTGCCAGCGTCAACCAATTTTCGGTCATGAGCCTGAGACCCAGCGCCTCTGCCCTGTCAGCAAGTTCGCTTAGCCGCTCAATACTTAAGGCAATCGTTTCTTTTCTTGGTTCCTGTTTACCGGCAACCACTCTGGCATGACGACTACCCAGATGATGAGCAACCTCGAGCCAACCCGCAATCCAGTCTTTGTGGCGCTCACCCTCATTAGGATCCGTTATGTCACCTGAATCTATCAGCAGCGAAAACAGCTCAACATTGGCATTTTCTATGGCGGCCCTTAGTTCGTCCAGATAGGCCAGGTCACGACTGGGCAGATGAAAGTGAACAATCTCAAGGGTATGAATACCAAACTGGGCAATCTTTTCAGGAAGCTCGAGCAAACTTAGCTGACCCCGTTCATAGCCAAACTCAGGAACCTTATCTCCTAAATCAGGACCGTACAGGCCCGGGTCGCCAAGTTCACGGTGCAAACTCCAGGTTGAAACCGAGTAGCGGGCTTTACCCTGTGAAACTTTACCCTGTGAAAAATGCATGATGCCTCCAAACGGTAACCCAATTTCACAGTTGGGCCTACCTGCTCATTCTCTTTAAGCTAATGGGTATAATACCTTCTTATGTACACAGGAGGTAAGTAATGCCAATTGGCACGAAAAACAGCACCATTAAAGGCTGCGGCTCTCACCATATTGCGGTCATGACCAAAAATTGGGATGAGTCGTTAAAACTTTACCGCGATGTTCTAGGTATGAAAGAGCGTTCCACCTTTGGCAGCGAAAAGCAAAAAATTATGCTTTTAGATATTGGCGATGGCAGCCACATAGAACTGTTTGAACCCAACCCCGATGACCCTGCCGAAGCGCTAAATTACCCCATCACCCACATTGCCCTTGCTACCAGCGATGCGAAAGCTGCCACCGAACACGTGAGACAGGCTGGCTACGAAATCACCGTTGAACCTAAAGACGTCAATTTGGGCGGACTCGAGGCCACCATAGCCTTTTTCAAAGGTCCGTGCGGCGAAATCATCGAATTCTTTGAAGAAAAGTAACCCCTCTATCCCCTATTCCCTAACCACTGATCATTATTAACTTTCCACTTTCACAGGAGTTCCTTTTGAGCATCACTAAAGAATCTTTTGGTCAATTGCCTGACGGGCGTGAGGTTGAGCGCTACACGCTATCCAATGACTATTTAAGCGTTCAGATATTAAGCTACGGTGGCATTATTAATTCGGTAAAAACACCGGATGCTAACGGCGTTATGGGTGAAGTTGTTTTGGGTTTTGACAGCTTAAAGGACTACCTCGAGTATAGTCCTTATTTTGGTTGCATTACCGGGCGTTTTGCCAACCGTATTGCACAGGGTCGTTTTGAGCTTGTTGGGCAGAGCTATCAACTGGCACAAAACAACGGCGAAAATCATTTGCACGGGGGCAATGTCGGTTTTGATAAACAGCTCTGGAAAGCAGAAGCCAAAGGTGACAGCCTAAAGCTAAGCTACACCAGTCCAGATGGTGAAGAGGGCTACCCAGGAGAACTGCAAGTTAGCGTCACTTACTCGCTGAAAGAAGATGGGCTCGAGCTTCACTATGAGGCTCAGACTAACAAATCCACCCTTCTTAACCTGACCAATCACACCTACTTTAATCTGGCAAATGATGGCACCATCTTAGATCATGAAATTAAGCTGGCTGCAGAGGCCTATACCCCCGTAGACGCTGGGCTTATTCCCACAGGGGAACTCCGCCCCGTTGCTGGCACTCCTTTTGATTTTACTACCCCCAAACCCATAGGTCAGGACATAAGTCAGGAGGATGAACAGTTAAAACGTGGGGGTGGCTATGACCATAATTTTGTGCTGAAAGAGGGTACTGAGCTCAAGTTAGTTGCGGCTGCAAGAGACCCCAAAACCGCCAAAGGCTTAGAGGTCTACACCACTGAACCAGGCGTGCAGTTTTACTCGGGCAATATGATGCCCAAAATCCCAGGTCGTAACGGGCAAACATATGACTACCGCATGGGCTTTTGCCTCGAGACCCAGCACTTTCCTGACAACCCCAATCAGCCCAACTTTGCCAAGAGCATTTTGCACCCTGGTGAGACTTATCGCCACACTACCCTGTTCCGCTTTCCCAAAGCACCCTACAGCTTTGCTTAAATTCTGGTCATAAAGGAGACCCTATGCCAACCGTAGCCCTCTTAAGCGCTGCCCATATCCACGCCCCCAACTTTATTAAACGTATGAATGATCGCCCTGACGTCAGGGTGAAATATGTCTGGGATGATAATGCTGAGCGCGGCAAGAAAGCAGCCGAACAGCTTGGCGCAGAAACCGCTGAGCTTTACGACATTCTGGCAGATAGCGACATAGATGCCGTTATCATTTGTTCAGAAACCAACAAACACGAAGATCTGGTTTTGCCAGCTGTCAACGCTAAAAAGCATATGTTCGTAGAAAAGCCTCTGGGCTTTGCCTCAGGTGATGCCTACCTGATGGCGAAAGCCATCAATGATGCCGGACTCATTTTCCAAACAGGTTTTTTTAGTCGCGGCTTTCCCTATCACCAATTTCTCAAAGAGCAAATCGAGCAAGGGAATTTTGGCAAAATCACCCGTATTCGGCACTCAAACTGCCACCAGGGCTCGCTGGCTGGCTGGTTTGACACTGACTGGCGCTGGATGGCTGACCCTGAAATTGCTGGCGTTGGTGCCTTTGGCGACTTAGGCGCTCACAGTTTAGATATTTTGCTCTGGCTCATGGGCGATGTTGAAGCAGTTACCGCTTCGATGAATATTGTTACTGGACGCTACGAAGGCTGCGATGAAACCGGCGAAGGTATGCTGAAATTTAAGAACGGCGCCATTGGCACGCTGGCAGCAGGCTGGGTTGATACCGTTCATCCCTTTAGACTCCAGATTAGTGGAACCGAGGGTCATGCCATCGTCATGGGTGATCAGCTTTATTTTCAAAGCCAGCATGTCGAAGGCTCAGACATAAAAGAAGTCTGGACAGACTTACCCGAAGCTCTGTCTCATGCCTTTGAACTCTTTTTCGACGCGCTTGCGGGTAAAGACGTACCGCTTATTTCTGCCAGCGAAGCCGCCTATGAAAATGCCGTTATGGAAGCGTTTTACAAGGCAGCAGCAAGTAACAGTTGGGTAGCACCCGCCAGCGTAGAAGCATCAAATTAAGTGGCTAGTGACTAGTGGTCAGTTAGGTCACCAGGCGCTTTCCACTGAGTACTTTCCACTAGGTACTAGTTACTTTTAGGTACCAGGTACTTTTCAACAAAGGACGTTTATGGCAACGATTTCTTTAGAACGTAGTACACCCGAAGCTCAGGGCATTTCATCTGAGGCGCTGCTGGCATTTTTGGCAGGGGCAGAGGCAAAAGGCCTCGAGCTTCATAGTCTTATGCTCCTCAGACACGGCAAAGTTCTGGCAGAGGGTTGGTGGTCACCTTATGGCCCCGACAAAATTCATTTGCTTTATTCTTTAAGTAAAAGCTTTACCTCGAGTGCGATTGGCTTGGCGGTAGACGAGGGCTTACTTAAACTTGATGATAAGGTAATTTCTTTTTTTCCTGACAAACTCCCTGAAAAGCTAAATCCGCATTTAGAGGCCATGACCGTTCATCACTTGCTCTCTATGGGCACAGGTCACCGCACCGACACGACTGACTACATCCTTTCTCAAACACCTAATGATCCGGTGAAAGGCTTCCTATCTCTACTACCCGAAGAAGCACCCGGCAGCATTTTTTGCTACAACAGCGGCGCAACCTTTATGCTCTCGGCTATTTTGCAAAAGCTTACCGGTGAAAAACTGGTTGATTACTTAGAACCCCGCCTCTTTAAACCGCTGGGCATCAACAAAAAATACTGGTTAGAAACCCCAAATGGCATTACTCAAGGTTTTAGTGGTCTTCATGTTGTCACCGAATCAATTGCCAAGTTTGGTCAGCTTTACCTTCAGGATGGCATCTGGGAAGGCAAGCGCCTTTTACCCAAAGGCTGGGTCAAGCTAGCAAGCCAAAAGCACATAGAAAACAAAGGTACCTCAGAAAATATTGACTGGCAGCAAGGCTACGGCTACCAGTTCTGGCGCTGTCAGCATGATACCTACCGGGGCGACGGGGCATTTGGTCAGTACTGCGTGATTATGCCCAAGCATGATGCGGTGCTGGCGATTACCAGTGCCGTTATCAATATGCAGGATGTACTTGATCTGGCCTGGGAACATCTCTTACCAGCTTTTGAAACAGGCGAACTCGAGCCAAACATAAACGCTCAAGCAAGCTTGAAGGACAAACTTTCTAGGGCAAAACTCGAGCCTGTTATAGGTCAAGCAAGCTCACCCATTAGTCAAACGGTTTCGGGCAAAACCTATCTGGTCGATGAGTATCAGGATGAAAAGGGCAGAGGCACACTGCCACAAATGTCTGCCTTTCGCTTTGACTTTAATCAGAGTGACTGGCAACTCGAGCTGCAAACCCCGGAAGGTCTTGCACAGCTTTCCGGTGGCTACAGCGAAGATAAACCTGGCTCGAGCTCCTACTCACAGATGCGAGGGTCGCTTACCCATCATGGTGAATCAAGGGTAAGTGTCAGCGGTGCCTGGACCAAAGATGAGGTTTTTCAACTATGCTTGCGCTTTATAGAAACGCCACATAGCTTAACCATGAGCTTTCATTTCGAAGGCACAAAAGCCAAGATAGAACGCCGCTGGAATGTCTCTTTTGGACCCCTCGAATTAAGTACTTTAAGTGCCCAACAGCACTAATTGTAAAGACATCACATCTTTTCAAAACCAAGGTTTAAGCTAAGTAATGCGTCAACGACTCGCCCATATTGCTCTACTTGTCAAAGATTATGATGAAGCCATCGCCTTTTATACACAGAAACTAAACTTTGTCTTGCTCGAGGATAGCTATCAGCCCGAGCAAGACAAGCGCTGGGTCATCGTGGCACCGCCAAGCAGTCAGGAATGTTCAATTCTTCTTGCCAGAGCCTCCAATGCTGAACAGGAAAAGTTCATTGGCAATCAGGCTGGAGGACGGGTCTTTCTTTTTCTTGCCACCGATGATTTCTGGCGTGATTACAGGCATATGCAAGCAAAAGACATCCGGTTTATCCGTGAGCCAAAAGTTGCTGATTACGGCACCGTTGCTGTATTTGAAGACCTTTATGGCAATTTATGGGATTTGGTTGAGTTTAGTAAAGGGCATCCATTATCATAAAATTCAAGATACCCTGGAAGATTCTGTTTCGGCATTTACGACTTGTCTATATGCAAATTAGGTAATCGAGAACGGTAAAAAAACATATGCATTACAATAAGAACCCCAATAGAGAGCCCTAGTTTTACCGCTGTATAAAGGTAGGCTTGTTGAAACGCTACCGAAAAAACCAACAGGATATTAATGGTTTTCAAGTAAATACACCAGTAAATTATGTCTCCCAAAATCATACCTGCAGTCAAAATTACGCTCGTTATAAGTGGTGCATCATTGTCAAAACTAAGCTTAGTCTGCGATAACCCAAAAGTTACTGGTAATAAAATTGCAAAACCAATAAGAGCAAGGCAGGCACTAATCAAAAATCCTGAGACATAAATTTCATCTACTCCGGCAAGATAAATGTCAAAAAACCAGTCATAGGTCAAACAAGCCAGTATCCAAATCATGGCAGTGTAAGCTCCCGCAAGAAAAGCTGTAGGCATAAAAGGCCATTGCGTTAGGCGTAATTTTTCAACTTCTTGAACGCGCTCTTCTCTTTTTTGGGCTAAGCAGCTCTCACAAATTTTAACAATTGACCCATTTTCATACTGTAGTCGCAGAGGTCGTAATTGCAAACATAAATTACAGCAACCAGGGGACAGGGAATCAGTCTTTTCTAACTGAATAATTGCATCATTGAGAATTTCCATTAAATTATCGAGGCTTAAAGAATTTGCTTCTGAAAGACTTAAAAAAGCATAATGTTTTTCTAAGTCCAGGTTATATCCAGAGTCCAAATTAATTGTGTAAGGTTCGTCCCGCTTTTTTATCCTGAAACGAAAAAGTACTTGACCTCCCTCATGATTCAAAATGTGTATAACCATTGGGACCCCCCTATGTTCTCCAAAGTAATCTTCTTCTGAAGCTCTCTCTAACTTTAAATGATTGGTTAACTGATAAATTCCCACAATGAGATATATTCATTTCTGGTGTATGAGTTGAAAAAGGGCGGCGTGCCCTGCTTAGATAAGTTTGGATACAAACAAAGGAGCACGCCTATGGAAAAGAATAAAAGCTTAGAAGCTGAAATGCCAGTCTTTGAAGATGCCTTGAGTGAACTATTAAGAACAGGAGCGAGAGGGCTTATCATGCAGGCAGTTCAGGCAGAGATGGATGCATTTATCGCAAACTACCAGGACTTGAAAATGCCTGATGATCGTCAGGTAGTGGTGCGCAATGGTTATTTGCCAGAACGTGAAGTGATGACAGGTATAGGTCCAGTAGCTATACGCATGCCAAAAAGCCGCGATAGAAGTAGC
>JAGQHN010000199.1 GCA_020431825.1 Trueperaceae bacterium | reverse complement strand
GTTTGCTATAACCGTGTTACAAAATGCTGGCTTTAAGCTAGAACCGTTTGACGATGAACTGGCCGCATTAAAGTGGTTAGGTGTCGCAGACACAAAAGAAAAAGAAGTCGTAGCTTAAGCCATCCTCACAGTAGATAAGAGATAAGAAAGTCTAAGCCTTAGAGCGGATGGGTTAAGGGGTGCCAGGTCTATGACATCCTCTCCTGGTGCAAACGCTACCCCAAATCGGCCACCCGTGGGTTCTCCCGAGAAAACCGTGCTGGAGTCAAGATAGCTTGAAAAGATTGAAAGATAGGCCAAGCATAAAGCATGCTAGAGATATTCTTTCCCCATTGCTCGGTTGCGCTGGTCAATTATGATGATGCAATAGTCGAATTAATCCTGACCTCAAAGCAAAAAGAAGCGGTCTGTCCCGATTGCCATCACGAATCTAAACGAGTCCATAGTTATTACAACCGAACCCCCTCAGATCTAGCTTTGTGTGGTTGGCAAGCTTGTATCAACTTGTGTGCCAAACGCTTCCGCTGTTTGAACACAAACTGTCAACGTGCTACGTTTGTTGAAACATTCGGATCCTGGTTAGCCAAGCATGCCCATAGGACAAAGCGCTTAAAGCAAAACCAACACGAGGTCGCCATTTATCTGGGCGGTGAAACAGGTGCTCGCCTCCTAGTAAAATTGGGCATGCCTGTCAGTCCAGATAGCCTAGTCAACAGCCTCTACGCTTGTGAGGACAGGGAAAGGGAAAATGTGAAAGTACTAGGTGTAGATGACTTCTCATTTCGTAGAGGGAAAACGTTTGGGACTATTTTAGTTGACCTTGAAACGCATAGCACCATCGATCTGCTGGAAAACCGGAACTCAGCCACCTTAGCCCAATGGCTTAAAAAGCATCCTGAGGTTGAAATCATCAGCCGAGACCGCTCGAAAGACTATGCGAAGGGGTCCAGTGAAGGTGCGCCTCAAGCCCAGCAAGTTGCGGATAGATGGCATCTCCTGGTAAACCTCAGTGATGGTATAGAACAATGGCTCGAGCCGCATCGTAAGCAACTTATTGATCCCATTCATGAACAAGCAGAGATTGAAGCGCAAAGTGAATCACTAAATAATCCAGGTATTCCTTCTGCAAAAGAGGATAAGCATCCAGGAGCAATGAACTACTTTGTAAAACATCAACTTATCAAACAAGGAACAAGATCTAAGCGATATGCTCAGTATCAACAAGCCCAAGAATTAAGGGACAAAGGGCTCACCTGGAACCTTATAGCAAAGAAGCTAGGAAGAGGCAGTTCAACGCTGAGGCGCTGGTTTAAAGAAGGTATACCCAATAAAGACCGTGGCAGCATTATAGCCCCTTATATCCCTTACCTTAATAAGCGACTTGAAGAGGGTTGCCAAAACGCATCGCAACTCTACCGTGAGCTAGAAACCCTAGGCTTTGAAGGTTGTGCTGTTTCTGTTCAAAAATATGTGGCTCTAGCTCAGAGAGGAATAGCAATTAGACCGACACCCGATAAGCTCAACCCTGAACCCAAACGTTATACACCAAGGGAAGGTGTCATCTTATTCACCAAAGAAGCAAGTTTGCTGACTGAGCAAGAGAAAGCCAGGCTCGAGTACCTGAAAGAAAACCTGAAGGGCGCATCTATTTGCCGTGAACTAGCTAGAGGGTTCATAGACATGTTGCACCAGGCGAATAGTTCATCCTTTGACGCTTGGCTCAAGCAAGCTGAAACCTCCAGCATCAAGATGTTTAGGCAATTTGCCCAAAGCATTCGCAATGATTACTCGGCGGTCAAGGCAGGGATTGATTTACCTTGGAGTAATGGTGTGGTTGAGGGCAAAGTTAATAAGCTCAAGCTTATCAAAAGGCAGATGTATGGCAGGGCTAGTTTTAAATTACTCAGAAAACGCGTCATACTGGCTGGCTGAGCACGGTTTTCTCGGGAGAACCTACAGGTGGTCGTTTTCATTAGCATAGGCACCTGGCACCTTAATTACTTGCTAGTAGACTAGCTCATTCTGGTTTTGTCAAGTTAAGTTAAAAAGATGATATTCAGATGCACAATTTGGATATCGAGGATTTTAAATTTGATCTAACTTGACTAACTTTGGACTGATCTAGGTGATTTCTGGGGAAGTTAACGTTGCAATTATTGATACGATGATTCGGTTTTTAGGAGATAATTTTATGGCATATCATTGACAAGAGTGAAGCAATAAAATGACCCTCAATAGCTAAATGAAAGGGTGAAACGAATTAATCAAGTAATTTTATTAAAGCTTTCTTTAGCTCCAAAAGAAGAACAAAATTTGTATTTATAAAGCTGATTTAGGAGAGATAGAAAGACAAATGTCTATTTTCCTACTAAGTCGATAGGGTTTATAGATAATATAGTAATTAGTATGCTTGCGATGCTTCTAACCTTCAGTGTGGTCCTGGCTGTTTTCTTATGTCTTGCGCTAACCCGTATCTCCGCAGAGGTGGTCATGATGGCTGCCTTGGCCATTCTCTTCTTATCAGGTGTTTTGCCTCTCAAGGAAGCTCTGGCAGGCTTTTCTAATGAGGGCATGATGACGGTAGCCGTTTTGTATCTAGTGGTGGCAGGTTTAAAAGAAACGGGAGTCGTAGGTTGGATTGGTGCGTCTGTACTTGGTCGACCTAAAAACCCGCTTCTGGCACAATCAAGAATGATGTTATCTGTAGCTGGTCTGAGTGCTTTTATGAATAATACTCCTCTAGTAGCTATGATGATTCCTGCTGTTAGTGATTGGGCTAAAAAGCAGGCTATAAATCCTTCCAAATTAATGTTGCCTCTAAGTTATGCAGCTATATTTGGCGGAACCTGTACCCTAATTGGTACCAGTACCAATCTGGTGGTCAGCGGTATGCTCATTTCCCAGACCAATCTGCCTGCTCTAAAAATGTTTGACATTGCGCCAATTGGTATACCCTGTGCTTTAATTGGTATAACTTTTGTGATTGTGACTGGTCGTTGGCTTTTGCCTGACCGGCAGGCTAGCCTAAGTCGCTTTGATGATTTGCGCAATTATTATACAGAAATGCTCGTTGAGCCACATGGCCCATTGGTTGGAAAAACCGTTGAAAAGGCTGGACTTAGACACCTTCCTAACACTTTTCTAGCAGAAATTGAGCGGCAAGAACAAATCATTTCAGCCGTTTCACCGCAAGAAATCTTGCGGGCAGGTGATATTTTACGATTTGTTGGTGTAGTAGATTCCATTGTTGATCTCCGCAAAATTAGAGGTTTAGAACCCGCTCATGATCAAATCTCAAAACTTGATAGCCCATCTTTCCAGCGTAGCCTTATAGAAGTCGTCGTATCACCTTCCTCCCCATTAATTGGTAAAAGCATAAGAGAAGGTCGCTTTCGCAGCCTTTACCAGGCAGTTGTTATAGCGGTCGCACGCAATGGTGAACGCCTCAAGCAAAAGATTGGGGATGTTGTTTTAAAAGCGGGTGATACCTTACTGGTTGAGACCTTACCTTCCTTTGCAGAACAACAGAAGAACTCCAATGATTTCTATCTGGTTAGTCTCATCGAGGAATCGACGCCTCTGCGTCATAATCGTGCGCCATATGCTTTGATTATTCTCCTAAGCATGATTGTGCTTGCAAGCTTTAATATGCTGACCATGTTTCAAGCGGCAGTTGTGGCAGCGGTGCTCATGGTACTGGTTGGGGCAATTGGAACCCATAAAGTGCTTAGGTATATTGATTGGTCAGTCTTGGTCGTGATTGCCACTTCATTTGCTTTGGGGAAAGCGCTTGAACTAAGTGGCGGAGCACAGTTTTTGGCACAGATCCTAAACAACCTTGCTGGTGGAAATCCTTGGCTAAGCCTGGTCGTTATTTATGGCATCACTATGGTATTTACTGAGCTTATTACTAACAACGCTGCTGCTGCCCTTATTTTTCCTTTGGCCTATGCTACGTCTGAGCAACTTGGTGTTAACTTCATGCCTTTTGCAATTGCTATTATGATGGCTGCCTCAGCAAGTTTTGCTACGCCGATAGGGTATCAAACCAACCTTATGGTGATGGGACCAGGTGGGTATCGGTTTAATGATTATTTCCGGATGGGTATTCCTTTAAATTTATTGATGTGGGCAGTAACCGTAACTTTGGTTCCTTTTATCTGGCATTTTTGACGACTTAATTCTAACTACATTTTCTGCTGATAAATCTAAGCTAAAGATAATCCCAGGTTGTTTGCGAAACCTAAAAAGGTCATCACGATTAAAGCTTTGCGAACTGGGCCAAGTATATCGGTGGTTTAAGGAAAAGATCATGTTGAAAAAGCTCACTACCCTATAAAACTTCACCTGCTAGACTTATGCTTGATGAACACGTTGCTTGACGATGTGCTCAGCTCATTAAACCAGTTATCTGCCTCAAAAAAAGTTCTATTTATTTTGTCCTTGATCTTAGCCATTGGGATAATTGATTATGTGAGCGGCCCCCAGCTATCCATGACTTTGTTTTATCTTTTGCCTATAAGCCTTTCTGTTTGGATTCAGAGCCCAAGGGCAGGGATCATTACAGCTTCAGTGGCAGCAATGGTGCTTTTAATTGCAGATCTCATGAGTCTAGCGGCTTTTAGCAGTTTTGTCATTCCTTTATGGAATGTTGTGATTCGCTTTGGGGTTTTTATGGTGATCTGTTTTTCCCTTAGTGCTTTAAAAGAGATATTGGAGCGAGAACGGCATTTAGCCCGTACTGACGCTTTAACCGGTGCCTTAAATACCCGAGCCTTTCTAACTACGCTTGAGCGAGAAGTCAGAAGAGCCAGACGGTATGACCATCCATTTACGGTCTCCTATATTGACCTGGATAACTTCAAACAGGTGAATGATCAGCACGGTCATGCTCGAGGAGATGAGGTTTTAAAGATGGTGGTAGAGACCTTGAGAAGTAACTTGAGGGAAGTTGATACCCTTGCAAGACTTGGAGGAGATGAGTTTATTATTCTGTTGCCAGAAACCAATGCAGATGCCGCGATGAGTGCACTTGAGAAACTTAAACGCGAACTCTTATCCAAGATGACCTTAGAGCGCTTACCCGTGACCCTAAGTGCTGGAGTCATTACCTTTGTCAGCAATTATCCTGACCCTGATGAGATTATTCGAGAAACCGATGCGCTTATGTACCGGGTAAAAACTGAGGGTAAGAATGATCTTATCTTTTCAACTTTTTTCTAAAGATTTGGTATGAATACTCAAGCAACCCCTAGCTATGAAAAAACTCATTACCTTTAGACATAAAAGCTTTAGATTGATGCTTAATCTAGTGTCATAGCTAGATAACTTAAAACTCCATATACCCTTCTTATGACCTGATGTTTAGCTCAAGGATTTGTGTAGTTTAGGAAGCATAATGGCTAGAATCCAGGTTAGGTTAGCCCCTTCAGCTGACCACATTATTTGTCGCGTGATAGGTCTCCTTCATCGTCAGGATTTCAAACGCATCCTGCCAAAGTTCAAAGCTTACCGGGAGAGGATGGGTATTAGCCAAGTACTGTTGGATGTAAGGCATGCTATAAACACCAGCAACGCACTTGATACCTATGAGTTTGTTCACCAGGACTTAGCGAAGTTTGCGATTTCTGAGCCACCCCGCATTGCTATGCTTGCCAAACCAAGAGACAGATCTCATGATTTTGCCTTGATGGTTTTGCAAAATGCAGGCTTTAAGGTTGAAAGGTTTGAGTCTGTGGAAAAGGCGGAAGTCTGGTTAGGAGTAGGGATAGCTAATACTAATGTTGATTCGGTTAAGGAGTATCAAATTCGATCCTAACCTTTTCACTCTGATTGCTGATCACAGCGAAAAATCTATGGTTTTATCGCTTAAGCCTCTCTTAGACTCTTTTACTTAGGAAATGATTTGCCTCTTTGTAGTAGAGGGAAAGGCCTGAGTAAGGGGTTCGGAGGTGGTATAGGCTAAAGTTGCAGAAGAGAAATGGGTAAAAACGGTGCTAAGGACCTGACATCCTCTCTTAGCACCGTTTTTGCTTTAACTTAGGTCTATAACTTTTTAATCTTCTTTGAGTACTAAGCCTATAACTTGAAGGTATTTTCCCTCAGCATAGGCTTTTTACTGTAATTTTGTAGCTCTACTGTAATAAGTCCCCAGTATGCTTGAATTAAAGTGAATAAATGCGGAT
>JAGQHN010000198.1 GCA_020431825.1 Trueperaceae bacterium | reverse complement strand
TAATAAAGGTAGCTTAGATTGAGTGTAGAACTCGGTATCAGGGGCATGAATTCAGTAGATGCTAGTTTACGTGCTTTACTGTTTGATTCTACCTTCCAAATCTTGAGGATTCTTGGATTCAGTTTCCCAAATAAAACTACTCCACTTTCAATCAACAATTTATTGCTCTTTATTTCTTCTCCCAAAGTTTTGCTAGGTTGTCCAGTTTCTTGAAAGGCAGGGATACTGTAATATTCAAATTCCTCTTGTGGAAAGTTTGAAGGATTTATCTGAGGTGTAGATTTTTCGCATACCTCTTTTAGCTTGTGCCTTTTCCATTTTCCCTCAAATCCCTTAAACCGCACCTTCCCAGTCAAAAGCTGCTGCATAAGACCGCGTTTACGCTTCTGCTTTGCTGCTATAAGAGCTTCTTGTTTCTCTATAGCTTTATCCCATGTGGAAAGGATGTCTGCGATTTTTTGTTGTTCTGGGAGGGGAGGGAGTAATATTTCAAAAGAACGTACAAGCTGGTTATTTAAATTTTGTTGACCACCTCCATTACTTAAATTCCTTAAAGCTGTATAGGAAATTTCTAGGTAATAATAGATGTACTCACTAATTGTTAATAAGGGGTTTGTTAAAATAGCACAAGAATTCTGATTGATTGCAGCTTCTGTTGCTAAAATTCCTACTTTACCCCTTGTCGTACCTTGCCCATACATTGCCATTAAGACGCTACCTTTAGGGAAGATGGTTAGTGAATGATCTTTTACCGCCTTTTCAGTTATTTTTTCTTCGGACTCAAATATTGGCTTATAATCAATTTCTCCAGTTGCAACCCAATTTATAGAACCTCCCTCCCAATATTCCTCGATATTCCTTTTAGGGGTTGAACCTGACGCAGTGGTAGCAATTTCTCCAAGCTTTTTTAAATTCCATCCCTCAGGCACCATAACCCAACTCCAGCAAATACTCCCCCATCTCCACCTTAATATCAGCCAATTCTTGTTCTAACTGGTCAATCTCAGCCTGCACCTCTGCAATGTCTATCTCATCCTCTTCTTCAAAGGTGTCTACATATCTGGGAATGTTTAGATTAAAGTCATTGGCTTGTATTTCTTCTAATGACGCCAGATAAGCATATTTCTCAACCGTTTCACGCTGCTTATAACTATCAACAATCTTGGCAATATCTTCTGCTCTAAGGGTGTTTTGATTTTTACCATCCTGATACTCATTACTGGCATCTATAAATAGAACCGTGTCATCAGCCTTGTTGCGTTTAAATACAAGGATAGCCGCAGGAATACCCGTACCAAAGAATAAGTTTGACGGTAAGCCTATAACCGCATCTAAGAGGTTTTCTTCTATCAAGGCTTGTCTTATCTTGCCTTCACTACTGCCTCTAAACAGCACACCGTGAGGAACCACAACCCCAACCCGTCCACTAACAAGACTTGCCGTTTCAATCATATGACTGATAAAAGCAAAGTCGCCTTTACTCTTTGGCGGTACACCTCTAAAGAAGCGGTTAAAGCGGTCACTGGCAACGTCATCTGCTCCCCACTTATCCAGACTAAAGGGAGGATTAGCCACCACCACTTCAAAGCGCATCAGTTCGTCATCTTCTAAGAGTTTGGGATAACGGATGGTGTCACCCCACTCAATCGTGGCAGAATCTACGTTATGCAGGAACATGTTCATTTTGGCTAAGGCCCAGGTAGACCCGTTTACTTCTTGCCCATACAGGCTAAAATCTCTGCTACCGTTTTTGGTAATCTGATTGGCACACTTAATCAACAGGGAGCCAGAACCACAGGTTGGGTCTGAGATGCGTTCACCTGCCTGGGGGTCTACCAGCTCAGCAATGAGTTCTGAGACTTCGGCAGGAGTATAAAACTCTCCTGCTTTTTTACCTGCATCTGAGGCGAAGTTGGCTATCAGGTATTCATAGGCATTACCAATTACATCCTGATTACCTACCGCACTGGGTCTTAGATTAAGTTTGGGATTGGCAAAGTCTTCTAACAGCATTTTGAGACGGGTATTGCGTTCTCTGGTTTGTCCAAGATTGGCTTCTGAGTTGTAATCGATGTTTCTAAAAACGCCCTGGAGTTTGGCTTTGTTTTGTTCTTCTATGTGTTCCAGAGCGGTATTAATGATTTCCCCTAGATTACTTTCATTGCGCTGTTTATAGAGGTCATAGTAGCTGCATCCTTCTGGCAGGATAAAGCGTTCTCTTTCCAGGCGTCTACGGATGCGGTCATCGTCATCACCGTATTGTTTTTGCAGCTCCTCATAGTGTTCTGCCCAGACATCACTGATATATTTTAAGAACAGCATGACCAGGAGGTAGTTCTTGTACTCAGAGGCGTCTATGGTGCCTCTAAAGGTGTCACAGGCACGCCATAAGATAGCGTTGATTTCGTCCTGATTGGCTTTGAATAGGGGGTTGGCTTGGTTCATGAAGTCCTCTCGTTGGGAGTTAAGAGTAGTAATCAGTTGTTTTAACTGGTATATCATGCCAGGGCATTTTCAGCTTTATTGTTTCCTTACATATATCTGGTGTTTGACCATTTCAGGAAGTCCTATAACAAAATAAAAAAGATAGGAATAAACCCAGTCCTCTTGACCAAGATTTACTCCTACCTTTAAATCTACTGTTGCTAGGCTTCTTACTTAACTGAAGCCACCACCTCAATGTGCTGCAAACGATCTTTCTGCAACTGCTGCAATTACAACCCCTTCTATTATGTCCATCTCACCTGCATCAAGCCAAACACCATTACACGTAGGGCATTTGTCGATAATGAAATCGTATTTGGCATGTTTCTCCATAGCCGTTCCGTCTACCGGGCAGTTACGCACCCCTTCACGGTAGGCTTTGACTTTTAGCTGGCAATAGGCACAAACAGGTTTACCTTCAAGTATCCGTCTTGTTTTTTTCTCTTTACAACCAACACAGAGTTCAGCTTTTTTTAACCAGCCCATATACTCCTCCTTTTAAGAATTAGGCAAAGTTCTAAATGTAAAGCAGGAAGTTGATAAAGCTTATCGTGTCCGGGGTATAGAGGCGTCATTCTAAAGGCGGAATCAAGTAAACCTGAACTGAGCTAAGTTTGAGGGGAATCTCTTGGATGGCTTAATACACCCCTTGTTAAAAAGCTTATAAACGCTCTTTGAGTGGCGCCATCGCCAAACGAACCATATAAGTCTTATTACCTTTATCAGCCTCATCAGGATAGCGATCTAGGACATTAGCCAATTCAATTTGTAGACGCTTGGCTGATTCTTTGGATAACTTCCTGCTACCCCAACTATCCCAAACCGCTGCCGAGTCTGGTTCCAGTAACTTATCAAAAAACTGCCCTGGGTTATCTTCTCTAGGTAGAGGCGTAATGTTGCTTGATACCCAACCTTCTTCATGACGAAAAATGTGAATACCAAGATCTACAGGACTCCCGGCAGCCTCTGTCCAGGCTTTGGCAATAGACTTAATAAGTAGCTCATGTACATTACCAAAGGTTTCTGGTCCAAGGCTTTCTGTATTAGCATAAGTGGTTGCACTAAAGGGAACATAAAAACCCTCGGCAACCGATTTGTAATAGCGAATAGGCCGACCACGCCTTGCTTCCTGTCTGACTTCCTTGATGAGTCCTAATCTTAAAAGCTGCCTAACCCGGTAAAGCGCCGAACTGATATCTACCTCTAGCTTGGCTGCTAATTCACCTACACTGCACTCCTCGAGGATAAAGGGTTCAAGGAATCTTCTTGACTGAGGACTAATAATGAAGTTCGCTCTTTCGCTATCGGTAATCACTTGCCAATCTCTACTTGGAAGGTCCTGTTTCATTCCAAGTAGTCTACACCTGATAGTGATGCCATGACTTCACTGGAACCTGACCATGCGCCTCCTCTTTAGCCACCGTGACTTTGCTCTGCTCTGGTGGGCAGGTCTCTTATCCATTATGGGTAACTGGGCCTTACAGGTAGCTTTACCTGTCTATATCTTTGAGCAAACAGGTTCAGCCTTAGCCACAGGCTTAATGTTTGCAGCAAGCACCTTGCCAAGAGTCCTGTTTGGCTCAGTGGCTGGAATCTATGTTGACCGCTGGAATAGGAAGAAAACACTGGTTATTACTAATATTCTTCTTTGTGTTGGCCTGTTACCCCTCTTACTCGTTAGCAGTGCCCAGCTCCTCTGGCTTATCTACCTGATTGCCTTTACCCAGTCAGTGTTAAGCCAGTTTTCTAGTCCAGCAGAAAATGCCCTCTTGCCCCTCTTAGTAGAAAGCAAATGGCTCGCATCTGCTAACGCCATGAATGCCTTAAACAACAATCTAGCTCGGCTTATTGGACCAGCCTTAGGTGGCTTATTAATGGCGAGCAAGGGTTTAGCGCTAGTGGTACTATTTGACGCTTCCACTTTTCTTTTAGCTGCATTTCTTATTGGTTTGATAAGGCAACCAAAGAATTCAGATGCAGATCAAGAATCTAAACAGGAAGCCCCTGCCCCTAATCTACTGAGAGAATGGTTAGCAGGCTTCACTCTAATCAGACAAAACCGCACCGTTACGATTCTCTTTGCTTATATTGCTCTAACAGCATTAGGCGAAGGGGTGATGGCAGCCTTGTTTATTCCCTTTGTGGCAGAGGTGCTAAAAGGTGATTCACTGGCAGTGGGTTGGCTCATGTCTGCCCAGGCAGTAGGAGGCATTCTGGGATGTCTGGTTATTGCTGCTATAGCTACACAGTTTCAGCCTGTTAAACTCTTTGGCTGGGGTTCTATCCTTGTTGGGCTTATTGACTTTGTGATTTTCAATTATCCAGCCTTTATATCTGGAGTCGGTTTAGGCATTATTCTCTTCGCCTTAGCAGGTTTACCTGTATCAGCCTTACAAGCAGGGCATATGACCATTTTTCAAGAAGCAGTACATGACCGTTATAGAGGAAGGATATTTGGGAGTTACGGTACGACCATGGCACTAACAAATCTAACAGGCATTGGTCTAGGTGGTTGGTTAGGTGACCGAATTGGCATTATTCCAGTAATCAATATCCAGGCTGAGGTTTATTTTGTGGGTGGGGTCTTGGTTCTGCTGTTACTCAGACACTATTATGCTGAGAGGAATGTGCCATTGACCTAGTGGATGTAGCACCGTGATTAGGACAGCGAAGCAATAAATCTACTCTGTTCGTTTAGCTAGTGCCTGCCAGTCCTGCCAGGACAGGTCTCTACCGGGATAGGCAACCTGCTTAAAAGGCCATACGTCTTTTAACCACTGGCGCACAAAGCTGCCAAGCTCCTCTTCTAATCCTGCTTCTTTGGCAATGTCAGTAACCCAGTAAAAAACCTGTGCCTCATAGTCACCTTTATCAGTGGGGTAGATATACACGCAGCCAAGACACTTATCTCCCTCTGGCGTTTCTACGGTGTAGGTAAATCCCTGCCGCTCATCAAATTCACGTTGATGCCTCTCCAAATCGCGGTAATTATCAGCAAGCGTCATGGTATCAGAGGGCCACTTGTCATATTCGCTGAATATCTTTCTTAAACTTGATCTGCTAGACATAACGGCTTCGTAATCATTGGCAACATCATTGGTCGTTAAAGGGCGTAGTCTATAGCTCTCCTGCTCTACTAAGTGAGGAACGGAAAATGATTCTGAAACAAATGCTGGTTTCATAGGCTTCCCTCAATTTGATTTTGGTGATTACTGTGCTGGCGTTTTATGCAGTCCTAACGCTAATTCCCCACTATAACCCGTTGCTGTCTCGGTTAGGTCAATGATAATGCCAAAGCCCGTTTCTAGCGCCCATTGCCTGACTTCATCCCTGACATTGTCCTCGAACAAAATAATGCCACCCCTTTGCTGATAGCCATTTGCTCTAACATAGTGCAAATGAATATGCCTGTTGCCTGGAGGTTGGTTTGAATACTCGCCAGGATAAATGGTGCTAAAACTAAAATAACCTTCAGCATTTGTGATCACGATGCCGTTAAGTCTCGCTGTTGACTCATCACTGGGGTCACTGGGCTGATACTCTCCTTCAGCATTTACCTGATAGAGATAGAGTTCAGCATTGGGAATAGGTTCATTTGTTTCAGCATCTAAAACATAGCCCTCAATGAATAACGGTATACCAGTTTCATTCTCTGGAATTAATGCTAAACGTTGAGCAAAGGCAGTACCAAGAATCAGCAGGATAAGGGTTGAATGAA
>JAGQHN010000197.1 GCA_020431825.1 Trueperaceae bacterium | reverse complement strand
TTAATAAAAACGGGATTCCCCGGTCCATAACCGCTACACGCTAGCTGAAAATCAAGGATTTTCAGCTTGGAGGTACTTAACTCGAGCAAAGGCAAACGGGTTTGGAAACAATATCTACAGGCTGTCTGGATTATCGTAACCCAAAAGAATTGCCGAGGCTTTTGATGCCGCGCCTCGGCTTGGTTAACCCTCTCAAAACAAAGGCTGCAAAACGCAACCGCTAGCCCTAGTGTAGCTCTCATAAAACCTTAAGAAAGTGGAAAGCCTAACAACCTTAATAGTGCTCTACAGGAGACAATAGGGTGTTTTGCACCGCTGGTCTCGTCATCTCATTTTTGGCATTAGCCTTTTACTCTTTGGTTTTTTACTGGCTGCCTGCAGCAGTGATCTTGGTACCGATAGCACTATTGATGTGCGCTCGAGTAATTACAAGATTGATTTGCATTTTGTGGGTCAGGGCTTTACCGCAGAGCGCAGACAGATTTTTCTAGACGCCGCTACCCGCTGGGCCAGCATTATTACCGGCGATTTACCTAGCGTAACCTTAAACCAACCGCAAAAAGATATTTGTGGTTTTGGTGAAGGTGCCATCAGTGGCACCATTGATGATCTGCTTATCATTGCGATTATTGGCGAGATTGATGGCAAGGGCAAAATCTTAGGGGCAGCTTTTCCCAGCCTGGTCAGACGTGGCAATGAGCTTACTGCAATTGGCTGTATGGTTTTTGATAGTGCGGATATTGCTGAGCTAAGTGAAGAGGAATTGCCCAATATTGTGTTACATGAAATGGGTCATGTACTGGGCATTGGTTCATTCTGGCAACCGCTAAATGGCTTTAACAGCCGCAATATGCTCGAGTTCCGTACCAATTCCTTTATGCAAGCCTGTAATTCGGCCAAAAGCTTTAGCCAAAAGCCTTTGTTTCTGGGCGATCAGGCCAACCGTGAATGGCAAGCGCTTGGCAAAACAGGCAAAGTTCCGGTTGAAGATGAATATGGTGTGGGTACGCAGTGCAGCCACTGGGACGAGGGTATTTTTGCCCACGAGCTTATGACGGGCTTTTCTAATGAAGGGGAGATGCCCTTAAGCCGCTTAACCATTGCTTCCTTGGCTGATTTAGGCTATGAGGTTGATTTTAGCAAGGCTGACCCCTATCAGTTACCCACCTGCTTGACCACCTGTTTGCATTTACAGGAAGCGCAGCATCAGGAACCCTGGGAACTGGTTTTTGCGCCTAGAGGCATGATTGATGCAAATGGCACTGTTTCTCCCTTAGATAATCCCTGACTCGAGCCCCTTTAAAACAGCTCTGGTTCGGTCACGTACGCCCATTTTTGATAAGACATTACTGACGTGGTTTTTTACCGTGCCCTCGGTTAGATCAAGTGCACTGGCAATTTCTTTATTGCTGTAACCTCCGGCCATAAGGCGCAAGATTTCCGTTTCCCGCTCGGTCAGTGGTTCAGGCGTTTCAAAAGCCGTAACAGGGTTATCCAGCGTTCTTAAACCTCTGAGTAAACGCTCAGTAATAGCGGGCTGAATCAGGGTTTTGCCCTCATGCAACGTCTGAATGGCATTGACCAGTTGTTCAAGGGAAACATCTTTTAAGAGATAGCCTTTGGCTCCGGCTTTAAGCCCCTCGAGCACCAGATTGTCATCATCAAAGGTTGTAAGAATAAGCGTGGGTGGGCTGTAACTGGCAGTTTGCAAGGCTTTTAAGACCCCAAGGCCGTCCAGGACTGGCATGCGCAAATCAAGTAAAACCACATCTGGCTGCTTTTGGGCAATAAGCTCGAGCCCTGCCTGACCATCAGCAGCTTCGCCTATCACGTCAATGCTATCAGCCAAGCCCAGCAGACTTTTAATACCCTGACGCACGAGCGTCTGATCATCAATAAGGCAAACACGAATCATAGGGGTAACTGGGCACTGAGCTGAAAGCCCTCTCCCGGACTTGAAGTCACCTTTAATTTGCCGCCTACTTGCTCGAGCCTCTCTTGCATACCTGTTAAGCCATTGCCTTTTTGCAGATTTTTATTTCCCCGACCATCATCGTGAGCAGTAACACTGATGCCCTTTGTGTCACGCTCGAGCTTAATCCAGAGATTGCTGGCGTGCGCATGTTTAATGGTATTGGTAATCACTTCCTGAATACAGCGCAGCAGCACCTGAGCATGTCTGGGGTCATCAAGCTCTAAGTGCTCGGGCATCTCGAGGTGAATAGCAGGGCTTGGAATACCCTCAATAAGCGTGCTTAACGCCCTACTCAGGTCAATTGTATCTGACTCACGCATGGTACTGACCACATCACGCACATCACTTAGCAGGAGTTTGGCAAGACTATGTGCCTGCTGAATATGCTCTTTTGCTTTGCCCTCAGCCACATGATTGGCTACCTCGAGATTTAAACTTAGGGCTGTTAAATGATGCCCAATTAAATCATGCAAGTCTCTGGCAATGCGCAAACGCTCTGCCATACGGCTGCTCTCCGTCAAAAGATCCTGCGTGGCCCGCAGTTCAGCATTGACCTGGGCCAATTCCAGTTTGGCTTTTGCTTCTGAGAGCGTGGCGTAAGTAGAAAAAAGCGCAAACACCTGAAAGCCAAAATAGGCCATCG
Source organism: Trueperaceae bacterium (assembly GCA_020431825.1). Lineage (GTDB taxonomy): Bacteria > Deinococcota > Deinococci > Deinococcales > Trueperaceae > JAHEBB01. The sequence continues at coordinate 3,588 of JAGQHN010000197.1, read as the reverse complement.
TCAAAATAACCTGAAACAAAAAGTCATCTCGTACGCCACTAGAGCTAAGCAGGGAAAGAAAGATTATCAGACTTTGCCCAAGAACCCAGGCAAACCCTTGCCTGAGCGGCATGATATGGGCAGCTTCTACCGCAGTAATAATAAAGAGCACTGACATGAGCCCGTAGCTGGCCTGCGTTAGCTGGCAAATAGTCGCCAGCAAAGTCATGATCACAAGAATGTGCAAACTAAAACGAGGTCTCAGACGCCTAAGTACCGGAGAATTCTCCAGAATAAAAATAGCGCCAAAACTAACATAGGCCAAAACCCAAAGAAGGGCCGTCCCTTGAAAAAGGCCCAACGGGCCTGCTTTTGCATAGTCAAAAAAGACAGGAAGACCCACGGCGGCCCAGGTCACCAGCCCTGCTATCACAGACATATTTTGACTAAAGCGGTTTTCCACGGCCCTCATTATAGGTAACGATGCGCAGACCCACCTATGCCAAAAGTCATGGTTAGAGCAGGTGACCTCCTGCACATGCGGAGAAAAGAGGCTTAAAGCTAAGCTCGAGTCATGAAAGAAAACCTCAGTACCGATACCCATTTTCCCGTAGTTTCGCTACAAGGCGTCAGCAAATACTACGGCAGTCATCAGGCACTTAACGATGTTCATCTGGACGTTCACCCGGGAGAAGTCCTGGCTTTTCTTGGTCCCAACGGTGCAGGTAAAACGACCGCCATTCAAATTATGCTGGGCCTAAGACAGGCCAGTCAGGGCAGCGTTAAACTGTTTGGCGAGACACCTGGCCCCAGAGTAAGAAACCGCATAGGCGTAATGCTGCAGGACTCTGGACTTCCCGAGAATTTAACCGTGGCTGAGCTGATCAGACTATTTGCAAGCTACTATCCTTATAGCCTGCCTGTTGAGGAAGTTCTCGAGCGCGCTGATCTTGTCGCAAAGCGCAAAGCCATGGTCAGACAATTATCAGGTGGACAAAGACAACGTCTTTACTTCGCTCTGGCAATTATTGGCGACCCTGATCTTATTTTTCTGGATGAACCTACTGTTGCTATGGATGTAAGCGCCAGACGTATTTTCTGGCAGCAACTGCAAGAATTTGCAGCTCTGGGTAAAACAGTGCTTTTTAGCACTCATTATCTGGATGAAGCCGATGAAATGGCTGACCGTATTGTGGTTATGCATCAGGGAGCAGTACTTAAAGACGGCAGTCCTCAGGACATAAAACGTCTGGTTGCCGCCAAAACCGTAAAGCTTAAGACCGATCTCAGTTTAGCAAGCGCCCAAGGCTTTAAGGGCGTAGAACGGGCAGAAAAACAAAATGGTCACTTACTTGTTTACACCAATGAACCTGAAACGTTTTTGCAATCTTTGATGCTAGAAAATTACACCATGACCGACCTTACGGTTATCGACACTGATTTAGAAGCCGCTTTTGTCAGCCTGACAAGAACCCAGGCTTAAGGAAAGGATTTACCATGGCCTCCAAACTTATCACCAATCAGCCAAGCTTTAAACGCCAGCTAAGCCCCACAGCCAAACGCTCGAGCACGCCCTTAAGCCTCCTCGCCGCTCAGATTTACAGCGAATTTATGCAAAATTTCCGCGTGCCCGAGTTTTTGATTGGCGTTGCCGTTATCCCAACCATCCTTTTTATGATGTTCGGCCTGCCCAACGCGGGTGAAAGCCTGCCCGGCGGCACCACTATTGGCAGCCTGATGATGGCCTCATTTGCCGCCTATGGCATCGTCAGCTTATGCATTTTTACCTTTGGGGTGGACATAGCTCAGGAACGGGGACGCGGCTGGCTCAGGCTTATGCGCGCTTCACCTTTACCTGCCTGGGTTTACTTTGCTGGCAAGCTGGTTATGGCCATTTTGTTTGCACTTGTCATTATGGCACTGCTCTTTCTGGTGGCAGTTCTTTTTGGTGGGGTGAGACTTGCCGGACTCGAGTGGCTCCAGCTCAGCCTAAGCTTACTTTTGGGCGGTCTCTCCTTTAGCAGCATGGGCTTTGCCTTAGCTTACTGGACCAAGCCTCGAGCTGCCTCTGCCATCGGTAACCTGGTCTTTTTGCCCCTGGCCTTTGTCTCTGGGTTTTTCTTCCCGTTAAACCAACTGCCAGACTTTTTACAGCGCCTAGCTCCCTACTTACCCACCTACCATTACGGACAACTGGTCTGGGCCAGTGCCGGTAAAGCCGATGATGTGGCGCTTTATGTAGGCCAACCAATTGGTGCAAGCTGGGTATCTATGGCATGGCTCCTGGGCAGCTTCCTGGTCTTTGGCGTTTTGGCCTGGTGGGGCTATAAAAGAGATCAGGTGGAGCAATTTGGCTAAGCCTCGTAAGACCCCAAACCCTTAAACTCTAAGTCGGACATGAAGGTGTCCGATTTTATGTGTATGACGAAAGGCAAACCCAGGCAGCATGGGCATTCCCTAACCTAACTACACAAAATCTGGTACAGTCAGTATTTAAATCTCAATGCCCGGTCTCTTTAACTCTCTTTGAGTTGTAATCCCAGAAGCTCGCCTCAAATTGTAAGGGTATGCAGACGAGCTTTAAAAGAAGTGTGCGAAATTCCGATGAATACCTCGTCCGCTTGCAGCAAAGATTTTTAGTTCTGCTTTACTGGCTAATCATCCCCGCCCCCAGGACCATTGTGGCAGCTATAACAACTGACCTTGTCACCAGCTTTGAAACTCACCGTCATGTGCTCAGCACTGAAGCTCTTATTGATTTTAACGGTTGATAGAAAGCTACCGCGGTAGTCGCTTCCATGACAGTAAGCACAGCTTTGCGCCCCATTATGTTCGGCATAATCCCCGTGCGAACCTACCCACTGCTGGTTGGTACTATGCATGCCATGTGGCCCTTTATTAGCGGTAAACGGTACGGTCTGATGGCAGCTCACACATTCACTTATCGTACCAACATGACCCTGCAAGCTGCTGCTTAGCACATTGTCATTGGCCTCTATGCTTGGATAGATAGCGTGGGTGGAACCGTGGCAAGCTTCGCACTGCAAGCCCCCGTGTCCACTGCTAAACCGAAAGAGCGAAAAGCCTGACTTAGGTGTATCAGGATTGGTGGCGAAACGGGTATCGAGCACTTTCCGCAGAGCCCCACTGGCATCAAAGACAGAAACTTCGCGTTGCCCATTGAAGTGACAGCTCTGACAATTGGGTTCATCTAACCAGCCTGTGCGTCCATGGCTGCCAACCAGACTCATGCTGCCATGGCAACTCTGACAGCTCATAAGACTGTCACCCTTCGCATCTACAGCACCACCCATAGCGCCGCGCAAGCACTTGGTTTGCGAACCTGGGTGACACATGTAGCAGGCTGTTCGGTTGGTGCTTGCATCAAGCTCGAGTAAATTACTGGGATCCAGAACTTTTCCGTGACTGCTATGCAAAACCTCGGTTAAGGGCGCAATCCCCTCTTGCCCCGTACCTGGTAAGGCATTGGATCCGTGACAGGCAGCGCAAAGTACCGGCTGTCCACTTAAAGCAGTTATTATAGGACTTACGCACACCAAGCAAATGGCAAGGTGTGATGAAGTAAGGAATGAACTATAGCCAACATCG
>JAGQHN010000196.1 GCA_020431825.1 Trueperaceae bacterium | reverse complement strand
CTGAATGAAGCAGAAAAAACTCATGCCTTTATTGAAATGACCAAACAAGCTTATAAAGAACGCCGCAATGTGCTGGTTGAAGGTTTGAATAAAATGGGTCTTAAAACCCCTAAACCGCAAGGCGCTTTTTATGTCATGACCGATGTTAGCCTGATTGACGAAGATGAAATGGTAGCAGCAACCAGAATGCTCGAGCAAGCCCATGTTGGGGTGGTCCCTGGAACGGACTTTTTAGCCAGAGGTCAGGTCCGTATGAGTTATGCAACCAGTCTTGACAACATCCATAAAGCCTTAGAGCGCATTAAAAAGATGCTCGATTAAGTATCAGAGTTAAAAAGAGAGCTATTTGCCTTACGTTTGAGCTAGGGCTCGAGGCGTTAAGATGTGGCACTTTCCACAGCCACTGTTATGGTAGGCTTACGCAACTAGGAGGAGCATTGTGGCTTTTAAAGTTGGCGATAAAGTGGTTTACCCGTCACAAGGTGCAGGTAAAATTGACGAAATAACCAAACGCCAGGTGCTCGGAACCGAGCATGAATATTTGAAGATCGTCTTTGTCCGTGGTGACATGGAGGTTTTGGTGCCCTTAAAAAAGGGGCAGGAAGTTGGTTTAAGGCTCACTATCGGTGAAAACGAGCTAGCGAAAATCATGGAGACTATCAGGCGAGCTGATCTGGCTTTGCCTGAGCAGTGGCCCCCCCGTTTTCGCGCCGAACAGGACATTTTGGCCAGGGCCAACCCTTATGAACTTTCTAAACTCATCGGCGTACTTGCCTTTAGAGATTTGGAAAAAGGCCTGGCTGCTACCGAGCGCGAAGTGCATGAAAATGCCAAAGACATGCTCTCGAGTGAACTGGCAGTAGTTCAAGACATAAGTCTTGAAGCGGCTAAAGCCCAGATTAATGACTTCATTGAGGCAAATATCAGTTTAGATGAAGCCTGAGTGACCGAAATAAAGAGACCAAACTTAAGCGCTCGAGCTACCGTAAAGGATTTGCTCGAGCGCTACGCTTTGCGCGCAGATAAAGCCTTTGGACAAAATTTTCTGGTTGATGAGGCTATTTTGGGGAAAATAGTTAACGCTGCCGAACTGACACCTCAAGATAAGGTCATTGAAGTAGGCCCGGGTTTAGGTGTTTTAACTCGTGCGCTGGCCCAAACCGGAGCCGAGGTAAGCGCTCTCGAGCTTGATGAACGCCTGTTACCGGTACTGGCAGAAACCGTTGGTCACCTGGAAAATGTCAGCATTATTCATAGGGATGCTCTCACGTTTGACTACTCAGCCCTGCCCACAGCTAGCGTTATGGTAGCAAACTTACCTTATAACGTGGCTACCCCTGTGATTATGCGCGCCCTCGAGTCGGGTCGCTTTAAAAGATTGGTCTTTCTGGTTCAAAAAGAAGTTGCTGAACGGTTTACCGCTCAGCCAGGTAGCAAGGCCTACGGAGCACTTAGTGTCATAATTCGCTACTTTGCTCAGGCGCAGCGCATCTATGACGTAAAACCTGGCTCCTTTATGCCCGCTCCAGAGGTCACCAGTAGCATTGTCGAACTTTCCGTCAATAAAAACCTTACTTATGACCAGAAGTTTATCGACTTTGTGCATGAAACCTTTCGTTATCGCCGAAAAACCTTAAAGAAGAATTTGCAAATGATGGGCTATCTTTTAACAGATGTACAATCAGCGTTGTCGCAACTGAAGTATGATGATAAAATAAGAGCCGAAGCGTTAGAGCTTGATGATTTTAAAAACCTATTTCATCTTCTGGCTTAAATTCAGCTTACACTCAGCTTGATAAAGTAGTGTAAAGTAATAGGAAGCTCTAAATATAGGCTTCTTGCTGAAGCGTGAATGCAACGTTCTGGAGTTCGTTATGTTAAAAGGCGCATGGTTTGCAGGAGGACTATCCTCTAACTGTGGGAGAGGTTAATGTCTAAGTTTTTTGTAGTCGGTGATGTTACCGCTGACCTGATGTATTTTGTAAAAGCCCTACCAGAAGCAGGTGGGGAAGTAACCGTAACTCGAGCCGTCACTGAGCCGGGTGGTGCAGGTGGCACCATTGCAACGGCACTGGCAAGATTAGGCCATGAGGTAACGATTGCCACCTGTATAGGGAAAGGCCCTTTTTCAGAATTGGCGCTAAAAAATGTGCTCGAGGCTGGGGTTGATATAAGTCAGGTGCAGCGTGACCCAGATTTACAAACGGGTAGCGTTATTTTGCTTATCACTCCTGACGCCCAGCGCACCATGATTAGTTCAACGGGAGCAAGTCGCAATCTGGACGCAGCTTATTTAAAAGCCGATGCCATTACATCCTGTGACGCTCTGGTGATGAGTGCCTACAGTCTGGTGGGTGGTTTACAGCGAGAATATGCGGTTAAGGCGTTAAGTATTGCGAGACAAGCCGGGCTAACGACCTTTATAGATATGGGCAGTGGTGCGGTTAATGCTCTACAAGACCGCCTTATCTCCCTGGTACAAAATGTCGATTACATTCTTATGAATCAAAAAGAGCTATATACCCTGACCGGGCAAGATTCTATTTCTGATGCGATTGAAGAGTTAGCACTCGAGGGCATTCAGCGGGTCATCGTCAAAGTTGGCGAAATGGGTTCGATAGTCGTTACCCCTGAACTCAACGAACTGGTTGAAGCCCTTGAAATAGATGGTGTACTTGACTCAACAGGTGCTGGTGACTACTACACTGCAGCCTTTGCTCATGGCATCTTAACGGGTCATGACTTACAGCATGCCGCACTCCTCGGTAATGTCGCTGGTGCCCTTAACACCACTGCCGTGGGTGCTCAAAAAGTTGTGGTAACAGATGAAATGCTCGAGCAATACGCCGAAGAAATGATGGCGCTTGACCATTAGACGAGTAAGCTAGCTCTCTGCTTCTAAAACGTACAAAGGCTAGACTTTAACGCATGGTTTTACGCTATGTGGTTGTTTTCTTGTTTTTGAGTTCTTTCGCTTTGGCTCAGGACTTTGCTGGGCGCTTTGATACCGCCTGGCGCCTCATTAATGAGCGCTACTGGGATTTGTCACGCCTGAGTGTCGACTGGAATGAAGTACGGCAGGAGTATGAGCCGGAGGCCCTGGCCGCTAAAGATGAAGCCGAATTTTATGCAGTACTCGAGCGCATGTATGACGAGATAGGTGATCATCACTCGGTTTTTGTGCCGCCTGACAAGGTTTTAGAAATACGAGCAAGCTACGGCGACCTACCCTGCCTGGGCGTTTTTGCTCAGGCGACTCAGGGAAAATTAGGACACGTGAGTTATGAACTGCTGGAAGGGCATATTGGCTATATAGAACTGCCAGATCTGGCCTCTGATTATGTGGCAAGCCATGTGCGAGACGCCGTTAAGGCGCTCGAGCTCGCCGGAGCAGATAGTTATATCCTGGATATGCGCGGTAATCCTGGGGGTCGCCTCGTCTCTATGATGCAAATTGCGGGTGTTTTTACCACGGGTTTTTTGTGGCGCACCATAACCAACTGGACCCTACCCCTGCCTTATCCGGCGATAGGTAATCCTGAAACCGAAGACCCGCTGCTCATTTTGATTGATGGAGGAGTGAATAGTGCCGCCGAAGGCTTAGCAGGTGCGCTGCAAAAGCGAGAGAGGGCTACCATCGTAGGGGAAGCCAGTGCAGGCAATGTCGAAGCAGTGATGCCCTTTTGCCTTCGTGACGGGTCACAAGCCTGGATTGCTACGGGCGTACTTGCACCCATAGGAGGGCCAACCTGGGAAGGGGTTGGTGTAGTGCCTGATATAGAAAGCAGCTCGGAATCTGCCCTCAAAATGGCACTGCGCTATATCAACGAAACTTTCTAAATGCCCTCTTTAGAAACGCTTGTGCCAGGGGTTCACAGACTCGAGCTAGCGAGTTACACCCTTCCCCCGTTTGAGACAAGCAACAGCTTTCTGATTGAAGACGCTGGGGTTGGTGTACTGGTGGATGCAGGATTCTACGATGCTTCAAGCCTGAATTTTATTAAAGCGACTCTCGAGTCCTTCAAAGTCTCATTTCTCAAAGCCGTTCTCCTCACGCATACACACAACGATCACTGTGAAGGACTAGACCTGTTGCAATCAGCCTATCCTGAGATTGCCCTTTATGTTCATGGTAACGAATATCATCAGGTTGAGCATTTTAAATGCCTTAATATCCTGGCTGATGACCGCAAACTAATGGTCGGGAACAAAATCATCCAGGCCATTTTTACGCCAGGACACAGCCCGGGGCATCTCAGCTATTATCTACCAGAAGAAGGAGTCGTTTTGGCAGGCGATTTGGTCGCAGGTAAAGGCTCAACCTGGATTGGTAAACCTGAAGGCAACATAAAGGATTATCTGAAAAGTATTGATAAACTGCGAAAGCTAAAAATAAAGGTGCTTGCGCCTGGTCATGGTGAAGCTATACATAACCCTTATAACAAGCTTAACGAAATGCGGTCTCACCGACTGGCAAGGCTCGAGCAAGTCAGAAAAGCCCTGACAGAAAAGCCCTTGAGCTTAGGTCAGTTAAGACAGCTTGTTTACCCAGAAGTTCCAGAAACGCTAACCATCATGGCAGATAGCAGTCTGCTGGCCCTACTGGAAAACCTTATGGCTGATTTTCAGGTTATGCATTTGGGTAGTGACGAAGCGGGTCCTTATGCTCTTCATAGTAAGACTAAAACTAACTGAGGATTTCTGCCACCACATCTACCAGTTTTTGTAAAGAGCTACGTTTAGCAAACTCAGCGGCACTTAGCCAGGCGTAAGCATCATGCTCCTCGCTCATTTGCACTTCACCAGAAAGATACTCTGCCCGGTAAATAATAACCATCATAGGCTTATCAAGTCGGCTTGCCTGATAAACCGTATAGGGATTGGCCTCGAGCCTTACCTCGAGGCTACACTCTTCGGCGATTTCTCGTTTTACAGCATCAAAAGGTTCTTCCCCAAGTTGAACCCGACCTGACAGCGTTTCCCAGAGACCTGGACCAGCGTCTTTAGTTAGGGCACGGCGCATGGCTAAAACCTTGCCTTCTTTGATAATGACGGCAGCAACCGCAACGACATACAGCGTGCTTTCTTCCATACTCAGGCGAGATACTGTTTCATTTGCTCAGCGGAGAGATTGCTACCGCAGTAAATAGTTGCCAGCATTTGCCCTTGAAAGCGGTCTTTATATTTCTGGGCAGCCGCCAGACCGACCGCACCTGAAGGCTCGAGCACCAGCCCAAGCTGTTCATGACCCAGGCGCATTGCCGCCATAATGTCGGCTTCAGAAAGCTCTACCATTTCATCTACGGTATGCGCCATAGCATAAACGGCCTCGGGCACAGGTATGCGCACCGCTATACCATCAGCAATAGTATCTGCAGTGTCTGTTTCAATAATTTTCTTTTGCTGCCACGAAAGTTCCATTGAAGGTGCTTTTTCTGCTACAAGTCCTATAATCTTGCTAGTAGGGCTTTTAGCTTTGAAGTAGGCACCTATACCATTGATGAGTGCACCGTTTCCAACAGGAACCAGTACCGCGTCAAAGGAAACAGGAAAGTTTAATAGCTCGAGCCCTATTGTGCCAGCGCCTTCGGCGGTTTCTATATCTTTGCTATCTTCAACAAAGCGAGCGCCGATTTTTGCAGCATAGCTTCTTGCCTCGGCCTTGGCAGCATCAAAATCTTGCCCGGCAAGTTTTACCTCTGCACCAAAAGCACGCATTTTCTCTAGCTTAAGTGGGTTAGCCTTTTCTGAGGCAAACACAGTCATAGGAATGCCGAGTTTTCGTGCACAGTAAGCCATGCCCTGACCAAAGTTACCAGCCGAGGCACACACCAGCGGCTGAACTTTATCCGCCTGAGAGATAAGCCAGTCCGTACCCCGACCTTTAAAAGAGCGTATTGGGTTTAAGGTCTCGAGCTTATTGATGAGGCGAAACCCCAACAGTTCATTTAGACTATCCAGTTCAAATTGAGGAGAATTTAAAAATACTGGGTCTATGGTTTTATAAGCAGTTTCAATGCGACTAATGGTTGGTAAACTAATCAAGACAATCCTTAAGGTAAACCCATAGAGGCTTTTATATAGGCTTCGGCAACCCCTTTGCCAATGTCAGTTGCAGTATCTACACCCCATTTGCCAACAGCTTTAAGAGCAGCTAAAACTTTATTCTTGTCCCCTTTTTCGCCTTTGGCTGCTTCATTTTCAGCTTCTACTACTTTGGCAATAGCTATAAAATGTTCGGGGTCAGATGCTCTCTTCATTAACTCCGCTTTAAACACAGATAATTCAGG